>NZ_AP025523.1:637884-956826 GCF_027923555.1 Vulcanimicrobium alpinum | reverse complement strand
CGCCGTGCCGCTGGCGGCCTCGGCCCAGGTCTCGGCCGGGACGAACCTGGTCGGCACGATGAACCAGAGCATCGACTCCAAGTCGGCGGTCGTGGGCCAGCGCGTTCTCATCACCGACGTGCACTCGCAGGACAACAACATCACCGGCGCCACGATCTACGCGCACGTCTGCGATGTCCAAGCCGCCGGTCAGGGCCGCACGGCGAAGCTGCAGGTCTGCACCGACACGCTCAAGACCCGTTCGGGGAACACGTACGCGCTCGACGGCCGCATCACCGGCGCGCAGGTCAACACCAAGTCGAATGCGGTCAACGAAGCCGGCGGCGCCGTCGCCGGCATGATCGTCGGCAACATCATCGGCAAGAAGCTCGGCACCAACGCCGGAGGCCTGCTCGGTGCCGCGGGCGGCTACATCTACGCGAAGAACGCGAAGCAGAACGTCACCATTCCGGCGAACACTCCGGTGACGGTGCAGGTCCTGCGCGCGGCGCGTCAGGCCACCCGTTAGCGCTCGACGGATGAGGAATGCTGCAGCTCGCTGAGATCTTCTACAGCGTCCAAGGCGAGGGGACGTGGACCGGAACACCCGCGGTCTTCGTCCGCCTCGCCGGCTGCAATCTCTCCTGCCGTTTCTGCGACACCGACTACGCGCTGAAGTTCTTCGCCTCGGTCGAGGACGTCGTCGCGCGGGTGCGCGCGGAGGGCGGCGACTGCGAGATGGTGATCCTCACGGGCGGCGAGCCGCTCGCGCAGTCCGAAACGCCCGCGCTGATCGCCGCACTGATCGCCGACGGGCGGCACGTGCACATCGAATCGAACGGGACGCTGGCGACGGAACTTCCCGAAGGCGTCTGGCTGACCGTCTCGCCGAAAGAACGGCTCGCGCCCGCGATGGCGCGCCGCGCGAACGAAGCGAAGCTCATCGTCGACGGCCGCGTCCCCGAGGAATGGGTGACCGAGTTCCCGCCGCAGACGCGCATCTTCTTGCAGCCCGAAGGCAACAAGCCCGCCAACGTCGCGCTCGCCGTCGACGCAGCGAAGCGGCGGCCGGAGCGTTTCCGGCTCTCGCTGCAGACGCACAAGTTCATCGGCGTCCGGTGAACGTGCTCGTCGTCTGCGCCGTCGCGCAGGAGCTCGCCGCGCTCCCCGCGCGCGCCGGCGTCGACGTGGTCGCGGTCGGCGTCGGCCCGGTGGAGGCCGCGGCCGGGACGGCGCGAGCGCTCGCCGGCAAGCGGTATCGTGCCGTCGTCAACGCCGGGATCGGCGGCGGCTTTCGCGACCGCTGCGCCGTCGGCGACGCGGTGATCGTCGACGTCGAGCACTACGTCGAACTCGGTCTCGAAGACGGCAGCGCGTTCGCGCTTCCGGGCGGACTCGCGCTCGCGCGCACCGCGGACGCGGATGCCGTCCTGCTCGCCGCCGCGCGTGCGCGCCTGGCGCGTGCGCGCGTTCTCACGGGCGTGACGTCGGCGACGGTCACGTCGAGCGACGCGCGCGCGGCGGCCCTCGGCGCGCGCTACGGCGCGGGCGTCGAGTCGATGGAAGGGTTCGCGGTGCTGCGCGCTGCGATCGACGCCGGCGTCCCGGCGATCGAACTGCGCGGCGTCTCGAACGTCGTCGGCGACCGGGCGACGAATCAATGGAACTTTCGCGCGGGCGCGGCCGCCGCGGCCGCAACGACCGCGACCCTGCTCGACGTTCTGCAGACGGACACATGACGTATTCGCTCGCCTATTCGCCCTGCCCCAACGACACGTACATCTTCGCCGCCCTCACCAACGGGCTGCTCGACGCCGCGCCGCACGTCGAGGTCGTCCTCGACGACGTCGAGGCGCTCAACAACGCGGCCCGTGAGGGCCGCTACGAACTGACGAAGGTCAGTTACGGCGCGATCCCCTATCTGCTGGACCGCTATCGCATCCTGCGCGCGGGCGGCGCGCTGGGCCGCGGCTGCGGGCCGCTGGTGATCGCGCGGCCTGGCGCGAGCGGCGCAGTCCGAACGCTGAGCGGTCTCGACGACGACGCGGTCTTCGCGATCCCCGGCCCGCTGACGACGGCGTTCGCGCTGCTACGTCTGGCGCTGGGCCGCACGCCGACGACGGTCGAGATGCGCTTCGACCGGATCGTCGACGCCGTCGCGAGCGGTGAGGTCGACGCGGGGCTCATCATCCACGAGTCGCGCTTCACCTACCAGCAGGCGGGACTCGTCAGCCTGCTCGACCTGGGCGACTGGTGGGAGCGCGAGACGGGGAACCCGATCCCGCTCGGCGCGATCCTGGTGCGGCGCGACGTCGCCGAAGACGACGCGCGCGCGATCGACGGCGCGATCCGCCGCAGCCTACAGTTCGCACGCGAGCGCGAAGGCGAAATCATCGACTACGTGCGCGCGCATGCCTTCGAGATGAACGACGACGTGATGCGCGCGCACATCGGGCTCTACGTCAACGAGTTCAGCGACGACGTCGGAACGAAGGGGATCGCGGCGGTCGAAGACTTGTTCGCGCGCGAAGCGCGCGCCGGACTGATCCCGTCCGGCGCCCTGCCGGAGTTCGTCTGATGCGGCGCGGTGCGTTCCTCGCCGCGGTCACGGCCGCCGCGACGGCCCCGGCGTTCGGCGAGCCTGCTCGCGCCGCGCGTCCGGCGGTCGCGCTCGGCGACGACGTCTTCGTCCGGGATGCGTGGCGTGCACTGCGCGGCCGCACGATCGGGATCGTCACCAACCCCACCGGCACGCTCTCGACCGGCGAGTCGCTGATCGACGCCGTCCATCGCAACGGCGCGATCGCCGTGAAGGCGCTCTTCGGTCCCGAACACGGAATCCGCGGGACCGTCGGTGCCGGCGAGACTGTCGGCTCGTCCGTGGACGAAAAGACCGGACTCCCCGTCCACAGTCTCTACGGTGCGGCGCGGCGGCCGACCGCGGCGATGCTCGACGGGATCGACGTCCTCGTCTTCGACATCCAGGACGTCGGCGCGCGGCCGTACACGTATTTCTCGACGCTCGCGTACGTGATGGAAGCCGCGGCGCAGTACGGCAAATCGGTCTGGGTCCTCGATCGGCCGAACCCGATCGGCGGCGTCGCGCTCGACGGTCCGGTGCTCGACCCGAAGTTCAAATCGTTCATCGGTCTCTACCCGATCCCCGAACGCCACGGCCTGACGATCGGTGAATTCGCGAAGCTCGCCAACGAGCGGTTCGGCATCGGCTGCAGCCTCCACGTCGTGCCGATGGAGGGCTGGTCGCGCGAGATGCTGTGGAGCGATACGGGGCTCACCTGGATCCCGACGTCACCGAACATCCCCTACGCGCGCACCACGATGGTCTATCTCGCCACCGGCCTCATCGACGAGGCCGGCGTAAACAACGGGATCGGAACCGACCGTCCGTTCGAGTACGCGGGCGGGTTCGGGTTCGACGCGGCCGCATTCCGTGATACGCTCGCCGCGCGCGCGATCCCCGGCGTCGAGTTCGAGCCGACGGACTGGACCCCCGCGCGCGGGTTCTGGGCGAACAAGACGCTCCACGGCGTCGCCATCAATGTCACCGATCCGCACGCCTTTCCGAACGTGCGCACGGCGGTCGAACTGCTGGTCGCGGCGCGCGCGCAAGGGAAACTTGCGATCGCGCACGCGGCCAGCATGGACCGCGACTGGGGGACCGACGCCGTGCGGACGTCGCTCCTCGCAGGCGCGCCGGCGGACGCGATCGTCGCGGCATGGAAGCCCGGACTTACCGCCTATCGCGCGTTGCGCGCCGGCGCACTGCTGTACGCTCGCTGAACGCGACGGCTTAGTTGCACGTCGTCGTCCCGGCCGGCGTCGCTTCCGGACCGCCGCGGAAACGCGACGCGAGGTAGGTGAAGACCGTGGGCGCCATCGTCGCGTCGAAGCTCACGTGATCGCCCTGCAGGCCGCGATAGTACGCGACGTGCACGCCCGCGGCGCACCAGGTGCGCACGAGCGAGTTGGTGTCGCCGATCGGCACCAGTTCGTCGACCTGCGAGTGATACACGTAGATCGGATCGATCGGGTTGCGGCCGTTCGGCAGATCGTTCTTCGGGAGGATCGCGTCGATCGTCGACACGTTCAGCGGATCGGCGACGTTGGTGTAGTCGGCGAAGTGTCCGGTCGGCACGTCTGCACCCGTCTGTGAAAGCTGGCCGCCGCAGCCGTCCTTGAGCGCGTTCGCCGCGTCGATCCCTTTCTGATTGAGATACGGCGTGAGGAAACTCGGCCACGCGCCGTTGATGCCGAGCATCAGATCGAGGCCGATCGAGGAGAGCGCGTTGGCCGCGGTGTTGTTGTCGAACTGTTCGAGGACGTCTTTGAAGTTCGCCGGCGTGCCGCCCGATGCGACGCCGACGACGTTCATCTTTGGAGCGTACGCCTTGCGGATCGTCGCCGCCCACGCGGTCGCGATCGCGCCGCCGGAGTAGCCTTCGATGCCGACCGGCGATGACGCGTTGAGTTCGAGCGGCGTGAACGCCGGCGCGGCGCGAATCGCGTCGAGCGTGACGCGCGCGTGCAGCAGCGCGACACCTACTCCGTGTACGGACCGAGATGGTCGGGGAAGACCAGCGTCATCCCCTGCGCGAGACCTTGCAGCGGGAACGAACCCTAGGTATTGCTGGGGTTGTTCGCGGTCGAGCCGGTCGTGGAGTGCGAGGGTGCGCATTTCGACCCCAGCGAGTTCTCGTAGTAGGGCACCGCGACGAGCGGCTGCGCGCCGCCGCCGAACGGGACCAGCGGCCGCACGACCGTCGCTACCGAGGCGATCGGGTTGCCTCGCAGGTTGCGCGAGACGAACTCGATCTGCCATGCCGGGTTCGGCTGGGGCACGGCATCGGGTGCGTACGTGACTGCGCGCGAGGCCAGGATCGTCCCCGGTTTGAGGTTCGGGAACGGCGAGGGCTGCGCGTAAAAGGGGTCGGAATCCGGCACCGGCGGGAACGGCATCGACGAGGTCCCCGAGCCGCTGCCGCTGCTCTGCGTCGCCGGAGCGTCGGCGGTGAGGTCGAGGTTGATCGACGTGTCGGTAAGGCTCGCGGCGTCGGCGCGGGCGCGTGATTGCGGCACCGGGCTCGTGCTGCCCGAGCGGCCACCGCCCGTACACGCCGAGATCGCAACGAACAGCAGCGCCAGCGGCACCGCAAGGAAGCGCTTGTAATCCATCTCCTTCTCCTCCTCGTCGGAGGATGCGCCGGCCGCCGCGGAGGCGGGCATACTCAAAACTGAGTAGCCGCGGCCGGGGCGACCGCTTCAGAGGCCGCGCTGGGACGCGCGCGCGCAATTGACGGACCTGCCACAGATGGATGAAGCGTTCGAGTTCAGCGGCGTCGCGATCGGAGAGGTTCTCGAAGCGCACGCCGTGGACGAACGCGACGCGCGTGCGGTCGAAGAGCGCGACGACGCGGCCCTGCAGCACGATCTCCCCGAACGGTTCCGGCGGCACCATGACCTTGCGCGTGCGGATCGAGCGCCGTCGTCTGGACGATCTCCTTCTCCAGCTGCACGCCGCGGATCAGCTCGTCGGGAAGCGTAAAGCGCGTTTCGAGGAGCGCGTCCGGTGCAAGCCTCTTCGTCACCGATGAGCCGCAGGCCGCCGGCCGAAAGATAATTCGCGAGCGCATTATGGTTCCCGCTGCGGCCCTTGACGGTGTAGACGACCGGAAACTCGCCCGCAGCACGATAGCTGCGGCGCTGCAGCTCCATGATCGTCGCGCGTACCGGCGGTTTGCGGCGCTTCGATCGGCGCCAGAAGAACACCAGGCAGTTTTCGTTCCAGGAACTTCCCGTTCGCCCTCCGTAGCGCAGATGCGTGAGCGCCTTCACCTCGCGTCTGCTGGAGGCACTCGGCCCGGACGTGGTCCGTACCGAGCCCGAGGACCTTGCCGTGTTCGCGTTCGACGCATACAGCGAAGACCGGCTCCCGGCGGCGGCCGTCATCCCGCGCAACGCGCGCGAGGTCGCGCGCGCGATCGCGATCGCACGGGAATGCGGCGAACCCGTCGTCCCGCGCGGCGCCGGAACGGGCTTGTGCGGCGGCGCGGTCCCCTCGCGCGGCGGTCTGGTGATCTCGTTCGCGCGGATGAACCGGCTGCTCGAGCTCGACGTGCGCAATCGGCGCGCACGCGTCCAGCCGGGCCTGATCAACCTGGAACTCTCGCACGCGATCGCGAGCCAGGGAGTGTTTTACGCCCCCGATCCGTCGAGTCAGAAGATCTCGACGATCGGCGGCAACGTCGGCACCAATGCGGGCGGCGCGCACTGCCTGAGATACGGCACGACGACCAATCACGTCCTCGGGCTCGAATACGTCGACACGCACGGCGCCGTCCACCGCGTCTCGCTGGACGATCCGGGATACGATCTCACCGGCGTCCTGGTCGGCTCCGAAGGAACCCTCGGCGTGATCACGGAGGTCGACGTGCGGCTGATGACCGTGCCGGAGGCGGTGCGGGTCTGCGTCGCCGCGTTCGCCGACGTCGAGTCGGCGTCGGAGGCGGTCTCCGCGATCATCGGCGCCGGGATCGTCCCGACGGCGCTGGAGATCATGGACGCGCTGATCACGCGCGCCGTCGAAGCGCATTACCACGCCGGCTATCCGGAGAACGCGGGCGCCGTCCTGCTCGCGGAACTCGCCGGCACGCACGATGACGTCGCCGCCGGCGAAGCGCTGCTGGCGCGCATCGCGAAAGACCACGGCGCGCTCTCGTGGCGCGCCGCGCGCGATCAGGCCGAGTGCGACGCGCTGTGGGCCGCGCGCAAAGGCGCCGCCGGCGCGATCGGCCGGATCGCGCCCAACTACTACATCCAGGACGCGTGCGTCCCGCGCACGCGCCTCCCCGAGGTGATGCACGAAATCGACGCGATCGCGCGCGATCATCAGCTTCCGGTCGGCAACGTCTTTCACGCCGGCGACGGCAATCTCCATCCGCTGCTGATCTTCGACCGCCGCGAGCGCCGTCAAGTCGACGCCGTCGTCGCCGCGGGAACCGAGATTCTGCGCACCTGCATCGCGATGGGCGGGACGATCAGCGGCGAGCACGGGATCGGCTACGAGAAGAAAGAGTCGCTTTCGCTCGTCTTCTCCCCCGACGATCTCGCCGCGATGGGAAATGTGCGCGCCGTATTCGATCCGGCGCGCGCGTTCAATCCCGACAAGATCTTTCCGGCCGGCGCACGCTGCGGCGAAGTCGGTCCGCCCGTGCACGCATGATCGCCGGCTCGCCGAAGTCGGCACCGCGCGTCGTCGAACCGGCAGATGCCGGCGAACTCGCGGCGGCGCTGCGCGCGGCCGCCGACGCCGGGGAGGCCGTGCTCGTGCGCGGCGGCGGGACGCTGCTCGCCGCCGCCAACCCGCCGCGCCGCTGCGACGCCGTCATCGCGACCACGCGTCTGTGCGCGGTGCATTCCTACGATCCGCGCGATCTCACGATCGGCGCCGGCGCCGGGATGACCCTCGCTGCGCTGGCGGAGACGCTCGCGCAGCACGGACAGTTCCTCCCGCTCGACGCCCCGTTTCCGGCGCGCGCAACGATCGGAGGAACGCTCGCGGCCGGCTGGACCGGACCGCGCCGCAGCGCATACGGTCGCGCGCGGGATCTGCTCATCGGCAGCACGGTCGCGCTCGCCGACGGCACGCTGGCCGCGAGCGGCGGGATGGTGGTGAAAAACGTCACCGGCTACGACATGGGCAAGCTGTACGTCGGCTCGCACGGGACGCTCGGCGCGTTCGTGCGCGCAAACTTCAAGGTGCTGCCGATGCCGCCGGCGCGACGGTTCGCCGTCTCGCGTTTCGATCCCGGGTCGCGCGAGCGCCTCGACGCCGGCCTTCACGCGCTGATGGTGCCGCCGGTCGCGCTGCTGATCCGCGACGGTTTCGCGGCGCTGCTCGACGGGGACGCGCGGGGCGATCACCGGCCCGAGATCGTCGCGCTCTTCGAAGGGTCGGAGAGTTCCGTCGAACGCGGCGTGCGCGACTACCGCTCGACGCTCGGCGCCGCCGGCGTCGCCGAGACGCGGATCCTCGACGGAGCGGATGCCGCCGCGGTGTTTCAGCGCGCGATCGACTCCGTCGTCGCACCCGCCGACGGACAGGAGGTGACGCTGCTCGCGCGCGGTCTTCCTTCCGAAGCGGTGCACCGTGCCGAGGCCGCGCGCACGGCGCTCGGCGCGAACGTGCCGGTCCGCACGCTCGCGGACCTGCTGACCGGCGACGTCGTCGCGGGGATCGCAGGAGACGCAGGCGCGCTCGCACGCGGCGTTGCGCGCCTGCGCGACGTGCTCGGCCGCGCGCAGATCGTCGCGTCGCATCTTCCCGCCGGCGTCGAGATCGACGCGTGGGGAACGGCGCCGTCGACGATCGGGACGATGCGCGCGCTCAAAGCGCGCTTCGATCCGCACGGAACGCTCGCGCCGGGAGGCTTCGTCGGTGGGATCTAAACTGCGTGGCGTGTTCGCGGTGCCGGACGCGCTCTGGCGCGACGTCCGCACGACGATCGCGACCGTCTTCAGCCGTCCGACGCGGGTGCGGCGTTTTCTCGCGCTCGGTCCCCGCGGCTGGTACGCGACTGCGCGTTTCGTCGCGACCGTGATCCCGCGCGCGAGCCGCGAACTCGCCGACATCCGCGTGCGCGCGGAGGCGATCCCGGACGCCGCGCTGCGCGAACAGGCGCTGGCGTCGATCGATCACAAGGCCTATCACGTGCAGGGCGGTGCGATCCTCGCGACGTTCATGCGCGGCGAGCGCGCGAACCACTACATCGCGATCGTCGCCGCCGTCGAGACGATCTACGACTATCTCGACAACCTGTGCGATCGCCTGCCTGGCGTCTCGCAGCGCGGCTTCGCCTCGCTGCACGAATCGCTGCTCGATGCGCTCGACGACCGCCGGCCGCTCCACGACTACTATCGCGACGGTCCGGCCGGGGACGACGGCGGCTACCTGCGGGCGCTCGTCGAACGGTCGCGCGGGCTGCTGCGGACGCTGCCTCACTACGGCGCGGTCCGCGAGACGCTCGTCGACGTTGCTCGGTACTATGCCGAATTGCAGGTGCTCAAGCACGGTCCCGCCGGCGAGCGCGAACGCGCCTGCGATGCGTGGTACGCGCGCAACCGCGAACGCTTCCCCGGCCTCGCGTGGTGGGAGTTCGCGGCGGCGTGCGGGTCGTCGCTCCCGGTCTTTGCGCTGATCGAACTCGCCGCTCGCGACACGCTCGCGCCGCACGAGATCGACGCCACGGTCGCCGCTTATTTCCCCGGCGTCTCCGCGATCCACATCCTGCTCGATTATTTCATCGATCAGGCCGAAGACCGCGAACACGGCGAGTTGAACTTCGTCGCGTGTTACGCCGATTCAGCAGAGGCGGTGATCGCGCTGAGGCGCCTGGTGCGCGCGACGCTTGCGCGCGTCCAAACGCTCGCCGACGCGACGAGTCATTCCTACGTCGTACAGGCGATGTGCGTCTTCTACCTCACGCATCCCAAAGTGTTCGAGCAGCGCCTCGATCGCGAGAGCGCCGCGCTGCTCAGCGCGCTGGGCTAGCGCTCGCCCGCGCGCCGATTCTGCCAGTTGCGGAAATCGATCGCCGCGAACGCGACGAACAGAACGTTCGCGATCAGCGTCGCGACGCCGACGTACGGACGGTACCACGCGTCGGCGGCGAGGACGTACGTGAAGCCCAGGCCGAGCAGCACGACGAGCAGGCCGCGCGTCGAAAGTGCGAGCAGCGGACGCTTTCCGCCGAGCAGAAACATCGACGCGAAAGCAAAGAGAAAGACGCACGTGTTGAGCGCGACGCCGGTAGCCATCTCCCGATGTTCGGCAACACCGCCGCCGTTTCTTAGCGTCAGACCGCGAAAACGAGTCCCGCCGCGGCAAGGCGCGCGTCGTAAAATGCTTTCACATCGCGGAGCAACGGAGCAGGCGAAAGGTCCATCGCGTCGAGCACGTCGGGGATGTCGTTGATGACGTCGCGCGTCGTGTCCCACATGCGGCCGTAGAAGTCTTCCGCCGCGGCGTGGTCGATCGCGTCGCTCTCGTGAAGCTTCTTGAGCGTTCGCTCGCCGAACCGGACGTGGTGGCGTTCGTCTTCGAGCACGAAGTCCATGAACGCGGAGATCTCGTCGCTGTTCGCGCGCATCTCGCGGCAGCCCAGCTCGAGCAGGCAGATCGCCAAGCCCTCGACGACGACGTTGTTGCCGATGACGCCGGCGACGTAGTCGCCGCGCCCGGTCCGTTCGCGGATCAGCGAACCGAAGCGCGCGAACGCCGGCGCGACGTAGCGGTTGAGTTGGGCTTCGCCCAAGCCGAACTGCGCCAGCTTGTCGCGGAAGTGTTCGAGATGGGTGCGCTCTTCGCTCGCCTGCAGCAGCAGATATTTGTGCTCGGCGTAGGCGGGCGCGCACGTCGAGAGCTCGGTCGCGGCGGCCAGCGAAATCTCTTCGCCCGAGACGAAGTGCGCGAAGCACCGGCTGAACAGCTGCTTGGAGGCGGGGAGCATTTTGAACGGCGCCAGCGCCTTCACGACGTCGATCCCGGTGAGGTCGTCGACCGCGAACACGAACTTCAAGAAGCCCGGATGGCGGAACGCCGGGTCGATGATCAGCTTCGCGAGCCGGTTCTTCAGCGCCATCGCCGTCCTCCGCAACCTGCAGTAGCCTTACTCTAGGCGCTCCGCCGGCCGATTATCGTAGCACGAGTCACCAAGCCGTCTGCGCGTCGCCGCCCTCGCCGCCGCGGCCGGGCTCCTGGGGCTCCGGCCGCCTGCGCGGCCTCGACCTGCAAGCGTCCCAGGGCGCGCTCGCCGGGACGCCTCCGCGCCCGATGCGCCGGCCCGGTTCTTGCGCTAGACGCCGGGCGGTCGACGCTTAGCACGATCCCTGCACGAGCACATGGCCAACGGAGGATCGACTCGATGGGCAAGCTTCTCTCGGCAATTGCGAGCGCGGTGTTGGCGTCGAACGCGGCACTGCCGGGCGCGGCCGGCGCGGCGACCAAAGCGACGATGCCGCACTGCACGGCAGCAACCGGACCGGTCATGTGGTACGTGCCGGCGATGCATGCCGTCTACGCGAAGAGTTCGGCGATGTTCGGCAGGGGCAAGGGCGTGTACGTATGCCGCGCCGAGGCGATGCATCGCGCGCACATGAGCGCAGGCCACATGATGATGAACGGCCATATGTCGCACGGGGCGATGGGCGGCACGATGCCGCACGGCGCGATGGGCGGCGCGATGCCGCACGGTTCGATGCCGATGCCGATGACGACCGCGCCGGCATCCGCCGCGCCGGTGCCGTTGCCCGCGGCGACCGCGCCGGGTGCCCCCGGAACGATTCCGAACAATCCGGCGGCGCCGCCGCAGAGTCCGGTCCCGAGCCCGGCCGGAAGTCCGAAGCCGTAGCGCCGTCGACGCGGTGCGGAGTGCGGTCCGCCGCCGCGGCGTCGAATCAACGATGCGCGTCACCATTCTCGGAGCCTCCGGCTTCATCGGCCGCCACCTCGCCGCGGCGCTACGCGCGCGCGGCGATGTCGTCGTGACCGCGAGCCTGCGCGACCCGGCCCGCGCCGCCGACGCGAGTGCAGGCAGCGACGTCGTCGTCAACCTCGCCGGTGCGCCCGTCTCGGTTCGCTGGACCGACGAGGCGAAGCGCGCGATGGTGACCTCGCGCGTCGACGCGCCGCGTGCGTATCTGGCGGCGCTGGCGCGCGTCGAATCCCGGCCGCGCGCGTACGTCAGCGCGTCGGCCGTCGGCTACTACGGCACCAGCCGAACCGCGCGGTTCACGGAGGCGAGCCCGCCCGGCTCCGACTTCCTGGCCCGGCTGTGCGTCGACTGGGAAGCGGCCTCCGACACCGCCGCCGGCCTCGGGATGCGCGTCGCGAAGGTGCGCACCGGCCTGGTCCTCGGCTCCGACGGCGGCGTGCTGGCGAAGCTGCTCCCGATCTTCCGCTTCGGTCTGGGCGGCGTCGTCGCCAGCGGCGCGCAGTGGTACTCGTGGATCTCGATCGACGACCAGATCGGGATCTATTTGCACGCGATCGACGGCGCGGACGGCGTTCTCAACGCCACGGCACCCAACCCCGTCACCAACCGCGACTTCACCCACGCGCTCGGCCGCGCGCTCGGCCGCCCGACGCTCGCACCGATGCCGGCGTTCGCGGGAACGATGCTGCTCGGCGAAGGCGCGGTGGTGATCAACGAAGGGCAGTGCGTCATCCCCGAGCGGACGCAGGCGACCGGCTACGTCTTCCGCCACCCCGAACTCGACGAGGCGCTGCGGGCGCTGTTCCGCCGCGCCGCCTGACCCCGCCCGGCGGCGAAGGATTTGCGCCGGGTGACTCTGCAAGCGGGGGCCATGGAGACGATCCCCTCACCGGCCCCGGGCGCGACGATCGCTTCGACCATGTCGGAGCAGCCGCTGCTGATCCGCAACATCCTCGAACACGCCATGCGCTCGCATCCGCGCAAGCAGGTCATCTCGCGCGACGGAGCGGGCATCGTCCGCTTCACGTACGTGCAGTTCGCCGCGCGTGTCGCAAAACTCGCACACGCGCTGCGTAAACTCGGCATCGGTCCCGGCGATCGCGTCGCATCGTTTGCCTGGAACGGGCATCGTCATCTCGAGCTCTATTACGCGGTCCCGATGATCGGCGCGGTGCTGCACACCGTGAACATCCGGCTGTTTCCCGATCAGGCGGCCTACGTGCTCGACCACGCGGGCGACCGCGCGGTGTTCGTCGATGCATCGCTGGTGAAGGCGCTCAAGCCGGCGATCGCCCTCGATCCGCACGCAGACCGCGCGTTCGTGGTGATGGGCGAAGGGACGGAACCGCTCGAGGGCGCGCACGACTACGAGACGCTGCTCGCCGGTGAACCCGAGACGTTCGCCTGGCCGGAACTCGACGAGCGCGCGGCGGCGATCCTCTGCTACACGTCAGCGACGACGGGAGATCCCAAAGGCGTTCTCTACTCGCACCGCTCGACGTACCTGCACGCGCTCGCGATCGGCCTCACCGACTCGCTTGCGGTGCGCGAGCGCGACCGGCTGCTGCCGATCGTCCCGCTCTTTCACGTCAACGCGTGGGGAACGCCGTTCGTGGCGCCGATGGTCGGAGCCGATTTCGTGATGCCGATGGAACGGCTCGATCCGGCGGGCGTCATCGAACTCTGCGAGAGCGAACGCGTCACGATGTCGGCCGGCGTACCGACGGTGTGGATGGGCGTGCGCGACGCGCTGCAGGCGTCGGGGAAACGGCTCAGCACCGTCGAGCGAATCGTCATCGGCGGCGCAGCGATGCCGAAGTCGCTCCTCGACGATCTCGCTGCGCTCGGGATCAAAGCGGTGCACGCGTGGGGGATGACCGAGATGTCGCCGGTCGGCACGGTCGCCTCCGATACGAGCCTGCTCGATCATGACCCCGAACTGCAGCGCAACGAACGCTACAAGCAAGGGAAGTTCTCACCGATCGTCGAGTGGCGTGTCGTCGACGAGCACGGCCGCGACGTGCCGGCCGACGGCAAGGCGCGCGGCGAACTGCTCGTACGCGGCTACGCGATCGCGCGCTCGTACTATAACAACGACGAGGCGAACGCGACGGCGTTCGAACCGGACGGCTGGTTCCACACCGGCGACGTGGTGACCGTCGACGAGTACGGCTACATGGAGATCGTCGATCGCGTCAAGGATTTCATCAAGTCCGGCGGCGAGTGGATCTCGTCGGTCGAGGTCGAGAACCTGCTGATGGGCCATCCCGGCGTCAAAGAGGCGGCAGTCTTCGGCATCAGTCATCCGCGCTGGCAGGAACGGCCGGTCGCCGCCGTGGTGCTGCGCGAAGGATACGAGGAAGACGAAGAGGCGATCCGGACGTGGATGCTCGAGCGGCTGGCGAAGTGGCAGACCCCCGATCGCATCATGTTCATCGACGCGATCCCGCGCACGGGCGTCGGCAAATTCCTCAAGCGCGATTTGCGCTCGCGCTACGGCGAACTTTTCAACGAGGGCGAATCGGAATAACCACGGGCTACCCTGCGTGGTCTTCGGCGCTAATGGGGTAGAGCCGGAACGATGACCTACGCACCGGAGTGGTCGATGGTTGCCCCGGATGCTCGGGAAGCGCTCAGCGCGCGCCGTGCGATCCGTTCGTTCCTGGCCGCCCAAGCGGACGAAGCGTCGGACCTCGACGCCGTCGAGCTGATCGTCGGCGAACTCGTGGGCAACGTCGTGAAGCATGCTCCCGGCGCGATCGGCCTGCACGTTTCTTGGTGCGGAGCCGGTGCGACGCTTATCGTCGCCGACCGCGGTCCCGGAATCCCATCGCTGCGCCGTGTCCCCGACGCCGCGGCCACCGGCGGCCGCGGCCTGTTTCTGGTCGAAGCCCTCGCGCTGAGGGTGCGGATTGAGAACACGCCCGGCGCCGGCGCGCGCGTCGTCGTCGACCTGCCGGTGCGGCGCAATGCCGCGTCACGCTCGTCGAGGGGTGACTAGGCGACTTCGAAGAGGCCGGCGGCTCCCATGCCGCCGCCGATGCACATCGTCACGACGACGTGCTTGACGCCCTGGCGCTTGCCCTCGATCAACGCGTGCATCACCATGCGCGCGCCGCTCACGCCGTACGGATGGCCGATCGAGATCGCACCGCCGTCGACGTTGAAGCGTTCGTTGGGGATCCCCAGCGTGTCGCGGCAGTAGATCGTCTGCACGGCGAACGCTTCGTTGAGCTCCCACAAGCCGATGTCGTCGATCGTGAGACCGTGACGCTTGAGGAGCTCGGGGATCGCGAAGACCGGCCCGATCCCCATCTCGCCGGGATCGCAACCGCGCACCACCATCCCGCGATAGAAGCCGAGCGGCTGGATCCCGCGGCTGCGCGCTTCGTCGGCGTCCATCACGACGACCGCCGCCGCGCCGTCGGAGAGCTGCGATGAGTTGCCGGCGGTGATCGAGGAATCTTTCGAGAGCACGCCCTTGAGCGAGGAGAGCCCTTCGAGCGTCGTGTCGGGACGGTTGCCTTCGTCCTTCGTCAGCGTGACGAACTCTTCGGTGAACGTGCCGGTCGCCTTGTCTTCGACGTATTTCCAGGTCGGCAGCGGGACGATCTCGGCGTCGAACTTGCCGGCGGCCTGCGCCGCCGCGGTGCGCTGCTGCGACTGCAGCGAGTACGCGTCCTGCGCCTCGCGCGAGACCTTGTAGTGCTTTGCGACGTTGTCGGCGGTCTGCAGCATCGGCATGTAGATGTCGGGATCGTGGCGCATGATCCACTCTTCGCTGAACGACTTCATGTTGAGTTCGTTCTGCACCAGCGATATCGACTCGACGCCGCCCGCGACCATCACCTTCGCACCGTCGACGATGACGCGCTGCGAGGCCGTCGAAATCGCCTGCAGGCCCGACGCGCAGTAGCGGTTGATCGTGGTCCCGGCGGTCGAGAGCGGAAGCCCCGCGCGCAGCGCGGCGACACGCCCGATGTTGTGGCCGGTCGCGCCTTCCGGCAGTCCGGTGCCGAGCACGACGTCTTCGACTTCCGACGGATCGACGCCGGCGCGCTGCACCGCGTGCTCGATGACGTGACCCGCCATCGTCGCACCGTGCGTTTGATTGAAAGCGCCGCGGAACGCACGCCCGATCGGGGTGCGCGCGGCCGAGACGATCGCCGCCTCAGGCATGTGCCAACTCCTTGGAATAGTTCGCGATGGTGCCGCCGCTGCGGGCGATCTCGACGAGCAGCGGATCGGGCGTCCACCCGAAACGCTCCATCGCCGCGACGACGTTCCGCACGCCGATCTCGTCGGCGTACCACATCGGTCCGCCGTGATGCGGCGGGAACCCGTAGCCGTAGATCCACACCAGGTCGATGTCGCCGGGGCGCAACGCGATCCCGGTGCGCAACAGTTCGGCGCCGGTGTTGACCAGCGGATAGATGCAGCGCGCGAGGATCTCGTCGTCGGTGACGTCCGCGCGCTGCGGGACGCCGGCGGCGACGGCCAGTTCGCGGAACAGCGCCGCGACGTCGGGCGAGGCGATCGGTTCGCGGCCTTTGCCGACGCTCTTGTCGTAGTCGAAGAAGCCCTTCATCGTCTTCTGCCCGAGACGTCCTTGCTCGACGAGCTTCGCGATGATCGGAACCCGGCCGAGCGGCGCGCCGCCTTGCGACTGCGAGATGAAGTGGTAGACGTCGAGTCCCGACAAATCAGCGACCGCGAACGGCCCCATCGCCATCCCGAAGTCGCGCTTGATGACCTTGTCGATCCGCTCGAGCGGGACGCCTTCTTCCGCGAGCTCGACGGCCTGCGCTTCGTAATCGAAGAGCATCCGGTTGCCGATGAAGCCGAACGCGTTCCCGGAGACGACGCCGACCTTGCGCAGCTTCTTGCCCAGCGCGATCCCGGTCGTGAGCGTTTCGGCGGACGTCGCCTTCCCGCGCACGATCTCGAGCAGTTTCATGATGTTCGCGGGCGCGAAGAAGTGCAGGCCCAGCACCTTGTCGGGCCGCCTCGTCGCCGAGGCGATCTCGTCGATGTCGAGCGTCGAGGTGTTCGACGCGAGGATGCACGACGGTTTGGTGAGCGCGTCGAGTTTGCCGAAGACCTCTTTCTTCACCGGCATCGACTCGAAGACGGCCTCGACGACGACATCGACGTCGCCGAGCTCCTCGTAGGCTTCTTCGAAGGTGATCGAGTTGGCGCGCGTCCACGCTTCTTCTTGCGTGAGCCGGCCTTTGTCGACCTGATACTTGAACATCCCGAACACGGTCTCGCGCGCTTTTTCGACCGCTTCCGACTTCGTCTCGACGACGATGACGGGGATCCCGGCCTCCGCGAACGTGATCGCGATCCCGGTCCCCATCGTCCCGCCGCCGATGACCGCGGCCTTCGCGATCGCGAGCGGCTCGGTCTTTGGCAGGCCCGGAATCTTGGAGAGCTCGCGCTCGCCGAAGAAGACGTGGCGCAGCGCCGCCGACGGCGCCGAGCGGACCAGTTCTTCGAACAGCCGCGCTTCGCGCGCGAGTCCACGTTCGAAGGGCAGCTCGATCGCGGCCTGCACCGCGTCGATCAGTTTGTGCGCGGCGAACCCGCCGTTGGTCTCCGGCGGGACCATCTTGTGCGCCTGCGCGACGACGAACGGCGTCGCGAAGAGGCCCAGCCCCTGCACGCCGAGCTGCGCCTGGCGCTCCGCGATGCGGTTGCGCGGCTTGCCGGCATAGGCTTTCGCCGCGTCGACGACGTTCGCCGAACCCTCCACGACCTCGTCGAGGATCCCCTTCGCCTTCGCATCGGCGGCTTTGACGGTCTCGCCTTTGAGCATCAATTGCAGGGCGTCGTTCGCACCGAGCAGGCGCGGCAGACGCTGGGTACCGCCGGCGCCCGGCAGCAAGCCGAGTTTGATCTCGGGGAGTCCGAGCTTCGCCTTCGCGGTGCCGACGCGGTAGTCGCACGCCAGCGCCAGCTCGAAGCCGCCGCCCAGCGCGTTGCCGTCGATCGCCGCGACGTACGTCTTCGTCCCGCGTTCGATCGCCGCGATCACGTCGCGGACGGTTTTCGTCTCGGGCGTCGGTTCGGTCGCGAAATCGTTGACGTCGGCGCCGCCGCTGAAGATGCCGCCCGCGCCGGCGATCACGACGGTCGTGAGCGCCGGATTCGCCTCCGCCGCCTCGATCTCGCGGAGCAAACTCGCGGAGTACGCGAAGCTCAGCGCGTTGACGGGCGGATTGTCGAGGGTAATGACCTGCACGCCGTCGGCGTGCGCGCCGTTGCTTCCGTTCACGGATTCGTCCTTACGCGGTCGCGAGCGCGCGGCGTTCGACTTCGAACATCTCGTCGTCGCCGGCGATCACGCCGGCGGAACCGTCCACGATCTGCTTCTGCAGGTACGCGTACTGCGTGAGGATGTTGTGGGCGTAGAACGTCGCGGTCTGGATCTTGGCGGTGTAGTAGGGGTCGTTCTCGCCGGCCGCGAGCTTCTCGGCGGCGATCTTCGCGCCGCGGAAGAGCTGCCAGCCGCCCGCGACGATCCCAAAGAAGTTCAGGAACGGGACCGAATTGGCGAACGCCTTGCGCAGATCGCCCATTGCGTTCATCCCGATCCACTGCGAGGTATCGGCCAGCGCCTTCGTCGCGTCGGTGAGCGGCTGCGCGAGCGCTTTGACCTCGGCATTCTCCGAGGACTCGAGCTCCTTCGCGAACTTCGAGATCTGTTTGAACACCTTCGTCGCCGACGCGCCCATGTCGCGGATCAGCTTGCGGCCGATGAGGTCCAGCGCCTGGATCCCGGTGGTGCCTTCGTAGATCGTCGTGATCCGCACGTCGCGGTACTGCTGCGCGATCCCCGTCTCTTCGACGTAACCCATCCCGCCGAAGACCTGGAGCGCGACCGAGCACACCGTCTGGGCGTTCTCGGTCAGCCAGCCCTTGACGACCGGGATCATCAGCTCGACGAACGCCTTATGTTCCTTGCGGACGTTCTCGTCGGTCGCTTTGTGCGCGTAATCGAGGGATGCTGCGGTGACGTACGCGAGCGCCCGCATCGCTTCGATGTTGGCCTTGCAGAAGAGCAGCATGCGGCGCACGTCGGGGTGCTTGATGATCGCGACGGGCTTCGGATCGCGCGAGGCGGCGTCGCGGAACTGGATCCGTTCCTTCGCGTACTCGACGGCATGCTGATACGCGCGATCGGCGATCGCCAGCCCTTGAACGCCGACGCTGAAGCGCGCGGCGTTCATCATCACGAACATGTACTCGAGCCCGCGATTCGCTTCGCCGACGAGGTAGCCGATCGCGCCGTTCCCGCTCTCGCCGTAGTTGAGCGTGCAGGTCGGGTTCGCATTGATCCCCATCTTGTGCTCGATGCCCGCGCACTTGACGTCGTTGCGCTCGCCGAGCGACCCGTCGGCGTTCACCAGCACCTTCGGCACGATGAACATCGAGATGCCCTTCGTCCCTTCGGGTGCGCCGGGGAGACGCGCAAGGACCAGATGGATGATGTTCGGCGTCATGTCGTGCTCGCCGAACGTGATAAAGATTTTTTGCCCCTTGATGCGATAATGATCGCCCTCGGGCGTCGCGGTGCTGCGCACCTGCGCGAGATCAGAGCCCGCCTGCGGCTCGGTGAGACACATCGTCCCGCTCCACTCGCCGCTTACGAGTTTCGGCACGTACACCTGCTTCAACGCGTCGTTCGCGTATAGCTCGATCGCCTCGATTGCGCCCTGATTGAGCAGCGGACCGTTGGCGAAGCCGACGTTCGCGCCGTTCCACATCTCGAGCGTCGGGCCGAGCAGCAGCTGCGGAAGCCCTTGTCCGCCGTATTCGGGGAGCACCGGCAGACCGATCCAGCCGGCCTGCGCGAAGGCGTGGTACGCCTCTTTGAAGCCTTTGGGCGTGGTGACGACGCCGTCGTTCCACGTGCAGCCTTCGCGGTCACCCGATTGGTTTATCGGGTCGAGCACCTCCGTCGCGAACGTCGACGCTTCGTCGAGGATCGCGTCGAGCACGTCGGTCGTCTCTTCGTACCCGGGAAGCTTTGCGATCTCTTCGACGCCTGCCAATTCGCGCAGGACGAACTGCATGTCGCGCAACGGAGCGCGGTAAGTGCTCATGACGTCTCTCCGTACAAGTCGCCGCGCAGCCGTTGCAGCGCCGCGATCAGATTGGTGAGGTAGGGGCGGAAATTGTGCTTGATGCGCTCGAGCCGTTCTTCGCCGGCGTCGGTGATGCGGTACAGCGTCGTACCGCGTTTCGTCGACGCATCGGCCTCGCCGCGGATGAAGCCGCGATCTTCGAGCCGCCGCAGGAGCGGATAGATGGTATTGGGGTTAACCGGGAAGATACCGCCGAGGGTGGCGATGCGCTGCATCAGGCCGTAGCCGCTGTCCGGCTGCGCGTGCAGAAGCTGCAGGACCAGTGCCGGGAACACCGTCTTGGTTTTGACTTCCCCGGTAAAGACGCGGTCACCCCAGAGTTCCGTGGGAAAATCGCCCTTCGAGGAGTCGAGGGGACCCGGGGCCTCCATGGCAGCGGGTGCCGCCGCCCTTGACCGCGCTGGCATATATTATTCATAATAGGTTAGCGTTAAGCCGTCAAGGCCGCCGCCTACCCATGTTGCGCCGGAGTTTTCAACAATCGGATGACGCGCCCTGATCCGCTGCCCACTCTTCCAGCCTTCATCGCCGAGCGGCTCTCCGTGCCGCGCGCGATCGCCCTGGCGGAGCGGCACGGCGGCACGACACGGGCGCTCAGCAGCGGCGACGTCCACCGGCGTGCCTCCGCGATCGCTTGCGCCCTGCGGGCGCGCGGGATCGAGCGGGGCGATCGGGTCGCGATTCTCTCGGAGAACTGCGTCGACTGGCTGGTCGCCGACTTCGGGATCCTCTACGCGGGCGCCGTCGTCGTCCCCATGTTCGCGACGAGCGCCCAGGACCAGATCGCTTACATCTTCGCGAACAGCGAAACCAAGTTCGCGTTCGTCGAAAACGCCGGCGCCGCGGCTCACGTGCGCGAAGCGGTCCCCGCGCCGCCGCCGCTGGTCAGCTTCGCGGGCGATACGGAGCTCGGGATCGAGGCGCTGGTCGCCGAGGGCGAAGCCCTGCTCGACGCCGATCCCTCGCAGCTGGCGACGTTTACCGCGCAGACCGCGCTCGACGATCTCGCCGTGCTCATCTACACGTCGGGGACGACCGGTACGCCGAAGGGCGTGATGCTCTCGCATCGCAACCTCAGCTCCAACGTCCACGACGCGTTCGACCCCGATCTCAGCGACTTGAAGGAGGGCGAGAGCGCGCTCTCCGTGCTGCCTTTCGCGCACATCTTCGAGCACACCGACGCGCTCGGCTATCTCTACAACCTCGCGACGATCTACGTGACGACGCCGGAACGGCTGCTCGAGGATCTCCGGGCGATCCGCCCGAGTCACGTCGCGTTCGTGCCGCGCATCTTCGAACGGCTGATCGCCGGCATCGTCGGAAACGCGCGCGTCCAGGGCGGCGTAAAAGCGAAGCTGGTCCCGTGGGCGATCGAAGCGGGCGTCGCCTACGAGCGCGCGCTGCGCGACGGATTCGTCAATCCCGTGCTTCGCGTGCAGAACGCGCTCGCGCAGGCGCTCGTTCTGAAACGCATCAAGCCGGCGCTAGGCCTCGACCGTCTCGGCTACTTCGTGAGCGGGAGCGCGCCGCTGCACCGCGACACAGCGCTCGCGCTCGCCGCGCTGGGGCTTCCGGTCTGCGAGGGCTACGGCCTCACCGAGACGTCGCCCGTCGTCACCGTCAACCGGCCGTCGAACGTCAAATTGGGAACGGTCGGAACGCCGATCCGCAACGTCGAGGTGAAGATCGCCCACGACGGCGAGATCCTCGTCAAGGGGCCCAATGTCATGCTCGGCTACTACCAATTGCCGCCCGCGGAACAGCCGTTCACCGCCGACGGGTTCTTCCAGACCGGCGACATCGGACGGTTCGACGGCGAGCATCTCGTCATCACGGATCGCAAAAAGGAACTCTTCAAGTCGAGCGGCGGCAAGTGGATCTCGCCCTCACGCATCGAGACCGCGATCAAACGCTCGATCTACGTCGGTCAGGTGATGGCGTTCGGCGACGACAAGCCGCATCCGGCGGTGCTGGTGGCGCCGAACTGGGATCTCATCCGCAAAGAACTCGAACTCGGCGCGATGACGACCGCCGCGATGGCGACCGACGACCGCGTGCGCACGCTCGTGATCCGCGAAGTCGAGACGCACACCGCCGACTTGGCGGCGTTCGAGCAGGTGCGCCGGGTCGCGCTTCTTCCGCGCGACCTGACGATCGAAGACGACGAACTCTCGCCGACGCTGAAGGTGAAGCGGCGCGTGGTTGAGCGGCGCTACGCGGCGCTCATCGAGCAGGCGTACACGGAAGATCTGCACCAGCGCAACGCGCTGCTCCACGTGTAAGGGATCGCTCGTCGGCGGTAGCGCCAAGCCTCCGCCGGGAACAATCTTCCGATGCAACGCTCCACACTTTTCGCAGCAGCGCTCCTCGTCGCCGCGGCCGCGAGCCCGCCGCCGGCCGGCGCGCAAGCCGACGAGCACCGCCTCCCGACCGCCTCGTACGCCGTGAGCCGGATCGACCGCGAGACGCAGATGCTGGCCGCGATGCGCAATCAGATCTCCGAAGGCGAGATCAGCATGATCGCCGTTTCGGGCCTGGGCCCGAGCGAGCGCCGCATGCTGACCGCGCGTCGCCGCAGCGCCCTGCGGGCTGCGATGGACAAAGCGACGGTCGCCTCGAACGACCGCGCCAACGGCGAGAGCGAAGACCAGAACTCGCTCAGCGAGTACGTGCAGCGTCACCACGTGGACCCGAGCAACGTCTTCGCGGTCGCGATTCAGAACCAGCCCGACCCGCAAAACCCGCACGTCACGCTCTTCTACCGCCGCTAACAACAGGATCGCCCTGGGGAACGGCGCGGCGGCAGCGAATCACCGGCCATGCGGCGCCGCATCCTCAACACGATGAAGCGGATCGAGATCGTGCTCGAGCACGATCAGGTGCCGGCGGTTGCGGCACTGCTCGACCAGCACGCGACCGGCTACACCGTGATCCCGGAGGTGACCGGATACGGGCACCACGGGCACCGTCAGGGCGACATGTGCGTGCTCGTCACGATCGTGACGCGCGACCACCTCGACCCGATCCTCGATGTAATCGTTCCCTTGCTGAACGCGCGTTCCGGCGTCGTGCTCGTCACCGACGTGCAGGTGCTGCGCGGCGAATACTTCGTCCCCGAGATCAAGAACCGGCTCGTCCCGCCGCCGCGGTAGCGCCGTCGACAGCGTGACACTTCGCTCAGCGTTGCTACGTCGTCGAGCGGTCTTCGAGGATCATCAGGGTCGAGGTGCCGGTGGCGTAGACGGTTCCGGCGGCGTCGACCAGGTGCGCTTCGGCGGTTGCGGTACGGCGGCCGCTGTGCACGACGCGTGCGTCGGCGAACACCTTGCCGGTCGCGGCGGTCACCGGGCGGTGGAATCGCGTGTGCAGATCCATCGTCGTCGCGACCCGGCCTGCCGGGAGGATCGACTGCACGCTGCAGCCCAGCGCGTTGTCCATCAGCGTCGTGATGATCCCGCCGTGGACGGAGCCGATCAAGTTGTAGAGTTCTTCGTGCGGGACCATCCCGAACGTCACGTGCCCGCGCTCGACGGTCTCCAGCGAGAAGTTCATCCAGCGCGTGATGTTGGTGACCGGCACCTCGCCGCGCTGCATCATCCCCAACGCCTCGAGCCCGTCGAGGCGCCGGAAGATGTCCATCGCGTGGGGATACGCCGCGCCTACCGGGACGCCGAGCCGCTCGATCTCGGTCGACATCAGGCCGGAACCGCGGCCGCGTGCTCCGCTTCGAGACCCTCGAGATATTTCTCGACGTCGATCGCGGCCTTGCAGCCCGAACCGGCCGCCGTGATCGCCTGCTTGTAGCGGATGTCGTAAACGTCGCCGGCGACAAACACGCCTTCGATGTTGGTGCGCACGCCGTCGTCGCTCACGATGTAGCCGGCGTCGTCGAGGGTGAGCTGACCCCGGAAAATCGCCGTGTTCGGATCGTGTCCGATCGCGATGAACAGTGCATCGGCGTCGAGCGTCGACTCCTCGCCGGTCGCGAGGTTCTTCAGCTTGAGCGCGGCCGTCGCATCTTCGCCGATGACCTCTTCGACGGCGGTGTTCCAGATGAACGCAATCTTCTCGTGACGCAGCGCACGGTCGGCCATGATCTTCGACGCCCGCAGCGCGTCCCGCCGGTGGATCACCGTGACCTTGCTCCCGAAACGCGTCAGAAACAGCGCCTCTTCCATCGCCGAGTCGCCGCCGCCGACGACGGCGATGTGCTTCTGCCGGAAGAACGCGCCGTCGCACGTCGCGCAAGTCGAGACGCCGCGACCGCGCAGCCGCGCCTCGCCCGGGATGTCGAGCCAGCGTGCGCTCGCCCCGGTCGCGACGATCACGCTGTCCGCAGTATAGTTCTCCTCGGCAGTGCGCAGGACGAAAGGCCGCACCGAGAAGTCGACCTCGGTGACGTCGACGTTGTGGATCACGGAACCGAAGCGCTCGGCCTGCGCGCGAAACGCCTCCATGAGATCGGGGCCCATGATCCCCTCGGGGAAGCCGGGGTAATTCTCGACCTCGGTGGTCAGCATGAGCTGGCCGCCGTACATGTGGCCGGCGAAGACGATCGGTGCCAGGTTCGCGCGGGCCGCGTAAACGGCCGCGGTGAGCCCGGCCGGACCTGACCCGATGATGGCGACCTTGGCGTGGGAGGCGGGAGACATTCCGCCCCATTCAACCCGTGCGCCGGCGCGTCCGGTTCCCAGGATAGAACCAGGCGATTCCGGGGGATGCCCTACCCTGTGAATACTGGTCGGGTCTCGACGGGCGTGGAGGGGTTGGACGAAGTCCTCGAAGGCGGGTTGGTCCCGGGCCGTACCTATCTGATCAGCGGGCTTCCCGGGAGCGGGAAGACCACGATCGGCTGGCACTACTTGGTCGAGGGTCTCAAGCGCGGCGAGCGCGTCGTCTACATCAGCTTCGCGGAACCCGAGGCCGAATTGCGCGCAAACGCGGAGCGGTCGGGGTTCGACGCCGCGGGCGTCGACGTGCTCGATCTCAGCCCGAGCGCCGACGTGTTCGCGAACGCGGAGGCCTACGACATCTTCTCCCCGCGCGAGGTGGAGTCGGAGCCGACGACGGCGCGGATCCTCGAGACGGTGCGGCGCGTGAAGCCGCGCCGCGTCTTCGTCGACTCGATGACGCACCTGCGTCATCTCACCACCGACGCCTATCAATTTCGCCGGCAGGTCCTTGCCTTGCTCCGCTTCCTCGCTGAGAACGGGGCTTCGGTCGTCGTCACCTCCGAGTCGACGCGCGAAGCGCCCGACGACGATCTGCGATTCATCACCGACGGCGTGATCGAGCTCGGGTTCGGCAAGCGCAACCGCGAGATCGCGGTGACGAAGTTTCGCGGCTCGGGGTTTCGCGGCGGAATGCACGCGCTCTCGCTCGACCGCCACGGCGCGAAGGTCTTTCCGCGCCTCATCCCCGAGACGCACCGGCGGGCGTTCGAACCGCATCCGCTCTCGTCGGGGATCGCGGAGTTCGACGCGCTGCTGCACGGCGGGATCGAGCGCGGCACCGTCTCGCTGATCAGCGGGCCGACCGGCGTCGGCAAGACCACGCTCGGCATCCAGCTCGTCGTCGAGGCCGCGCGACGCGGCGATTCGTGCGTGATCTACACCTTCGACGAACGCGCCGAGACGCTGATCCGGCGCAGCGAGGCAGTACGAATCCCGGTGCGCGCGATGATCGCCGCCGGAAAGCTGCGCGTCGTGGAACTCGAAGCGCTCCGCTTCGGCCCGGACGAATTCGCGAACATCGTCCGCCGCGACGTCGAAGAGCGCGACACGCGCATCGTGATGATCGACAGCGTGAGCGGCTACCGGATCTCCGTCTCCGACGATCTCTCCGAGCGCATCCACGCGCTCGGGCGCTACCTGCAGAACGTCGGCGTGACCGTGCTCCTGATCGACGAACTCAAGGACTTGCTCAACTTTCGCGTGACCGACGTCGGGATCAGATATCTGGCCGACAACGTGATCTTTCTGCGCTATATCGAACGCGTCAGCGACGGCGCTGTAGAAATCCGGCGCGGCATCGGCGTGTTGAAGAAACGGCTCAGCGACTTCGAGAAAACCGTGCGCGAGTTCGCGATCACCGCGTCGGGGGTGCGTATCGGGCCGCCGCTCCAGTTGAAGTCGATCTTCTCGAACATTCCGCTGACCGACGATGAACCGCTGGTCCTCCCCAGTTGAACCGCGCCCGGCGCGCGAACGCATCTTCGTCCAACTCGCGGCGCGGGCGAATCAGCGGCTGCTCGCCGCTCTGCTGGCTCAGCGCTACGACGTCGTCGAAGGCGAGATCGACGCGGGCGTCGACCTTTGCGTCGTCGACGGCCTGACCCTGCATCGACGCTGGTCGGCGCTCGCAGCGCTGCGCGCGGCGCAGGAACCGATTCTGCTGCCGATCCTGCTGATCAGCGATCGCCGAGACGTCGGGCTCGTCACGCGCGACGCCTGGCGCGTGATCGACGACGTGCTGCTGCGCCCGGTGGAACGGGTCGAGCTGACCGCACGCGTCGAGACGATGATGCGCGGACGCCGGCTCTCGCTGAAGCTGCACGAGATGTCGCAACGCTACGAACACGAGCGGCGGATCGCGCGCACGCTGCAGGAGGCCGCGCTGCCGAACGCGCTCCCGCGCACGCCCGGCCTCGCCTTCGACGCGTACTATCGTCCGGCCAGCGACGCCTCGCGCGTCGGCGGCGACTGGTACGACGCGCTGCGGCTCGTCGACGGCCGCATCGTGATCTCGATCGGCGACGTCTGCGGATCGGGGATCGACGCCGCGGTCACGATGACGAACCTGCGCCAAGTCCTGCGCGGGGTCGCGCACGTGCATCCCGACCCGGCGATCATGCTCGATGCCGCGGATCGGACGCTGCAGGCCGAAGGCAACGACCGGATCGCCACCGCCTTCGTCGCCGTCTTCGACCCGGTGACCTCGCTCCTCACGTACGGATCGGCGGCCCACCCTCGCCCGTTTCTGCGCTCGGCCGACGGGACGCTGACCGAACTCGCCGCGGAGGGTTTGCCGCTCGGCGTCCCGGGCCGTCTCCCGCGGGTGACACTCACGACCCCGATGCTGCCGGATGCGATGCTGGTGCTCTACACCGACGGCCTCATCGAAGCGACGCGCGACGTCGAACCCGGCGAAGCGCGGCTGCGCGATGCGTCGCGCGCCGGCGCGATCGTCGAGTCACCGCACCCTGCGCGCACGCTCCACGACACCGTGCTCTCCGAGCCGTCGCACGACGATGTCGCGGTGTTCACCCTGCGCCGCGCCGGCGGCGACGAGCGCGCGATCCGGCGCTGGTCGTTCGCATCGGGCGACGCCGACGCGGCGCGCGACGTGCGCCGGGAATTCTCCGACGCGCTGCGCGATCACGGACTCCCGGTCGACGCGATCGGATCGGCGGAACTGCTGTTCGCGGAACTCGTCGGCAACGTCGTGCGGTACGCCGGCGGCACGACCGAGGTCGCGCTCGATCGCAACGGGCCGCTCCCGGTGCTGCACGTCTTCGATCGCGGCCCGGGATTCCGGCATCTGCCCAAACTGCCCGCCGACGTGCTGAGCGAGTCCGGGCGCGGGCTGTACATCGTCGCGGCGCTGGCGGAGGACTTCTCGGTGACGCGGCGTCCGGACGGCGGCAGCCACGCGCGCGTGGTCCTCGGCCCGGGTGCCGGCCGTGGCGGCGCTCCGACCCCGGGTGCAACGTTCGCCGGGCTGGACACGATCGAAGCGACGTAATGGATGCTTGGCCGCGCATCCCGCTCGAAGACGATCCGGCGGACGTGCTCCGCAAGGCGATGCGCGGGGCAGGGCTCGATTCGCGGACGCTCGCGCAGCGCACCGGGCTCGACGCGGCAACGATCGCGGGCTGGACCCGCGGCGACGGCGTTCCGCGCGATGACGAGGCGCGTGCCGTCGCGACCGTGCTGCGGCTCGATCCGGGGAAGTTCGCCGACGCCGCGGCCCGGCGCTGGTACCCCGACGCCGAGATCCCGCACGACGTGCGTCACCACCCCCACGATCCGCATCCGTCGAACGGCTATCTCTTCTTCCTGGGCGACGGGAAGACGGCCGCGCTCATCGATCCGGCCGGGCTTCCGCAGACGCTGCTGCGCGCGGTGAATGACGGGCCCTACGCGCTGCGCTACATCCTCATCACGCACAAGCACGCCGACCACTGCGACGCGACCGCCGACGTCGCGCGCGCTTTTCCCGACGCGCAGATCGTGATGCACCGCAGCGACGCACACGCAATCGGCGCGCTCGCGCACCGCGCGCTCCCTGTCGCCGACGGCGACGACCTGCCGTTCGGCGACGACGCGGCGATCCGCATGCTGCACACGCCGGGCCACACCGACGGCTCGTCGTGCTTCCTCTTCCGCTCGACGGTCTTCACCGGCGACACGCTGTTCGCTGGTTCGGTAGGCGGGATCTTCGCCGACGTGTCGACCTACGCGGATCTGCTCGCGAGCGTGAGGCTCAAGCTGTTCGCGCTCGACGAGGCGACGGTGGTGATGCCGGGCCACGGGCCGCCCTCGACGATCGGCGCGGAACGCGCCCACAACCCGTTCTTCTGAGCGCATGAAGCTCACGCTCGAAATCCTCATCTCGGCGTTTCTGCATCCGGTCGCGGTCGTACTCACGTGGATCAACCTCGCCGCGCGCAGCGACCTCACGAGCATGCAGAAAGCGATCTGGGCGATCGTCGCCCTGCTGTGGGGCGTTGGCCCGATTCTCTACATCCTCGTCGGCGACGGCGTTCTGTGGTGATGGGTGGCTCCGCGCGCTGACGCGGCGCTGCGGGAGCGAGTTCGGAACGGGCCTTCGCCGGCGCTTCGCATCTCCGTGCAACGATGGCGGACGGAGGCGCTCATGCGAACGTCATTGTGGTCGGAACTGGGAGCACCCGCCGACCGTCGCGGATGGACGATCGAACGCATCGTCCGAGCGGTCGGCGGAACGGTGGCCCTCGCGAGCCTCGTGCTCGCGGCGTACGTCGATCTCCGCTGGCTCTGGCTCGGCGCGTTCGTCGGCGTGAACTTGATTCAGTCGGCGTACACCGGCTGGTGCCTGATGTCGAACCGCTCGCGATCGCGAGGCGGCGCGCATAACGCGCCGCATTAACACGATCGCTCGTTCAGAGCAGCTTTGCGAAGCGTTCCCCGAGGCGGCGCATCTCGCGCTCGTCGACGGCGCCGCGGGGATCGCGCATGCACTCGGCCATGCTGCCCACCATGAGCTGCACCATCGAGCGGTCGAGCGCTCCGCGTGCTGCCGACATCTGCTGGACGACGGCGTGACAATCGGCGCGCTCGTCGAGCATGCGCTGGATGGCGCGGATCTGGCCTTCGACGCGCCGCAGGCGGCGCTGAAGCGCACGTACCTCGTCGTCGGGAAGGGTCAGCCGCCGGGAGTCGGACTTCGAAGCTGCGGGCACCACTCGATTATACCCCCGACAGTATTCTTGTATATACCCCCATGGGTATGATACAACGGGGACGGAAATGGACGATTTCGGCCCGCTCGCGCGCATCGTGCGCGCCTTTCTCGATGCCAAGCTCACCGCCGTGCTGGTCGCCGCGGTCGTGGCGGGCGGTGTGCTTGCTCTCGCCGTAACGCCGCGTGAGGAGAATCCGCGGATCAACGTCCCGACGGCGATCGTGACGACCGATGCGCAGGGCCGCTCCCGCGACGAGATCGCGCGCCTGGTGACGGTCCCGCTCGAGCGCGTAATCGGCCAGATCGGCGACGTCGAGCACCTCTACGCGAACTCGCAGGACGGCCGATCGACGATCACCGTCCGCTATCGCGTGGGAACCGATCCCACCGCCGCCTATGTCGACCTCTACACGCGCCTGCTGGGCAATCGCAGCGCCCTTCCTCCGGATGCGCAAACGCCGGTCGTCTCGCGGATCGATGTCGACGACGTTCCCGTCGTCGTGCTCACGCTCGCGAGTGCTACGTACGATGATGGCGCGCTGCGGGATCTCGCCTACCGGCTGAGCGACGCGCTCGCCCCGCTTCCGGGAGTCGGTACGCTGACGCTCTACGGCGGCCGCGGCCGAATCGTCAACGTCACCATCGACCCGGCACGGCTGGCGGGCTACGGCGTCGGGTTCGCCCAGATCGACGCGGCCCTGCGCGGAAACGCCGAGCAGCCGGCCGGATACGTCGGCGACGGGACGTCGCGGATCGACGTGCGCGCGGGCGCACCGCTCGCATCGGTTGCCGACGTCGCGAACGCGACCGTGGGCGTACGTGCCGGCGTGCCGATCGCGCTCGGTGCGATCGCGACGGTCGCTCCAGCCCTCGCACCGCGCGAGACGTATGCGACGTATTCCGAACGCGGCGCGGTGCGCGACGAACGCGCGGTGAGCATCGCGATCGCCAAACGCAGCGGGACGAACGTCGTCCAAGTCGCGTCGGCGGTCCTTACGGCGACGCGCGCGTTTGCGCTCCCCGCCGGAGTGCGCCTCGCCGTGACGCGCAACGACGGCGCGAAAGCGAACGCGGCGGTAAACGAACTCTTTCAACGCCTGCTCGAAGCGATCGGAATCGTTTCGTTGCTGCTGCTCGTCGCGCTGGGCTGGCGCGAAGCCGCAGTCGTCGCGATGGCGATCCCGTTGACCCTTTTCATCACGTTGGGCGTCGCGACGCTCGCGCACCAGACGATCAACCGCATCACGCTCTTTGCGCTGATCCTCTCGCTCGGTCTGCTCGTCGACGACGCGATCGTCGTCATCGAGAACATTCATCGCCACGCGCGCGCCGGGAGCCGCGAGCGCCGCGAGCTCGTCGTGAGCGCGGTCGCTCAAGTCGCGAGCCCGACGATCCTCGCCACGCTCACCGTGATCCTCGCATTTCTCCCCATGGCGTTCGTCACCGGGCTGATGGGCCCGTACATGCGTCCGATCCCGCTCGACGTCCCGATCGCGATGCTGGCGTCGCTCGCGATCGCGTTGGTGGTCACGCCGTGGGCCGCCGTGCGCATCTTGCGGATGGCGCCGACGGTGCGGCACGCGGCGCGCAGCCGTTGGGAGACGACGTACCGCCGACTGCTCGGCGGGCTGCTCGACAATCGCCGGCGCGCGCGTCTGTTCGTTGGCGCGGTCGCGGCGGCGCTCGCCGTCGCGATGCTCCTCCCCCTCGCGCAATTGGTGCGCTTCCGGATGCTCCCGGCGCAGAACGAAGAGACGTTCTCAGTCGCGATCGACGAGCCGGCCGGGACCGATCTCGAACGGACGCGTCGCGCCTCCGCCGCCGTCGAAGCGGTGCTGCTGCGCGAGCCGACGGTGCGCGACGTGGAAACGTTCGTCGGCACGCACGCCGTCCCGGATTTCAACGGCGTGCTCCGCGGCTCGTTCTTCCGTGACGCCGCCTGGAACGCCGAACTGCGCGTGAACTTGATCGGCACGCACGAGCGGCACGAGAGTTCCGAATCGTTCGTGCGGCGCATGCGCCCAGCGCTTCAGGCCGCGGGTGCGCCGTACGCAGCGGCGGTGCGGCTCGTCGAGGAGCCACCCGGCCCGCCGGTGCGCGCGACGGTTCTCGGCGTGGTGAGCGGCCCCGATCCCGCCGTGCGCGCGTCGATCGCGCGCAGTGTCGAGAATCTCGTAAGCGCCGAGCCCGGCGTGGTCGACGTCGACAGCTCCGTGAAACAGCAGCCGGTGCGCGCGCACCTGGTTGTCGACCAGCGCAGCGCCGCGCTGAGCGGTGTCTCCCCGCAGCTCGCGGCAACCGAGGCGGCCGCCGCGCTCGGCGGCATCGCGTCCGGAACGGTGCGCCTTCCCGAGGCTCGTGACCCCGTTCCGATCTTCCTGCGCTACGGTGACGAGCGGCGGCGTTCGCTGGACGCGCTCGCGCAGACGCAGATCCCCAGCACGACCGCGGGGACCGTCCCGCTCGCGTCGGTCGCACGCGTCGTCACCGAACGCACGCCGGCAGCCGCGATCCGCGAAGATCGACAGGACGTCGACTACGTTTCGGGCGAGATGGCGGGGCGCAGCTCGACCTATGCGGTGATCGATACGCTTCTCGCTCTGCGCCGCAACGCCGCGATCTTGCCGGGCTACGCCGTGCGCTGGGACGGCGAATGGCAGCTGACGCTCGACGTGTTCCGCGATCTCGGGCTTGCGATGGCCGGTGCACTCGTGCTTATCTACCTCGTGCTCGTCGCGCGCTTCCGCTCGCTGCGCGTCCCGCTGGTCGTTCTGAGCGCCGTTCCGCTCGGCCTGATCGGCGTGATGCCGGGCTTCGCGCTGCTCGCACCGTTCGGCGTGTACTTCAGCGCCACGGCGATGATCGGCGTCATCGCGCTGGCGGGAATCGTTGTACGTAATTCGATCGTGCTGGTCGAGTTCGTCGAAGAACGTCTCGCGCAGGGAGCGCCGCTGCGCGAAGCGCTCATCGACGCGGGGAGCGTGCGCGCCCGGCCGATCGCCCTCACCGCGGCCGCCGGAATGCTCTCGGCGGTGGTCATCGCGTTCGACCCGGTGTGGAGCGGTCTGGCGTGGGCGCTCGTGTTCGGGATGGGCGCCAGCGCCGTGCTCTCGCTGTTCATCGTCCCCTTGCTCTACGCCGCAGTCGCGCGGCCTGCTGCGGCGCAGCACGCCGCCGCGCGCGCGAACCGCACTCCCCTTCACCGCGAGGAGTATCAACCCGCATGAACATCACTTCGCTGCCCTACGGCAACAGTACCGAGGTCGCGCTCGACGTGCCGGCCGCGATCGCGCGCGCGAAAGAACTGCTCGCCGAGCAGGGGTTCGGTGTGCTGTGCGAGATCGACGTCGCCGCGACGTTGCGCGCGAAGCTCGGCGCCGAGATCGGAGAGTACGTCATCCTCGGCGCATGCCGCCCCGATGCTGCCCGCACCGCGCTCGCCGCCGAGCCCGATCTCGGCCTGCTGCTGCCGTGCAACGTCCTCGTCCGACGCGCGCAGGGCCGCACGACCGTCGGCGTCATCGACGCCGGCGCGATGCTCGGGATCGTCGGCAACGACGCGCTCGCGCCGCTGGCCGCCGACATCAACGGGAGGCTCGCAGCCGTCCTGCGCGGCTTCGAACGCGCCGCCGCGCACTGAGGTCCGTAGCCGACTTAACGCACCTGCACGGCCGCGTGCGCGCCGTCGGCTTCGACGCCGACAAACGGCGACGTCGCTGCCGGCGTGCGCGGGACGACGGTGAACTCGACGACCTTCACGCCGGAGTCGGGGAGCGCGATCGTCGTGCGGAACGGCGTGCACAGCCGGTCGCTGCAGAACGACGCGATCCAGCGCTTCGGCAGACCGGTCGCGTTCAGCGCAACGGTCTTGCCGGGCGCACCCGCCACGACGAGCCGGTACTTGAAGGTGCTCGCCGCCGAGCCCGGGAGGTCGGGACCCGTCCACGGCGCGAGCGAGACCGTCGTTTTCCCGCCGTGATGTGCGGCGTCGAATGCGACCGTCGCCTCCTGCGCTTCTTCGAGGTACATCGCGTACCGGGTGTCGTTCTTCGGCAGGCGCGACGCCCAGGCGCTCGTCTGTGCGAACGACGCGCGTGCTCGCGCGCGGTCGCCCGCGAGCGCGTAGAGCCGCCCTTGGTAGAGGTACGCCCATGCCAGTTTCCGGATCGCTTTGGCATCCTTCGGCGACGCGGCGACCGCGGCGCGCGCGCGGCCGATCGCTTGCGCGTACGCGACGGACCCGTCGGCGAAGCGGCGGGCGTGCGCGTCGGCCTCGCCGAGCGAGACGTACGCATCGACGCTCGGCGCGAGTTCGGCAAGCCGCGCGTAGGCGTCGGCAGCGGCGCCGTACTCACCCTTGCCGCGCAGCGCTTCAGCGTACCCGCCCGCGAGATCGGCGTCGTTCGGCGACAGAGCAAGTCCGCGGCGATACGCCGCGATCGCGTCGTCCCACTGCTCGCGCGCGACGGCGGCGTCGCCTTGCAGACGCGCAACGACGGCGCGGTCGCGGTCTTCGGTCGCGACGGGCGCGAACGCAGCCGCGAGCTTGTCGCGCAGGGCGTTCTCTTCGGCTTGCGTACGCAGATAATCGGTATCGCCGTCCACCGCCTCGGCCTTCTCCATCGCGGACGCGACCTTTGCGGCCGTCGCTCGCAGCGCGGCGGCATCACCGGTGAACGTGAACGCCGACGGCGCGAGGAGCGCGTCGACGCGGCGCTGCGCCGCCGATGCGAGGACGCCGTCGCGCCCGGCGCGCGCGTCGGCGACGAAACCGCCGAGCACCGCGGGGGTGATGTTGCCGACGTAGCGCGCGCGCAGCATCCCGTCGGGGCCGATCACGATTGTGGTGGGGAACGCGCGGATGTCGTAGGCGTGCTGGAAGCCGTGCGCGTCGTCGATCGCCTGCGGGTACGGCACCGCTTTCGACGCGACGAACGCGCGCACGATCGGCGCCGTTTCGGTCGAGTCGACGCCGAGAAACGCGACGTCGCCGCGTGCGCTCAGCGATTTCGCCGACGCGATGAGATCGGAGGTCTCTTCGCGGCACGGCGGGCACCACGTCGCCCAGTCGTTGACGACGAGCGTCTTGCCGCGATACGACGCCAGCGAGACGGACCGCCCGTCGAGCGTGGTGAGATGGAACTCCGGGGCCGGCGCGCCGACCTGCGGTCCGCTGAGCGCGAGCGCGCTCGCGACGGCGGCCGCGATGAGGACGCTCATCAGACCCGTACCTCCGCGACGGCGCTCGCCACGCGCTTGCGGTGTTCCGATGCGTCGACGTGCACGCTGATCGTCGAGACCTTCGCGGGACCGAGCGGAACGACTTGAAACTCGACGATCTTCACGCCGCCCGCCGGGACGATCACCGAGGTGCGGAACGGCGCGCAGACGCGGTCCGAGCAGAACGAGCCGATCCAATGCGGCGGCAAGCCGCCGGCTGCGAGCGCAACGTTCGCGCCCGGCTTCCCGGTGACGGCGAGCCGGTATTTGATCGTGCTCGCGACCGAACCCGGGAGATCGGGGCCTGTCCAGGGAGCGAGCGAGAGCGCAGTCGCCGCGCCCGGCAGGATCCCCAGCGCGATCATCCCTTCCTGCGCCTGCTCCGCGTACCACGCTGCGCGCGGGTCGTTCGAGGGGATTGTCTGCGCGGCGGCCAGGGCGCGCGCGAAGGCGGCGCGCGCTTTGGCGGGGTTCTGCGCTTTCGCCTCCATCCGGCCGTAGTAGAGGTTCGTCCACGCGAGCTGTGCCGGCATCGCGGCAAGCGTTTGCGCGCGGTCGAACGAGACCTCCGCGGCGGCGACGTCGCCGGCGTCTGCCTGTGCGCGGCCGAGCCCGGCGAACGCATAGTACGACGGCTTCTTCGCCGCGAGCTGCGCGTCGATCGCGACGGCGCGCGCCGGATCGCCGAGCTGCGAGACGGCGTACGCGTCGGCGGCGAGCGCGTCGAGGTCGCCGGGCGCGAGCCGCAGCGCCTGCGCGTATGCCGCGTCGGCGGCCTTCCAATCGCCCAGCGCCGACGCTTCGTCGCCGCGCAGCCGCGCCAGCAGGGCGCGATCTGCGTCAGACACGGCGACCGGCGCCAGCGCGGCGATGGCGGCGGCGCGCAGCGTCTCTTCTTCTTCGTGCGTCTTGATCAGATCGTGGTCGCGCGAGGTATCGTCCATCGCGTCGTCGAGCGCGTTCTCCGCCTGCGCGATCGCCGCCGCCGCGCGCGCCGCCGCGGAACGCACGGCCGCCGGATCGCCGGCGAACGGATACGACGCGGGGGCGAGCAGTGCGTCGAGCTGTGTTTGGAACGCGCTCGTCAGCGGAGCGCTCTTCCACGCCTGCGCGGCGACGATGTACGCGTGCAGTTGCGCGCGCGGGAGGACGTTGTCGGCGTGCCGCGCCCGCAGGATGCCCTGCGGATCGATGACCAGCGTGGTCGGAAAGTTGCGAATGCCGTACGCGCGCACGAACTCGCCGGCTTCGTCGGTCGCGGCCTGCGGGTAGACGATCGCCTTCGCGGCGACGAACGCGCGGACGGTTGCCACGGGTTCGGTCGTGTCGACGCCGAGGAACGCGACGCCGTGCGCGGCCTGCGCGGCGGCCTCGGCGTTCAGGTCGGACGTCTCGAGCCGGCACGGCGGGCACCACGAACCCCAGACGTTCACGACCAGCGTCCTGCCGCGATAGTCCGCGAGCCGGACGCGTTTCCCGTCGATCGTCGTGAGCGCGAATTCGGGCGCCGGCGCCCCGACGACCGGACCGGGGAGGGGGGCAGCCTGCGCGGCAAGCGATCCGGTGAGCGCGAGCACCGCGAGCGCGGCGCCGAGGACGAAGCGGTTCATCGACCGTAGCGACGGGCGCCGACCGCGGGAGGGTTGCAGACGGGCGGCCCCGCCCTCAGGTGCGCAGCTTGTATCCGGCGGCAGTGAGGGAGAGCGCCACCGCGAGCGCGGCGGCGGCGAGCACGGTCACGATCGCAAGCGCGACGCCCAGCGGTTCGTCGCCGGTCCCGGTGTAGCTGTACCGGAACGCGTCGATCATGTGGAACATCGGGTTGACCAGCGAGATCTTCTGCACGAGCGGCGGCAGGAATTGCGTCGAGGTGAACACGCCGCCGACGAAGACCAGCGGCGTGATGAAGAACGTCGTGAGCACCGCGATGTGGTCGAATTTCTCCGCCATCAGCCCGAAGATGACCCCGAGCGCCGAGAACAGTACTGCGACCAGCAGGATCGTCAGCACGTAGAGTCCCCAGTTGATCGGCGCCGTGTGCACGAAGACGATCCCGAGCAAGGTGATCAGCAGCGCGATGAAGAGCGCGCGTACCGCGCCCGCGACGACGTAGCCGAACACGATCTCCGCCGCCGAGAGCGGCGCGATCAGCAGTTCCTGAATCGAGTTCATGAACCGTCCCTGGAACACGGAACTGGAGCTCTCGCTGTACGTCTGATCGATGACCTGCAGCATGATGAGGCCCGGGATCAGGAACTGCGCGTACGAGACGCCCTGCACGTTGTGGATGCGGCTTCCGAGCGCGAGGCCGAACACGAAGACGTAGAGCAGCGTCTGGATCACCGGCGGCCAGATGACCTGGTTGATGATCGAGAACGTGCGGACCATCTCGCGCTTCACCAGCGTCTCGAAGCCGACGAAGTTCGTCATCAGCGGCGCGTCAATTCGAGGAAAACGTCCTGCAGGTTCCCTTCGCCGACCAGCCGGCGCGTCGTCTCGAGCGCGACGAGTTTTCCCGACTGGATGATCCCGATGCGGTCGCACAGTTCCTCGGCCTCTTCGAGATAGTGCGTCGTCAGGATGATCGTCGTTCCCTTGGTGTTCAGCTCGCGCAGCAGCGACCAGAGTTCGAGACGAAGCTCGACATCGACGCCGGCCGTGGGTTCGTCGAGGATCACCAGCCGGGGCTCGTGGATCAGCGCGCGCGCCAGCGTCAGCCGCCGCTTCATCCCGCCCGAGAGGCGGGTGTACGGCTGTTTCGCCTTCGAGGTCAGGTCGAAGCGTTCGAGCAGCAGATCGGCGCGCTTGGCGACGGCCGCGCCGCGCTGACCGTAGTAGCCGGCCTGATAGATCAGGACGTCGCGGATGTTGAGATAGCGGTCGAAGTTGTATTCCTGCGGCGCGACGCCGACGAGTGGGCGAGCGGTGCGCCAGTCCCGCTGGACGTCGTGGCCGAAGAGCGCGATCGAGCCGCCGGAGATCTTCGCCAAGCCGACGATCGCGTTGATCGTCGTCGTCTTCCCCGCGCCGTTCGGCCCGAGCAGTCCGAAGAACGCGCCCTCTTCGACCTCGAACGAGATGCCGTCGACTGCCGTGAACTCGCCGTAGCGCTTGATCAGTCCGTCGATTTTGAGTGCCGGAACGCTCACGGTATCAGGGAACCCGGCGCACCGAGTTTTGGATACCGGTGCCGCCGCAGCGTCGCGACGTGCTTGTCGAAATCGGGCATCCCGCTGCGGCGCACTTGCCGCGCGACCTTCTTCACGTTGAAGTCGACCCGGCGCGGCTGCACTTCCCAGCCGTCGGCGCGGCGCGTGAAGATCGTGTAGTGCGCGCGCGGATCGCCGTCTTTCGGGAGTCCCGCCGAAGCGACGTTCACCAGCATGCGCCCGCGCCACACGCGCACGTACGGCAAATGCAGGTGACCGAACGCGATCGTGCGCTGCGGGACGCCGGCGAAGAGGCGCTCGAGCTGCGCGTCGTCGGCGTCCGGCCACACGTGCTCGTCGTCGTTCTTCGGGTTGGCGTGACAGATCAGCAGGCCGTTCTCGTCGTTGCCGAACTCGATCGTCAGCGGGAGTTCGCCCAGCCAGATCGACCACTCGCGGCCGATCTTCTTGCGCGCCCAGCGCACCGCGCGAGCATCCTCCGGATCGAGCACGGTGATGTCGGAAAGCGCGATCATGCGATCGGTGTTGCCGCGCAGCGAGCGCACGCCCTCGGCCCGCAAGCGTTTGAGCACGGCGCGCGGTTTCGGACCGTCGAGACAGAGATCGCCGGCGGCGACGATGACGTCGGCGCCGCCGCGCGACCGCAGATCCGCAAGGCAGCGTTTGAGCGCGTGCTGGTTTCCGTGCAGATCGGAGAGGACCGCGATGCGCAGGCTCAGCCTCGTTTCACGGCGAGCGCCAGCGAGAACGGGCCGAATCCCGCTTTGCCGAACTCCCACAAGTCGATCGCGTCGACTGCGATCTTCGCCCGGCGCATGATCGCAATCGACTCGCGGAAGCGCAGGTTCGCGATGACGCGCCGTTCGCCGACGGGGAGTACGCCCGCGGCGAACTCTTCGCCGCGCGGCAGCGCGACGACGCGTACGCCGGTGACCTGCGCGAGGTCGACACGATCGGGCGCGGCGAGCACGAGATCGCTGCCCACGACGGCGAACACGTCGCGCAGGCGCGGGACGTCGTTCGCGACCGCGAGTTCGACGACGGTCATCCCCTGCTGCGCTGCGATCGCCTCGAGCTGGCGGCGGCCGAGTTCGTTCGACCGCGGCCGCAGGCCGGCGCCCGCGAGCGGCACGCCGACGTAGACCCGGCCGGGGCCGAGCGCGACGTCGGTTCCGTCGAGCACGCCCGGCGCCTCGATGCGCCCAGCGATCGGGATCCCGAGCTGGCTGAGATACCGCTCGATCTCGGCGACCTCGCCGCGCCGCTCGATCTGCGACGGCCGCGCGATGACGGCTCCCTGCGGTAGCACGATCGCGCAGTCGGCGACCAGCGATTCGGTGGGAGAACCGGTGTGCGAGACGAGCTCGTGCACGCCGACCTTGTGGTCGCGCAGCGTCCCGACCAGGATCGCGTGCTGTTCCTGCGCGCGGTCGGCGATCGGCGAGGGCTCACCCTTGATCGGCGCAAGCCGGTCGACGGCCGCCGACGGACGCAGCACCAGGCACGCGGTCAACGCGCCTGCATCGGACGAGACGAACGGCGGAGCGAACGATTTCACGGTCACGACCGGTTTGCGTTCGCCGCCGAGCCGGGGCAGTCCCCACTCCGCCGAGCGCACCGCAAGGCGGTCATCCCGCGCTCACGAATCCGAAGCCTCAGCGAGGTACGCTGCCGTGCGTGATATGGAGAGCGCGATCGAGGTCCCCTTCCAGCGACCGATTCTTCGGAAGAATTCGAACGGATGGCGGGCGCGGGGATTTTCGGCCCTGAAGAACGCATCGAACTGCTGAACGGCCGGCTGCGCACGATGCCGCCTCCGAGCCCGGAACACGGTTGCCGTCACGCGGCTCGTCCGGATCCTGATCGAGGCGCTCGGCGCCGATGTGACGATCACCGCGCAGAACTCGGCCCGGTTGAGCGCCCTCTCGATACCGCAACCCGATATCGTGATCGCCCGCGGGCCGGACGAGCGGTACGCGCACGCGCATCTGGAAGCAGCCGACATCATCGCCGTCGTCAAAGTGTCGTTTGCGACGCGGTCCTACGATCGCGGCGAGAAGCTGCGCGCGTATGCCGACGCCGGCATACCCAAATATTGGATCGTCGACGTCACGCGCGGAACCGTCACGGTCTGCACGCAGCCGCGCGACGGCGCGTACGCGTCGGTATGCACCGTTTCAAGGACCGAACGCGTGGCGCTCGCCGCGTTCCCGGATGCCGTCATCGCGGTCGCGTCGATCGTTCCGCGACACGGCTGATCTCGCCACGCGCCTTCAGCGCAGGACGGCGAGCGCGGCGTCGTAGAGTGCGTCTTGTTCCGCCCGGTAGCGCGCCGCCGGAAGCGCTGCCCGCCGCGCCGCCAGGGCGTCGGCTTCGCGCGAGAGCGTGACGATCCGCGCGCCGCGAGCGCTGTCAGCGTCGGGACGCGTCTGGTCGGTGCGCGCAAGCAGCGCGGCGATGCGCGTGCCCTCTGCGCTCGCGGTTTGGGCCGGCACCGGAATCGCGGCGTACGGCGCCGCGTCGCCGCCGCGCGCGGTGAAGAAATCGCTCATATCGGTCGCGAGCAGATCGCCCAGCGCGAGCCGGCCGAGGCCCAAGAGCTGTTCGCTCGTCTTGAGGATGCTGACGGTCGAAAGATGGCGCGTGCTCGTGTAGTGCCGCTTCACGAACGGTCCGGCGACGATCGTGTAGGTGCGGTAGACGTCGATGTGATCGCGCGATGACTGTCCGTCGTCGGGCGCTACGAAGAGCGCGGTGTGCTTCCACGACGGCCGGTGCGAGAGGTAATCCACGATCGTTCCGAGCGCGCGGTCGCCGTCGGCGACTTCCTCGGGAAGCGGCGGGATGTTGCGGCCGAAGCCGCCGTGATCGGCGGGGAGCCAGATGTACGTGTAGCGCGGCTCGCGCCCGCGCGCGGCCAGCGCGCCGTAGTCGCGGATGAACTCGCGCGCGCGCCGCTCGTCGCGGATGCGCAGGTTCCAGCCGGGATAGTTCGGATCGACGTTGTCGGCGAGGACCGCCGGCGCCGGAACGTCGAGCGCGTAGAGCCCGCCCAGCCCCTGCGTCGGCGCCTCGCGGTCATCGACGCCCGCAAACGCAGGATCGTCGGTCTTCGGATCGGCCGCGCCGCCCTCGTCATACCCGCTGACGCGAATCAGATCGCCGTAGTCGCGGAACGGGACGCGCTTGCGCGCGAGCGCGTTGAAGACGTAACCCAGCCGGGGATAATCTTCGGGATCTTCGTTCTTGTTCACCAGCGGCGTGCGGCCGTTCTTGTCGAACAGGGTGCGCTCGCTGTACAGCGTCGCCATCCCGCCCGCGAAGAACTGATGCCCCGCGTCGGATTCCTCGGCGTCGGCGAACATGTTGACGGCGAGGCCGTAACGCTCGGCGAGCGCGTGCAGATTCGGCGTCACGCTGCGCCCGAACGCGACCAGCGACGGATCGCCGTAGGGCGGCCCGAGATCGCCGAGCATCGCGTCGAACGTCTTGTTCTCCTCGAGGATCACGACGACGTGCGTGATCCCCTTCGGATACGTCACCGGCGCGGTCACGACGCGGCGCGTGTTCGCGAGCGTCGTCAGCGTCGCGCTGCCGAGTCGCACGGCGCTCAAATCGACCTTCTGCAGCGTCGACCACACCGCGTTGGCATCCGCCGCCGGCGGGTCGCCGGTGAAGTTCGGATCGTGGCCGTAGCCCTTGGTGTTCGCGACGAACAGCGTGCGGTCGTCGGCCGAGAGCGCGAGCGCCGTCGGATACCAGCCGGTAGGGATCAGCCCCAAACGATGGAGGCGGACGGGATCGCGGGCGTCGATCACGGCGACCGCGTTGAGCCCGGCGAGCGCGACGTAGAGACGCGACCCGTCTTTGGAGAGTGCGAGCGCCGCGGGCTGCGTCCCGTACGGGCCGCGGTCGAACAGGCGGAGTTCGGTTCCGCCGACCGCGTGCGGCGTCCCGTTCAGCGCGACCGTCGCGATGCGATCGACGTTGGTCATCGCGACGTACGCGTAGGCACCGTCGGGCGTGGTCACGATCGACGTCGGATGCGCGCCGCCGACGGTGCGCATCCCGTCGGGCGCGGGATCCATCGCCAGCGCGGCGTTCGCGAACGGGGGCGCGGATTGCGGGAGCGCCGAGAGATCGCCGCCCGCGGCGAGCGGGACGAACGAGAGCGACGATGCGCGCTGCACGTCCCCGGCGACGGTGCGAAACGGCGGTACCGGTGCCGTCTGCGGCATCACCGCGTAGCGCATCAGCCCTTCGTTGCTCACGATCAGACGGTCGCCGGCGAGCGCCGCACCGAATGGGAAAAATCCGACCCGCGCCGCCGGGCCGCTCAACGTCCGCGTCGCCGTGTCGATCGCGCTGACGGTTTCCGCCGCTTCGTTCACCACGTACGCGCGGCGATTGTCTTTTGCGAGGACGAGCGTACCGGGAAAGCTGTGTCCCTGGTCGGCGAACGCCGGCTCCACCGGCGCCGGCATCGCGATGACATGGCGGGCGTCGGGCGCCAGCTTTCCGTTCGCATCGAGGGTGAACGCGTACACGACGTTGGCCGGACCGCCCGACGCGAGCACGAGCGTGCGAGCCGGATTCTGCGGATCGGGAAGCGCGGCGACGCCGACCCAATACCGTTCGTCGGCGGCGTGATAGCGGGTCACGACCTGCATCGTCGCAACGTCGACGACCGCGAGCGAATAGCCGCCGACCGCGTTCGCATCGACGAGGGAGTGTACGCTGCCCTCCCGTTCGTCGTCGCAGGTGACGATCGCGAACCGGCCGTCGGGCGTGAGCGCGACGCCGAGCGCGTTCATCCCGGTGAGGACGCTCGTTCCGGCCGGCGTGACGATGCGCCCCGAGGGGAGCACCGCATCAAACGTCGCGCCGTGCAGATGGCCGGCCGGGACGTTGCCCGCCGGCGCCGCATACGAGACGGTGCTTTTCGGCGCCGGGCGGCGCTTCGCGGCCGAGACGGTCCATGGCGTCGCGAGCACGAGCAGGGCGAGCGCCGACGCGAGAGCACGCGGAAAGGTCACGGCGCGCGAGGTTCCGCCCGCATGCGACCGGTTCCGCCCTGCGCCTCGTCATGCTGACTTAGGCGAGCGCGCGGCCCAGCCGCTGCGCCGCTTCGCGCAGCGCGTCGTCCTGCAGGTCGCCGAAGGAGAGGCGCAGGGCCGGCGGTCCGGTGCGCGTCGGATAGAACGGGTCGGCCGGCATCACCAGCACGCCCTCGCGTGCGCAGCGCTCGAACGCGGCCTGCGTCGAAAGGCGCTGCGGCAGCCGCAGCCACACGTTCGTCCCAGCCTGCGGCGGCGCGACCTCGGCCCAGGGCAGCGCGAGCGCGAGCGCCTCGACGAACAGATCGCGGCGATGACGGTAGAGCCCGCGCGCCGACTTGAGGTGACGCGGATACGCGGGCGCGCGCAGATAGCGCCAGAGCGCGCGCTGCGTCAGCGTCGAGGTGAACGAATCGGTCCGCACCTTCGCCGCCTCGATCGAATCGCGCAGCGCTCCCTTCACGCGCAGATACCCGATGCGCAGCGCCGGGAAGATCGACTTCGAGAGCGACTCCATCATCACGACGCGACCCTCCGGGTCGTAGGCGGCGAGCGGCGGCGGCGCGGCGGCGTCGTAGGCGAACGTCCAGCCGGTCTGGTCTTCGAGCACGACGACGTCGTAGCGCCGCGCGAGTTCGACGATCGCGCGGCCGCGCCGCGCCGGGAGCACGGTTCCGGTGGGATTCTCCGCGATCGGGCAGATCGAGAACAGCCGCGGGCGGTACTCGGCGAAGACGCGCTCGACGTCGTCGATGCGCACGCCGTCCGCGTCGCTGCGCACCTCGACGTACGACACGCCGCGCGCGTCGAAGACGCCCAGCGTCCCCGGATAGGTCGGCGATTCGGACGCCACGACCGCGCGTTCGGTGAGCAGGACGCTCGCGATCAGATCCGCGGCCTGCTGCGCGCCCGAGGTGACGATGATCTCGCCGGCGCCGGCGTCGCAGCCGCGTGCCGCGAGACCCTCGGCGAGCGTCGCGCACAGGTCGGGATCGCCGGTCGACGCGCGATACTGCATCAGTTCGGGCTTGTCGTCGGCGAACGTCCGCTGCATCGCGCGCGCGAACTCCGCCATCGGAAACGTCTCGGGCGCGGGGTGCGCGCTCGCGAGCGAGATCACGCCGGGGACGCGCGCCTCGGCGAGACGCTCCATCACGCCCTCCATCCGCTCCCCGCGCGCGAAGCGTCCCAGCGACGGTTCCCACGTACGCGCGAACGGGGCGTCGTCGTGCGGGCCGCGCGCCGTCACGAAGGTCCCGCGACCGGCGCGCGAGGTGACGCGCCCGCGCGCCGCCAGCGTCTCGTACGCCTGCGAGACGGTGACGAGCGCGACGTCGAGATCGTGCGCGAGCGTGCGTATCGCCGGCAGCCGTTCGTCGGGCGCGAGCTCGCCGCGTTCGATCGCCGTCGCGAGCGCGTCGGCGATCTGGACGTAGAGCGGGCGCGGATCGCGCGCGTCGAGCGCGATCGCCGGGATCATCGGCGGCTGCGCAGGCTGCGGGCCGGCGCGGTGCTACTTCTCGTCGAGCCGGTAGCCGATGCCGCGCACCGACGAGATCGCGAGCGCCGCGTCGACCTCACCGAGCTTCTTGCGCAGCGCAGCGACGTGCACGTCGACGACGCGCGTCGGAACGCCCGAGACGTCGTTCCACACGCGTTCGAGGATCTGCGCGCGCGTGAGCAGCTTGCCGACGTTCTCTGCGAGATACCACAGCAGGCGAAATTCGAGCGCGGTGAGCGTCACGCTCTTCCCGTTGGCGTCCAGGGTGTGGAAGTCGCGGACCAGCGTCGCGCCGCCGAGCTGCAGGCGGCCTTCCTGATCGGTCCGGCGCGAGCGCTCGCGCCGGCGCAGGAACGACTGCACGCGCGCGACGAGCTCGTTGCCGGAGAACGGCTTGCGGATGTAGTCGTCGGCGCCGAGCCCGAGACCCCGCAGGACGTCGTTCTCCCTCGCGTGCGAACTCACCATCAGAATGAACGCGTCGGACGAGTTCGCAAGCGAGGTGCAGACGTCGAGTCCCGAGATGTCGGGAAGCTCGACGTCGAGCAGGACGATCGACGGCTTGAACACGGGCTCGGCTTCGAGCCCCGCGGATCCGGTGCTGGCGACGCGGACTTCGTAGCCTCCTCGCTCCAGGATCATTTTCTCGAACGTTGCGACGTCCGCATCGTCCTCGATGATCAGGATCCGCTCGGCCACATCAACTCCTCACCGGCTCCGCGGCCGCTTCGTCGTCCGGCATCAGCAGTTCGCGCCGGGCGACGCCGTCGTCGATCGCCGCCTGCGTCACCGCCTGCGCGACCGCGTCGACCACCCTCGTATCGAAGACGCTGGGGATGATGTACTCGGCGCTGCGCTCGTCGCCGACGATCCCCGCGATCGCGCGCGCGGCGGCCAGCTTCATCCCTTCGGTGATCTTGCGCGCGCGCACGTCGAGCGCGCCGCGGAAGATCCCCGGGAAGGCCAGCAGGTTGTTCACTTGGTTCGGGAAGTCGCTGCGGCCGGTCGCGATCACCGCCGCGTAGCCGGCGGCTTGATCGGGCATCACCTCCGGCGTCGGATTCGCCATCGCGAACACGATCGGATCGCGCGCCATCCCGCCGATCCATTCCGGCTGCAGAATCCCCGGCGCGCTGACGCCGATGAACACGTCGGCGCCGACCAGCACGTCCTTGAGCGAACCGCGGCGGTTCTGGCGGTTCGTGTGCTCGGCCAGCCACGTCCAGTGCGAGTTGTCGTAGTGCTCGTCGCGATTGAGGGCGCCGCCGCGATCGACGGCGATCACGTCGCGCACGCCCGCGGCCAGCAGCATCTTGATCGTCGCCGTCCCGGCCGCGCCGCTCCCGGTGAGGACGATCGTCAGATCTTCCATCCGTTTGTTGACCACGGCTGCGGCGTTCATCAGCGCGGCGAGGATCACGACGGCGGTCCCGTGCTGGTCGTCGTGCATCACCGGGATGTCGAGCTCTTCGACCAGCCGGCGTTCGACTTCGAAGCAGCGCGGCGCGCTGATGTCTTCGAGGTTGATCCCGCCGAAGATCGGAGCGATGCGCCTGGCCGTCTCCACGATCTCATCGACGTTCTTCGTGTCCAGGCAGATGGGGAAGGCGTCGATATCCGCAAACTGCTTGAACAGCATGCACTTGCCTTCCATCACCGGGGCGGCGCCGTAGGGGCCGATGTCGCCGAGGCCGAGGACGGCCGTGCCGTCGCTGAGAACACAGACCGTGTTGCGCTTGATCGTCAGCGCGTAGGCCTTCGCAGGATCGTTCGCGATCGCGCTGGAGACCCGTGCTACGCCCGGCGTGTAGACGGTCGAGAGATCCTGACGCGTCTTCACCGGGCGGGTGATCCCGGTGCGGATCTTTCCGCCGAGATGGGCGAGGAAGGTCGAGTCGGAGACGCTGAGGACGCGGACGCCGTCGATTTTTTCGATCGCCTGCCGGACCGCGTTCGCGATCGCGTCGCTGTTGACGGTGACCGTGACGTCGCGGACGATCGTCGTTTTGCCGACGGTCCGGGTGTCGACGGCGCCGACCATCCCGCCGGCATCGCCGATCGCGGAGGCAAGCGTCCCGAACGACCCGGCCGTATTCGGCGTCTCGAGCCGCATGACGAGTTGGGTGCCGATCGAAGGAGCGGTGGCCATCAGGATGGCGGTACGGTATCTTTCGGCGAACGTCCTATGAAATGAGCACGCCGATTCGGGTGCAAGCAGGCAAGGAAGTGGGCGGTCGACCGTCGACGCCGGGTCGCGTTCTCTGCATGCTAGGACCATGACCTCGGTCACAGCAGCGATCGCAGGGTCGCTGGGGACCCTTGCCGTCGTCGCGGCGGCGACCGGTCCGGCGCTTCGGCGCCGGCGCGAGACCATCGAAGCGGCGGCTGCCGCAGCCCTGGGTACCATCGCCGCCGTGTTGGACGTCGAGGGCGTGCTGACGGGTGTCGTCGTCCTGCTCGGAGGCGCAGGCGCCGCACGCTACGCGCATGCCGTGATCGCGGCGAAGCGCGACCGGCCTTCGCAGTTGTGGGCGGCGCTCGAACGGGAAAGCGCGGCGAAGGGCCGCTTCCTCCCGCGCACCCTCGTCGACCGCCTGGGCCGCGCTTCGCTCGCCGACGTCGCGCTGGGCGACCGTGCGACCGAACAGATGACCGTGCTGCTCGCCGACATCCGCGACTCGACCTCGCTCACCGAGACGCTGACCTCGGAACAGGCGTTCGTGCTGATCGCCGAGTTCTTCGCCCGCTCCGCCCGCGTCATCCGCGATCATCGCGGCAGCGTCGACAAGTATCTCGGAGACGGCTACATGGCGCTGTTCCCGCGCCGCGTCGAAGACGCGATCGACGCGGCGATCGCGCTGCAGGATGCCGTGCGCGAACTCAACCGCGACGGGCTCGGGCCGCCGATCCAGATCGGGATCGGCCTGCATACCGGACCGGTGACGTTCGGAACCGTCGGCGACGCGCGCCACATCGACACGACGGTCGTCTCCGACACCGTCAACACCGCCAAACGCGTCGAAGGGCTTTCGAAGCGCATGAGCGTCGCGGTCGTCGGCACCCAGGAGGTCGTCAACGCGCTGCGCGACGCCGATCGCTACGTCGTGCGGCCGCTCGGCGCGCACATCGTCCGCGGCAAACGCGATCCGATCGACGTCTTCGGCTTCGAGCACGTTGCGCTGGTGCGGCGCATCAACACGTACCAGACCTCGTCATCCGCACGTACGCGCTGACACGCTCGGTCGCGTGATCACGTCCCGCTGATCTGCATCTCCGCGACGCGGAACGACGGCGAGACGATCGTGCCGTCGAAGCGTAGGTCGCCCGCGACCGCGTCGATCGCCGCGAGCATCTCGGGGAACGTCGACGAGATCGTGAACTCGTCGACCGCATGCTGCGGCGCCCCGTCTTCGATGTAGATGCCGCGCGCGCCGCGGCTGTAGATCCCGCTCGCGTGTTCGGTCGCGAAGCCGATCGTATCCACGATCAGGATGCCGCGTTCGGTCTGCGCGACGAGATCGTCGAGCGTCCCCGTGCCGGGGATCAGGAAGAGATTGCTCGGCCCGACACCGCCGTTCGCCGCGTTGCCGGTCGACGCGATCCCGAGCCGCCGTCCCCAGTACGTGTCGCTCAGATACGTGCGCAGCACGCCGCGCTCGAACGCAACGGTCTCGCGCGTCGCAACGCCCTCGGCGTCGAACGGCGAACTTCCCAGACCGCCGCGCAGGCGGCCGTCGTCGACCATCGTGACGCGTTCGCTCCCGATCCGCTCCCCGACGCGGTCGGCGAGCCACGAGTTGCCGACCGCGACGTTCGCCGCGCTGAGCGCGGCGAACACGTCGCCGAGGACCGACGCAGCGACGTCGCGCTCGAAGATCACCGGGACGCGCATCGTCGGCGGCTTGCGCGCGCCGACGAGCGCGACGGCGCGATGCACCGCGTGCAGTGCAACCGCCTGGGCCGGCTCCGCCGTCGCCCAGCCGCGCGCGGCGGTCCCGTAGTGGCCGATCCGCTTCGCCTCGCCGTCGTGCACCACCGGCGACGCCGAGCGCGTGACGCTCGTCCCCTGCGTGACGCCGCGGAACCCGCGCGAGTTCGCGATCGCCCACGACGCAGTCGCGCTGCGCACGCGCGAGCCGTCGGAGTTGGCGACGCGCGCATCGGCGTCGCGAACGAGCCGCTCCATCAGCATCGCCTCCTCGATCTTCTCTTCGTCGCCGCGCGCCGCGACGTCGTCGGCGACGGTGAACAGATCGTGATCGCAGACGCCGTCGGACGGCGCACCGTCGGGGAGGCCGGCATGCGGGTCTTCGCCGACGAACGCCGCCGCCGCGACGGCGCGCCGTGCGAGCTCCGCGACGCCGGCGTCGCCGAGATCGGTGCTCGAGAACGTCGCGCGGCGCGTCCCGGCGAACGCGCGCACGGCGATCGAGCGGCCGCGCGAGCGCTCGAGTGTCGTCAGCGCGCGATCGCGCGCTTCGCAGTTGAACGCGTCGACGATCGAGACCGTCGCCTCGGCGTCGCTCGCGCCGGCCGCCTGCAGCGCGCGCACCGCCGACTCGGCGATCGCGAGCGCTTCGTCGCGCGGATCAGCCACGAGCGTTGCCGCCGACGGTGCACGACGCCAGCTTCACGGTCGGGATCCCCACGCCGACCGGAACGCGCTGTCCGCCTTTGCCGCAGGTGTACGAGCGGTTTGCCAGCCGGGCGTCGCCGCCGACCATCGTCACCTTCGTGAGCGCGTCGGGGCCGTTGCCGATCAGTGTCGCACCACTCACGGGCGCGGTGATCTTGCCGCCTTCGATCAGATAGCCTTCGGCGATCATGAACACGAAATCGCCCTTGCTGATCTCCACTTGTCCGCCGCTGAACGACGCGGCGTAGAGGCCGCGGTCGATCGAGCCGACGATCTCCTCCGGCGTCGCGCTGCCGCCGAGCATGAACGTGTTGCACATGCGCGGCTGCGGGAGGACGCGAAACGACTCGCGCCGTCCGCTCCCCGTCGACGCGACGCCCATCAGACGCGCGTTGAGGCGATCGTGCATGTAGCCGCGCAGGATGCCGTTCTCGACGAGGACTTTGCGCGACCCCGGAGTTCCCTCGTCGTCGACGGCGACGGTTCCGCGTTCGCCCTCGAGCGCGCCGTCGTCGATCACGGTCACCAGTTCGCTCGCGACGCGCTCGCCGATCCGGCCGCTGTAGAGCGACGTCCCCTTGCGGTTGAAATCGGCCTCGAGCCCGTGGCCGACCGCTTCGTGCAGGAGCACGCCGCCGCCGCCCGGTCCGATCACCACCGGCATCTCGCCGGCCGGGGCATCGGCCGCCGCGAGTTTCGTCGTCGCGATCCGCGCCGATTCGAGCGCGATCGACTCCGGCGTGCGGCCGTCGTAGATCGCGATGCTCGTGCGTCCGCCGTCGGCCGCGTACCCCGTCTCGCGCCGCGTGCCGTCTTTGGCGACGACCTGCACGCCGAGCGCGACGAGCGGACGACGGTCGGTGACGACGCGCCCGTCGCTGTCGGCGATCTGCACATACTGCAGTTCGTCGGTGACGAACGCATTCACCGACGCGACGCGCGGATCGCTGCCGCGGGCGGCGACGTCGGCGCGCGCGAGCAGATCCACGTAGCGCGCGGAGTCCGCCGGATCATCGGCGTGCTCCTCGTAAAGAAGCGGCGCCTGGACGCTCGCCAGCGCGACGACGGCGTCGCGCCGCCGGCCGTCGCGGACGATCAGCGACGCGGCGTCGGCGGCGCGGAGCAGCGCGTCCTCCTCGATGTCGTCGCTGTGCGCGAAACCGGAGCGCTCGCCTTCGACGACGCGGATGCCGGTCCCGCGGACGATCGTCGAGGATGCGGAGCGGATCTGCCCGTCCTCGAGGCGGAACGCCTGCACGAGGCGATACTCGTAGAACACGTCGGCGAAGTCGCCGCCGCGCCGCAGCGCACGCGCGAGCACGCGAGCCAGCAGGTCGGGATCGAGCGCGGTGATCACCGCCGCCCGATTCGTGCCGTTCCTCCCCGCGTCCTCATGAGGCGGTAATGGGCACCTTAAGATGCGCGTAAGGCCGCAGGCGTGCGGCCCGGCGCCGTGCAACGCTGGCGTGCCGTCATGCAGATCGCTCTCGATCGCGCCTTTCGCGCGACGATCCTCGTGCTCGCCGGCGTCGTCGCGCTCACCGCTCGCGCGGCGTCGCGCTCGCGGCGATCGCGGCCGTCGTGCTGACGATCGTCCTGCGGCTGATCTGGAATGCGCTCGCCGAGGCGGCCGAAGAGCGCCGCGGTGTCGTGGCGGACGCTCGCGCTCGCCATACTGCCGCTGACGTCTGCCGGCGTGATCGCAATGGAAGCCTTCGACGTCGTCTCCGCCGGCGGCCGCGTCGACGATCTCGTCGACCTGGTCGGCGGCTCGCCGCTGCTCGCGCTCGCGTGTGTCGCAGCGGCATCCGCGGCGGCGAGGCTGGCGATCCGCCTGCTGCACGCGGTGGCGACGGCGGCGCACCGGTGTCTCGCCTCCGTCATCGTCGCAGTCTTCCAACGCGTTCCGCGCAACCGTGCGCTGCGCGCCGTGCACCGGCGCGGGCTTGCTCCCGCGCACGCGCCGCATCTGCACGCGCGCGCATCCGCGGCTCGCGCGCCGCCTCGGATCCTCGGCCCGTCCGTTCACTCGCACTCGCGCTGAACCAAGACGCTAAGCGCTCAACGCGCTCGCGCCCGCGTCGGCCTACGGTCCGCTCGGGAGCGCCGCCAGCGAACACTACGGCCTGCCGGGGCGCTCGTTCTTCGTCAACCTGGACGCGCGAGTACGCTGAACTCCCGTCAGGATTCAGCGTGACGGCGACGTTCAGCTTCGCGCGAGGACGTCGAGCGCATCGCTGATCCCTTGGTCGACCGGCCCGTCGTCGGCGCGCCGGTCGTTGACGAGGATCGCGAAGGCGACGCGACCGTGCCGGCGCGTATCGACGTAGCCGGTCAGCGCGTTCACGTTCTTGATATGGCCGCTCTTCGCGCGTGCGCGTCCGAGCGCGTCGGTCACCCCGCGCCGCCGTACGGTCCCCTCGATCCCGACCCGCGGAAGCGCGCTCACGAACGCGGGACCGATCCGTTCGGCCGCGACGCGCGCGAGCAGCGTGGCGAGCGTGAGCGGCGCGATACGGTCGGTCGGTGCAAGTCCGCTCCCGTCGACGACGTGCAGGCCCGCGCTGGGCGCGCCGACGCGGTCGAGTTCGGCCCGCTCGACGAGCGCACCGTTCGCCTCGGTTCCGACGCCGCGCGTCGCGCCGACCGCGCGCAGCAATTGCTCGGCGAAGTGGTTGTTCGACTCGAAGAACATCTCGCGCACGATCGTCCCGAGCGGAGGCGAGCGATGCCTCCACAGCACGCTCGGCGCCAGGGGCGCGAGACCGGTCTTCACGCCGCCCTCGATGGTGATTCCGCGCCGGCGCATCATCGCGCGCGCGACCTCCGCGGTATACTGCGGCAGTCCGACGACCGGACGCCAGAACGACTGTTCCGCGTACGGGCTCACGTGCCCGTCGAAGGTGAAGTCGTTGCGCGAAGGATCGCGCTGGATCGTGAGCATCGTCGAGTAGCCCGTCACGAGGCCGCCGCGAACGCGGACCGCATCCGACGGCGGGACGACCTGGATCCGCACCGGCGCGCCGACCGACGTCGGCTCGAGATGAAACTCGACGGTCCCTTGATCGAGCGCGAGCGCGCTGGTCCCCGCTGCGTAGCCGTACTGCAGGTCGTCGGCATCCCAGTCGTGATTCACCTCGGCTCCCGCGAAGACGGACGCGTCGGCGACGAGCGCGCCGTCGACGGAACGCACGCCGGTGCGCGCGAGCGCGGCGACGCCGGCGCGCAGGTCGTCGCGCGTGAGCGTCGGATCGCCCGTCCCCACGAGATACACGTCGCCGTGGAGCGTGCCGTCCTGCGGCTCCGCGAGCGACTCGAACGTCGTCGGAAACCGGAATTGGGGACCGAGCATCTCGAGCGCCGTCGCGCCCACCAGGACTTTGAACGTCGACGCCGGCGTGAACGGGGTGCGCTCGCGGCGCAGGAAGAGCGGGCGGCCCTGCGCGTCGACGATCGCGATTCCGCTGCTCGCCAGCGCCGAGGGGCCGAGCGCGGCGCTCAATTTCGCTTGCAGCGCGCGCATCTCGGCCGCGGTCCAGGCCGGTGCGTGCGCGGCGGCGGCGATCGGCGTCGCCGAGACGCGCGGCGCCGGACGCGGCGGCGGCGCCGGGCGGGCGCACGACGTCAGCACCGCGACGGCGAGCGTCGCGGCGGCAAGCGTACGTCGGCGGCTCACCGAGCGGGCAGTTCGGCGCGCGACGCGCTCAACGTATCGACACGTTCGCGCAACGCGTGCGCCTCGGCACGGAGCCGCTCGAGATCCTCGCGCATCTTGGCAAGTTCGGCGGGTTTTTGCTGTCCCTCCCGCACGCGCTGCGCCGCCTCCTGCGCATCGCGGCGCAGCCGGCCGTCGACCTCTGACGCCGCCAGCGCATCGAGGGACGGCAGCAGCCGCGCGTCGTTGAGTTTCTCGGCCGCGGCGAACGCCGAGACGCGCACCAGGTACGCCGGATCGCGCAGCGCGCGGTCGATCGCCTCGAACGCCGCGGTGCGCACCGGTTCGGCGAGCGTGCCGAGTTCGGCCAGCGCGCCGAGCGCCGCTCGGCGCAGCGCCTCGGGGACGTCGGGCGCGAGCGCGTCACGCAGCGGCGGAAGCGCGCGCTCGTCGCCGAGCGCGCCGAGCCCGCGCGCAGCGCCCGACGCGATCGTCGCGTTCCACGACGGCGTCGTCATCCCGGCGCCCAGCGCGTCGAACGCGCGCGAATCGCGCGTCTTCCCGAGCGCGTGCAGCGCCTCGGCGACGACGAAGTACGAGGCGTCGTCCCGCATCGCCAGGAGCGCCGCCGCGGCGTCCGCGTCGCCGACGAACGTGCCGAGCGCTTCGGCGACGGCGCGCCGGACTTTCGGATGCGCGTGGCGCGCGTTGCCCAGCAGCGCGCGCAGGGCCGCGGGCGCGCGCGTCTCGCCGAGCGCGGCGGCGACCTCTGCCGCCACGCCCCAGAACGGGTCGCCGGCGAGCGCGAGCGCGAGCGCGGCGAGTCCCGTGCGCGTCCCCTCCCTCGCAAGCGCTCGCGCGGCTCGGATCCGCGCGACGGGTGCCGGATCGCCGCGCAGGATCGCGACGTGCATATCGGTGCCGAGCGACCACGTCCACGACGCGAGGATCCAGGCCGACGGGTCGATCCGGATCAGTGCCGGCTCCTGCGGCAGCGGGATCGCGAACGTCTGCGGCGCGCGTTCGACGCGCAGCCGCGTGCGCATCTCGCCGTCGAGCGGCGCGTCGCCGGCATCGGCGGCGGGCACGGCCGGCGCGGCGGTGACGAACGCGACGTCGAGATCGAAGACGTACGCCGGGTGCGCGTCGTCGACGGTCTGCTTCTGCGCGATCGTGACGATCGCCGTCGACCGCTCGGCGTACCAGCGGTACGACGCTTCGAGATCGGGGTGGCCGCCGCGCTCGACCCACTGCGCGAAGAACTGCCGCTGGTTGCGTCCGGTCTCGCGTTCGATCGCACGGATCAGATCGATCGTCTCCACGTTGCGTCCTGCATTGTCGGAGACGTAACGCTTAATCGCGCGCTTCATCCGTTCCCAGCCGAGTTCACCGCGCAGCATGTGCAGCACCGCGCCGCCCTTTTCGTAGAGGTGGCGGTCGAACAGCTCGATGGGATCGCGGTACACGTTGCAGACGATCGGGCGGCGATAGCGCTCGTCGTCCTCTTCGAAATAGCGCTGGGTCGCGGTGTAGACGTCGTACTGGTATTCGTCCCAGCCCTTGTCGGCCTCCAGCCACACCGCCTCGAAGTAGGTCGCAAACCCTTCGTTCAACCACGCCTGCGACCAATCTCGGCAGGTGACGAGGTCGCCGAACCACTGGTGCGCCAATTCGTGCGAGGCGAGAAAGTCGGCCGAGTAGTCGAGGTGCGCGCGCTCGTCGTGCAGCACGCGATCGGTCTGCGTCGTCGCGGCGGTGTTCTCCATCCCGCCGAAAATGAAATCGGCGACCGCAATCTGCCCGTACCGCGCGTACGGATACGGCACGCCGATGACCTGTTCGAATACATCGAGCATCCGCGGCGTCTTGCCGAACGCGCGCTCGCCGTCGGCTTCCCGCCCCGGCAGCGTGTAGTACCAGACCGGGACGCCCGCATGCGGCTGTTCGATCTCACTGAACGGTCCGGTCACCAGCGTCACGAGGTAGGTGGGGTGCGGGATCGCCTGCTCGTAGCGGAATACCGTGTGCGTCGCGCCGGCGGTCCGTTCGACCAGCGCGCCGTTCCCGAGGGCGAAGTGGCCGTTGGGAACGGTGATGCGATGCGACGTCGTCTGCTTCTCGGTCGGATAATCGAAGCACGGAAACCAGTAGCGCGCATCGGTGTCCTGACTCTGCGTCCACGCGTGCTTCGGTTCTGATTCGACGAAGTAGAGCCCGCGCGTCGGGCGCTCGACCCGATAGTCGACGGCGAACACGAAGCGCTCGCCCGCGCCCAGCGGCGGCGACAGTTCGACCTCGAGCGTGCGGCTGGCGGAGCGGAACCGCAGTGCCGCGCCGCTCTCCGCACGCACCGCCGCAACGTCGAGATCGTTCGCGTCGAGGACGAGCCGGTCGACGCCGTCCTCGATCGCGCGCACCGTCGTCGTGCAGGTCGCGTCGAGACGCTGCGTTTCGAGGTCGGGGCGGAGGTCGAGGTCGATGTGCAGCACGTCGACGCGCTTGTCGGGACCGTATTGCGGCATCGCGCCGGGCAACGGGAAGGGACGATGTTCGCTCAAATACCGGCTCCGTCGGTGAAGGTGAGATCGGCGGCCGGAAGCGGCCGTCCGAAGGCGATGGTCTCCAGCAACGCGTGCCATTCGTCGTCGCCGACCGCGTCGCGCAGGCGGCGGGCGGGACGCGACGCGCGCAGCGCGTCTTCGGGCCGGATCGTCCAGCCGAAGCGGCGGTTCGCGATCATCCGCTCGAACGACGGATGACCGTACTCGATCAACCCCACCGCCCCGTCGAGTTCCCAGCGCTGGATAGCGCCGGCCGGCGCGACGAACGCGAAATGCGTGCAGAACGGCAGATACGACTCCCACTTCGTGTCGGCGAGATAGTCGGCGCGCGACGACTTCACTTCGTAAATGCGCACTTGGCGCGTATAGCGTCCCAATCCGATGACATCGAAACGGCAGCCGCCGCAGCTCGGCGCGAACTCGGTTGCGACGTACGGGTACCCGAGCCGCTTCATCCGCTCGCTCGCAAGCGCGCGCAATTCGGCCGTCGTGGTCTTCTTCCCGGCAAGCGCGGTGAGCGGGATGTAATCGATCATCGCGCGGCTCCCACGTGGTCGACCGATGCCTGCGCGACGCCGTCATCCCAGCGCAAGATGCGCAGCGCATTCGGACGCGGCTCGTCGCACCACGTGAGGAAATAGCGCCGCGCCGGCACCGTGTGTCCCGTCGGATCGGTGTAGGAGTACTCGAGCCCGGGACCCGGTTCGATGTGTCCGCACGCGAGCCGGAACCGCCGTTCGAAGTCGGGGCGGCCGGGTTTGGTCTCCGGCCGGCCGGGAACCGCGATCAGCGCTTCCTTGTCGACAAACAGAATGCGCTTGGGATGCATGTCGCGATCGTACCAGCGCTTCGCCTCCTGACCTTGCGCGTTGTAGCCGATGAAGACTGGCGGGATCCCCGCTTCGTAGTCGAGCGACGATGAGAAGCCGTAGCCGTCGGTCACGACGACCGCGTCGTTCGCGTCGGCCATGCGGCGCACGTCCTGTGCGAGGGGCCAGTAGGTGAAGATCTCGAACGGGCCGGTGTTGCGCAGCGTCGAGCCGGTCTGGCGGAACTGCATGTAGAGTTGACCCGGAAACGCCGAGGCCGCGAACAGGAACGGAATCAGCACGGCCGCCGGAACGGCGGCCGCCGTCGCCCACAGCACGCGCGCGCGCTGCGCGAGCGGCGCGAAGGCCGTCCCCATCCCGACGCAGAGGGAGATGTACGGGCCGAAGACCCAGTGAAGTTCGATCCGCTCGTGGAAGTTCAGGAGCACGAGGAGGCCGAGCAGCGGCAGCGCGGTCCACGCGACCAATGCATTGCGCGGACGCATCGCAACGATCGTCGCCGCGACCCACAGACCCGGCGAGTACGCGCCGGCGAGCGCGATGAGGTAGGTGAGCGGCCGGATCGGCGAGGGTTCGGCGACGTGACGCTGCTCGAACGCGAACGCGAACGTCACCCAATGATGCGAGGCGTTCCAGGCGACGAACGGTGCGTACAGCACCGCCGCGACGGCGAACGAGAGCCAGAGTCCTTCGCGCCAGAGCGCGCGGCGCGCCGGTGCGAGCGACCACGCGACGATCCCGGCGACCAGCGCGTAGGCGAACATCTTCGAGAGCAGCGCCGCCGCGAGCGCGACGCCGAGCAGCACGAAGTCGGCGCGCGAGCGCGACTGCATCGCGCGCACCGTGCCGTAGAGCACGCAGGCCCACGCCGCCATCAGCGGCCCGTCGGGCGTCGCGATCACGAACCCCACCGAGAGCATCGGCGTGAGCATCATCGCGAGCGCCGTGACCATCCCGGCGCGCTCATCGCCGGTGAGGCGCCGCGCCGTCGCGGCGGCGGCAAGCGTGGCGATCACGCCGCAGGCAAGAAATCCGAGCCGGATCCAGATCGGGTTCGCCGTCGCCCATGCAAACGGCAGGATCAGATAGGCGACCATCGGCGGATGATCGGCATAGCCAAGCGCCGGATGTTTGGCCCACTCCCAGTAGTACGCTTCGTCGCCGGTCAGCGGAACTTTCGCCGCCGCGATCGCGCGCAGCAGGGTGACGAACGCGACGATCGCCCAGGTCGCGTACTTCACTCGTGAGGTTCCGTGAGTCCGCCGTTCACGCCCAGCACCATCCCGTTGAGAAACCCGTGATCGTCGGCGATCGCAAAGCGCACCGCCGCCGCGACGTCCTCCCACGAACCGGCGTGGCCGGTAGGATTGTTCGCCGCGGTTGCGCGCGCAGCATGACGCCCGGCGTCTTTGTCGCGGATGTCGCCCGGCTCGATGACGTTGACGGTGATGCCGTAGGACGCCTCTTCGAGCGCGAGCGCGCGAGCGAAGGTGACCACGCCGGCTTTGGCGGCGCCGTAGAGCGCCATGCCGCGCGCGGGCAGCGTCACCGACGAGCCGTTCATGCCAAAGTACACCAGCCGCCCGAAACGGCGCTCGCGCATCCCGGGCAGCAGCGCGAACGCCAGCGCGACCGCCGAACCCAAATTTCCGTCGATCATCGCGCGGTACTCGTCGGGCGTGCTGCGCGCGAAGCGCTTTACGACGATCGGGCCGACCGCGTGGACGAGGATCTCGATCGGCCCGCGTTCCCGCTCGATCTCCGCAACCACGCGGGCGGCAGCGGCCGGATCGGCGAGGTCGGCGGCGACGGCGAGTGCGCCCGGATCGTGCTCGCGCGCGAGCGCCAGCGCGGCATCCGCAGGCGTTCCACCGGGGCGGGCGGTCAGAACGACACGGCAGCCGTCGCGCGCGAGGGCGACGGCGATCCCCTTGGCGAGCCCGGCGGCGGCGCCGGTGATCAGCGCAAGGCGAGAGATGACGCACCTTCGGTCTGCACGGCCACGGCCTCTCGTGAGACACGATACCTGCCGCGCCCTGCTCGCCCGTCCCGGACGCAACGAAGCCGGCGTCCTCCGAAGAGAACGACGGCCCCGCGAAACGCAGCGTGCGGGCGGGTTACTGCACGCGCACGTTCAGTTTGACCGGCGTCGCGGCGACGCCGTAATTCGGCTCGGTCGACGTGATCACGATGCCAAGGACGCTTCCGCTCGGCGCGCCGACGTTCACTGCTGAGGAGAAGTTGCCGTTCGCATCGGCCGTCACGGTGTTCTGCACACCCTGGTTGCCGCCGCCGACACCGAGGATCGCGCCGACGACCTGGCCGATGTTCGTTGCCGCCTGCTGCGCGACGCCGACCTGTATGGTCACCGTCGAGCCCGGCACGGTATGTCCGCTGATGGTGAACGCGTTGTGCACCGTCGATCCGGCTGCCGGCGAGACGTTCGTGATCGAGTTCGTTACCGAGGATCCGCCGCCCGTCGTGAACGACCAGCCGCGCTGGAACGATGCGCCCGCGGAGTCTTTGCCCGAGATCCGCACTTCGTGCTTCCCGGCCGGGAGCTCCGGCGGGGTGTACGTGACGCCGCGATCCGAGATGTACGCGCGCGACGTCACGTCGCGGCCGTCGAAGGCCACGTGCACGGTATTCGGATCGACCGTGCCGTTCTCGAACGTTGCCTGGATCGTCGGGCGATTGGCCTGGATCGTCGCGTCGCGGCGCGGCAGCAGGTTGCCGATCGTCACCGGGCTCTCGTTGCCGTTGTTGTTCGCCGCGGGCGGCGGATTCGGCGCCGCGGGCCGGTTGCCGCCGCCGGTCGAGATGGCGACGAGGTTGTTGTTGCCGTCGTAGTTGACCGTCGCGCCGAGCGCCTGCGAGACGAAGCGCAGCGGGACGTACGTCGAGGCGCCGATGATGAACGGCGCCACGTCGACCGTCTGCTGCTGGCCGTCAACGGTCGCTTGCTGAGAACCGATGCGCAACGAGATGTTGTGGCTCCGGCCGGTCGCGTTGATCTGCCCGTTCGAGTAGACGACGGTTGCGCCGAGGTTTTCGAAGACGCCGCGCAGCGGGACGAAGACGCGTCCCGCGCGCGTCGTCGGCGGCGGGTTCAGCGAGATCGCCGAACCGTTGACCGTGACCGAGACCGGACCGGCCGCTCCGGCCGGAACGGCGACGCATGTCGAGAGGAGCGCAACGGCGGCGATCGCCGTCGCACGGTGTGCTGGAGATGAATGCATAGGCTGGAAGGAACCTCCGTGCTTGCGAGTTGCCGAAGGTTCCCTTACCCGGTCCCAGCAGATTCTAAGAGTGTCGGGGCGACGGTGCAGAGGCGGCGAGCGGTCAGTCTCCGACCGCGCCCGCGAGGATCCGCGACTCGGTAATGTCGTCGTCGTCGTGTTCGTGCCGCATCGCGCGCCGATCGGCGCGCAGTTCGAGCCAGCCGACCACCCAGCTGTACACGACCGGAACGAGGAAGAGCGTCAAGATCAGCGAGCTGAGCAGCCCGCCGATGAGCACGGTCCCCATCGACTTGCGGAACTCGGCGCCCTCCGCGATGCCCAGCGCGAGCGGCAGCATCCCGAAGACCATCGCCGCCGTCGTCATGACGATCGGCCGCAATCGCGTCCCGGCCGCGGTGCGCATTGCCTCGACGGCGCGCATGCCGCGCTTGCGCATCGTGTTCGCATAGTCGACGAGCAGGATCCCGTTCTTCGCGACGAGGCCGAAGAGCATGATGATCCCGATCATCGAGAAGAGATTGATCGTTTGATGCGTCGCGGCGAGGCCGAAGAGCGCGCCGACCAGCGCGACCGGGACGGAGAGCATGATCACCGCCGGCGTGAAGAACGAGCCGTACAGGATCACCATCAACACGTAGACGAGCGTGAACGAGGTCAGCAGGGCGAAGCCCATGCTCGACATCGTCTCGGCGAAGAATTGCGAATCGCCCGACGCGCGCAGTGAGACGCCGCTCGGCAGAAAACCGGGACGCGCGACCGCTTCGTTGATCTTCGAGACGATCGGCCCCAGCGTCGTCGCCCCCGGATCGAATCCGCCCGTCACGCGCACGACGCGCTGTTTGTCGAGCCGTTCGATTTTCGTCGGCGCCTTCGCATAGCTGAACGATGCTACGTCGCCCAACCGGTAGATGGAGCCGTCGTTCGCGCGCAGCTTGATGCTCTGCACGTCGCCGAGCCGGTTGCGGTATTCCGCCGGAAGCTGCACGCGCACGTCGACCAGGCCGCTCGCCGTGCGGACACGCGTCGCAACCGCGCCGCCGATCGCGATGCGCGCCGCGGTCGCGGCGGTTCCCGGGCTCACGCCGAGCACTGCGCACTTCGCGCGGTCGATCACGATGTTGAGCCGGTCGGCCTCACTCTCCGCGCCGGTCTGCACGTTGGTGGTGCCGGGGATCGCTCGGATATACGCGGCGAGCTTGTCGGCCGCGCCTTGGATAACGTCTTCTGGACCTGAGAGCGTGTAGAACAACGGGTCGCCGCCCCCGCCGCCGCCGCCGGCGCCGGCGACGTTGAAGACCGCGCCCGGAACGACGCTCGAGAACGCACGGATCTCGTGCACGGCGCGGTTCGTCTCGCGGCGCCGACTCTTGTCCATCCCGGCGTATAGGCGCGCAACGTTGCCGCCGATCGTCGCCCCCCAACCCGCCGGCTTGGTACCGACAGTCGTGATCACTTTCCGCACGCCGTCGACGCCGATGATCTTCGACTCGAGGCGGTCGGCCGCCGCCTGCGTCGTCGCCATCGGCGTCCCCGTCGGATAGGTCAGCGTCATGTAGATCGATCCGTCTTCGGTAGACGGGATGAACTCGGATTCGATCCCGTGGTTGGTGATCATCAGCAGCGCGACGACGGCCGCGATCCCGGCGATCACGCCGCTCACGCCGAGCGAACTCTTCGGACTGACGCGCGGGCGATCCATCATCACGCGTACGAGGAACCACGTCACCAGCGCAAGCACGAGGGCCGCGCCGCCGACCGCGGCGACGATCGCGCCAGCCGAGGGTGCAGCGATGCTCGTGAGGCCGCCGGCGACCGCGAGCACGACGGCGCAGATCGCGGCGATCTTCACGACCTTGCGCGTGCGCGCGAGGCGCGGAAACTGGAGCCGGTCTCCAGCGCGCCCGAGCAGACCCGCGAACGGAATCCACAGCAGGGCGACCGCAATCGCGAGCGCATCGATTCCGAGCGCGATCGGGAACGCGGCGGCGACGAGGACGATCGCGTTGATCAACAGCAGGATGCAGACCGAGATCGTCAGCCAGCGATGGCGCACGACGTACATGAAGGCGATGTCGCGATACCACGCGGTGAGCCGCTCGAAGCCGTACTGAAACCATGCCAGCGAGCGCGGCGGCTCGGGATGACGGCGGCGGACCGACCAGCGCGCCGCGAGCATCGGCGTCAGCGTGAACGAGACGAGCAGCGAGAACAGCGTCGCGACCACGACGACGATCCCGAACTCGATCATGTACTTCCCGACGATCCCGCTCAGGAACGCGATCGGGAGGAACACGACGACGTCGACGAGCGTGATCGCGACGGCCGCGCCGCCGATCTCGCTGCGCCCCGCGATCGCCGCGTCGAACGGACGCTGGCCCATGTCGAGGTGGCGGGTGATGTTCTCAAGCACGACGATCGAGTCGTCGACCAGGATCCCGATGATCAGCGAGAGGCCCATCAGCGAGACGATGTTGAGCGTGAAGTGCAGTTCCCGCATCACGATGAAGGTCGCGAGCAGAGAAGCGGGGATCGCGATCATCACGACGACCGCGTTGCGCCAGGCGTGCAGGAAGAGCATCAGCACGACCGCGGTGAGGACGATCCCTTCGAGCAGGCTCTGGATGACGCCGTTCAGCGACGCCTGCGTGTACTCGGCGGGCGCGTCGATCTCTTCGAACTTGACGGCGGGATAGCGCTTCGCGATCTCGGCGAGCCGCGCGCGTGCGACCTCCGTGGAGTGAATCTCGTCGGAGCGAATGACGCGGTTGACATCGAGGATCACCGTCGGCGAACCATTGTACTTCGAGACGATGCGCTGCTCGACGTGACCGTCTTCGGTCGTCGCGACGTTGCCGATCTTGAGACCGTTCGGATTTGATGCACCGGTAAGGCTCGGCACCGCGAGCGGGATCCCGAGCATGTCGCTCGCCTGCACGATGTCGGAGCGGATCGAGACTTCGGTCTCCCGCGACGGCGAGTCGAGCCGGCCGCCCGGCAAGTTCTGATTGTTGCTGGAGACGGCGCTGAAGACGTCCGGGAGCGTCGCTCCGGTACCCAACAACCGCAGCGGATCGGGGCTGACGTGGAACTCGCGCTTCACCTCACCGCGTGCATCGACGCTCTGTACGTCGGGGATGTGCTTGATCTCCGGCACGATGCGCTGATCGACCAAATCGGAGAGCGCGGTCCCCGAGAGCGACTTCGAACTCAGCGCGAGTTCGAGGATCGGCGCCTGCTGGTCGCCCGCGCTCTTGTCGACGACCGGCGGGTCGAGGTCCGTCGGCATGTACACGCGCGCGGTGTCCACGCGCCGTTGCACGTCGATCGCGGCGAAGTCGAGGTTCGTGTCGAGTTTGAACTGCACGACGACCGATGCACGGCCTTCCTGCGCCGTTGCGGACATGCGGTCGAGGTTGTCGATCCCGTCGATCTGGTCTTCGATGGGCTTGATGACCAGCCGCTCCATCTCTTCGGGTGAAGCACCCGGATACGAAGCCGAGACGACGACGATCGGAAACGTCACGTTCGGGTTGAGGCTGCGCCCCAACTTCTGGAACGAGATGACGCCGAAAACCCCGATGGCGATGAACAGCATCGCAACGATGATGGGGCGCTGGATGGAGAACCGCGTCAGCCACATACGATGAGGACCGTCCTCTCGTCGGTCGACCCGAACTACGGAGGGGGGCTCCCTGATGTTTCGCGCCGTCTCCTAATTCTACCGTTGCCGCGGCCGACGGACCGGCACCATGCGCGAACGCCCGGGCGTGGGACCCGGGCGTCGGTACTTGGTGCGCGAGACTGGATTTGAACCAGCACGCCGGTGAAGGCGCTAACCCCTCAAGCTAGTGCGTCTACCAATTCCGCCACTCGCGCAGGGTGAAGCGGGCTGCGCGGGGGCGCGGCCGACAACTCAGAGAGCATACGCCATCGGCTTCGCGGGCGCAAGACCGCCGCGCGGGCGGTCTACGCGGCGGGCTTAGCGGCGAGCATCTCGCCGATTTTCTCGTGCAGGCGCTCGAAGCCGCGGTCGCCGGCTTGGCGATGCACGAGTTTGTGGTCGCGGTCGAACACGTAGTACGCGGGGACGAACTGGTTCTCGAAGCGCTGGACGAGCGTGTGTTCGTTGTCGATCGCGAGCGGCCACGTGATCCCCATCGGTCCCTGCGCGTCGTCGATCACCGTGGCGATATCGAGTTCTTCCGGGCCGCGCGGCTGATGGACCGCGATCACCTCGAGCCCCTGCGGACCATACTCCGCCTGCCACTTCGCGACGTCTTCGGCGACGTTGTGGCAGATGTAGCAGCTGATCGACCAGAAGTGGACGAGGAGCGGCTTCCCTGCCAGCTCCTCGGTCTTCGGGGCAACGCCGCCGGCCCACGTCGCAACGCCGTCGAACGACGGCAGCGCGCTTCCCGTACGCAGCGGCATCGCGGACTAGGCTCCGACCTTCAGCAGGTCTTTGCCGGGCGACCAGTCGGCGGCGCAGAGCCCGCCGGTCTGCAGAGCCTGCAGCACGCGCAGCGTCTCTTCGACCGAGCGGCCGACGTTGTCGTTGGTGACGACCGCGTAGCGGAGCACGCCTTCCGGATCGATGATGAACAGGCCGCGCTGAGCCGCGCCGGTCTGCTCGTTGAGCACGCCGTACGCGCGGGCGACTTCCTTGGTGTAGTCGGCGACGAGCGGGTACGCCGTCCCGGCGATTCCGTTCTTGTCGCGGGGCGTGTTCAGCCACGCGAAGTGCGAGTGGACGCTATCCGTCGAACAGCCGACGATCTCGGTGTCGAGGTCGGTGAAGTCGTCCAGGCGGTCCGAGAGCGCCAGGATCTCCGTCGGGCAGACGAACGTGAAGTCGAGCGGATAGAAGAAGAAAATCAGCCACTTGCCCTTGTAGTCCGACAGGCTGATCTCTTTGCCCAGGTCCTTCGGGCTCGTCGCGCCCTTCGTGGACGGGAGCGTGAATGCGGGTGCGGGCTGGCCGACCTTCGCTAGCACAAAAATTCCTCCGGTAACGCTTGCGTGTGGGAGCCGTTTCCCGCTACAGTGATAGTGAGAATCGATTTCACTCCCAAGTATCGAGCCTACCGCAGCGAGCGAACCGATGTCAAGCACCATCCCGGCACTCCCGGCCAACTACCGGACGGTCCTCGACGTCGTCGAGGCCGCCGGCCCGGGGACCCATCTGACCGCCCAGGAGATCTGGCTGCGCTCGCGCCGCCTGCAGCCGCGCATCGGCTTCGCGACGGTCCACCGCGGGCTGCTCCGGCTTCACCAGTTGGGCGCCGTAATGAAGATCGAGGTTCCCGGCGGTGCCTCCGCCGTGTACGAACCGGCGGCGACGCCTCACGCGCACTTCCGCTGTGCCGGTTGCGGCACGATCGACGATCTGGCGTTCGCCGTCCCGGCCGAGACGGTGAAGGCCCTCGCCGCTCGGCTCGGCGTCGCGATCGAGGCCGAGACGATCACCTTCACCGGCCGGTGCGCCACGTGCGCGTCCGACGACGGGTTGGAACGGGTGTGAACAAGATCGAGAAATCCGACGCCGCGTGGCGCGCGGAGTTGAGCCCCGACCGCTACGCGGTCTTGCGCGAGGGCGCGACGGAGCGCGCGTTCAGCGGCGCGCTCTATCGCAACCACGCCGAGGGCGACTACCGGTGCGCCGCGTGCGGCACGACCCTCTTCTCCTCCGCCACGAAATTCGAGAGCGGGAGCGGCTGGCCGAGCTTCTGGGCGCCCGAGGACCGCGACCGCATCGAACTGATCGAGGACCGCTCCCACGGGATGGTCCGCACCGAGGCGCGTTGCGCGGCGTGCGGCTCGCACCTCGGACACGTCTTCGACGACGGCCCAAAGCCGACCGGACAGCGCTACTGCATCAACTCGCTCGCGCTGGAATTCACGCCCGGCGAGCGCTGAGCGACGCGTGAACCTCGGCCGTCCGTTCCTCGACCGAGGGGTGATGGAGGGCCGATGAGCGACCCGGACGACCGACGTCTTTTGGAACGGATCGCCGCGCGCGACCGCGTCGCGTTCGAGACGTTCTTCGTTGCGCACGGCGCCGGCGTCCGGCGGTTCGTGCGCGATCTCGTGCGCGACGACGGCCTCGCCGAGGAGTTGACAAGCGACGTGATGGTCGAGGTGTGGCGCGGTGCCGGCAAGTTCGGCGGCCGCTCGCGGGTGCGGACGTGGCTCTTCGGCATCGCCCACCACAAGGCGGTCGACGCGCTGCGCCGGCGGCGCGCGCTGACCGTCCCGCTCGACGATCTGCTCGCCGTTGCCAGCGACGCCGAGGGACCTGAAGACGCAGCGCTGCGGATGGCGGAACGGCGGCATCTCGAAGCCGCGCTCGCCTCCCTCAGCGCGGAACACCGCGCGGTCCTCGAACTCACCTTCGTCGCCGGCTTCTCGCAAAGAGAGATCGCCGAGATCGTGTCGTGTCCCGTCGCAACGGTCAAGACGCGCGCCTTCTACGCCAAAGCGCGGCTGCGCGACGCACTCGCCACCGCGGAGCATCCTTCATGACGCACGAGATCGCCGAACTGCTGCCGTTCTACGCGAACGGCACGCTCGCACCCGATGAACGCGCACGCGTCGAAACCGAACTCGCAACGTGCACCGCGTGCGCCGACGAACTGCGCGCGCTGGAAACGCTCGCCGCGACGCTGCGCGCCCGCGCCGCCGCGGAACCGTTTCCGCAGCGCGCCTTCGACGATGCGCTCGCACGCATCAACACCCCGCCGCTTGCCGCGGCCAGTGCGCGCGTCGTCACCGCCTGGTGGGGAACGCCGGCGCGCTACGCCGCCGCCGCCGCGCTGGTGCTGGGCATCAGCGGCGCCGCCGTCGCCGCTTGGCACGCGCACGACGCCGCGGTCACCGAGACCGCGCTCGCGTCACGCGGCATCGCCGACGGCACGCGCTCCGCAAACGTCGTGTATCGCGTGAGCCCGGGCCCGCACATCGCAGAAAAACGCGCAGCCGAACCGGCCGGCGTTGCCGACGCCGCCGCGCAAACCGGCACGCTCGCGAATCCGAGCGTCGCCGCACCGCACCGGCTCGCCAAGAAAGCCCGGCTCGACCTCTTGGTCCGCGACGTCGAAACCGCGCTCGGCGGCGCGCAAGCGGCGGTCCGCGCCGCCGGCGGCGACGTCACCGCGCTCGCCGACGCAACCCCCGCCGGCGGCGAACTTCACACCGCCTCGCTCACCGTCGAGCTCCCCGCCGCGCGCCTGGACGACACGCTCGACCGGCTCGCCCAGCTCGGCGCGGTGCAGACACGCGCGATCGACGCCGACGACGTCGACGCCGCGATCGTCGACGAGGAAGCGCGCCTGCGCAACCTGCGCCGCGAAGAAACCGACCTGCGCACCCTCATGGACAAAGGCGGCAAAGTCACCGACATCCTGACCGTCCAGCAAAACCTCAGCGCCGTCCGCGGTCAAATCGAACAGCTCGACGCGCAGCACGCACGCGATCTCCACCGCGTCGCAACCAGCACGATCGCCGTCGCGCTCACCGAAGACCGCCCCGGCACCGCGCCCGCCAAACCCGGCCCCGGCACCCGCATCGAAGGCGCCTGGCACACCGGCCTCACCACCCTCGCCGACACCGTCGTCTCGCTGCTCAGCACCATCGCCTGGTGCCTCGCACTCTCACCCGTCCCGCTCACCCTCGCGGGCGCGCTCTACGTCGCGAGCCGCCTGCTCGTCAAACGCCGAGCCACCGCCCCATAAATCTCACCCAGCGGACTCCGCACCTCGGAAACCTCATCGACGGGCGCCAAATTCAACGCCGGCAGCACCGAAATCTCACTTGCCGCCACGATGGCCCCGCTATGCGCCCGCCGCCGCCACAGCCGATCGACATCATCGATCCGCCGCACGCGAGCCCGCTTCGGCATCCGATCGATCCACGCCGCCTTCGGCGCCGCATACCGCACCGGCGCATCGGTCACATCGAGGTGTCCCGGCGTCCAGTACCGAGAAACCGCCACAACTTCCCCAAACTGCGCGTGCTGCTGCATGTCGATCCCCGTCCTTCGTACACCACATAACGTACCCAGCACGCCCGTCCGTTCCACAACCAACCAGGGTGCCAAGCGTCGCGGGCGCGCCGCCCGCCTCCACGGTCAGCGCGTATTCGGATCCAGCGCGTCGCGCAATCCGTCTCCAAGGTAGTTGATCGCCAGCACGGTGATCAAAATGCACAACCCCGGAAAGATCGCCGCCCAAGGCGCAACGGTGATGTTCGACTGCGCGTTGGCGAGCATGTTGCCCCACGACGCCGTCGGCGGCTGAATCCCGAATCCGAGGAACGAGAGCGTCGACTCGAGGATGATGACGTTCGCCACCTCGAGCGTCGCCTGCACGATGATCGGCGCGATCGCGTTGGGGAGCAGATGCCGGAAGATGATCCGCCCGTCTTTGTTGCCGAGCGCCTTCGCCGCTTCCGCGAACTCGCGTTCGCGCAGCGACAGAAACGACGCGCGCACCAAACGCGCGACGGCCGGCCACGAAAGCCCGCCGATGATGAGCACGATGACGCCGAAGTTCAGCGCCGCCTTGTTCGACGTCCCCGCGACGATCGCGGTGATCACGAGCAGCAGCGGGAGCAACGGGATCGACAGGACGACGTCGGTCACGCGCATGATGACGAAATCGACCCAGCCGCCGTAGTAGCCGGAGATCGCGCCGAGCACCGTGCCGATCGTGATCTCCATGATGACCGCGAACAGCGCGACTGTCAGCGAGATGCGCGCGCCGAAGATGAGCCGCGCGAGGAGATCGCGGCCGTTCTCGTCAGTGCCGAGGATGTGCCCGAACGCACCCGGCGCGAGCGGGTAGCCCTGCCAGTGCACCTGGTCGATGAAGTTCGGGTCGGCCGGCGCGATGAAGTTCGCGAGCGCCGCGATCAGCGCCAGGAACACGATGACGACGGCGCCAGCGATCGCGACTTTATGCCGGCGGAAGCGGCGCCAAACCGTATTGCGCGAGATGATGACATCGTCGGCGGCGGCGGCCGGCGCGGCGCCGAGCGGTACGGTCGCCGCCATCAGCTGTACTTCACCCGCGGGTCGAGCCACGCGTAGCACACGTCCGCGAGCAGGTTGCAGAAAATGACCAGGAACGACACCAGCATCATGTAGCCCATCAGCAGCGCGAAATCGAACTGCTGCAGGGCGTTGAAGAACAGCCGCCCCATCCCGGGCCACGCGAAGATCGTCTCCGTGACGACCGCACCGGCGACGATGCCGGGGAGCGTGAGCGCAATGATCGTCACCAGCGGAATCAGTGCGTTCTTGAGTCCGTGCTTGAAAATCACCGCGCCGCGCGAGACGCCTTTCGCCGCGGCGGTGCGCATGTAGTCGGTGCGGATCACCTCGAGCATCGAGCTGCGCATGAAGCGGCTGTACTGCGCGATGAACGCGAGCGAGAGCACGATCGTCGGAAGGACCAGATGCCGCAAGCGATCGGCCAGCACGAACGTGTCGCTCTCGTTCATCCCCGCCGACGGCAATTGAATCTTATACCCGAACCCCAGCGGGATGCCGTACACTGCGAAGAGCAGCTGCAGCATCAGCGCGAACCAGAACACCGGCATCGACTGGCCGAAAAACGCGAAGGTGGTGATCAGATAGTCGACCCACGAGTACTGCTTGATCGCGCTGATGATCCCGAACGACACGCCGATGATGATCGAGAGCGCGAACGAGCAGCCCATCAGCTCGAGCGTCGCCGGCATGCGATCGAGGATCGCCTGCGTCACTGGTTCCGAGTTCGACAGCGACCATCCGAAATCGCCCGTGACCACGCGGCCGAGCCAGTGGAAGTATTGCACCGGCGGCGGCTGATCGAGGCCGAGATTGTGCTTGAGCCGGGCGATGTCGGCTTCGGTGATGTGCGGATTCTGCAGATACGGGGTCAGGGGACCACCCGGCGCCTGCAGCAGGATCGTGAAAAGCACGATCGAGACGAGAAACAGCAGCGGGATGTTCTGCAGCGTCCGGCGGACGACGTACGTGAACAGTGGAGGTGCCTCCGGGGAACGAACCGACGCGAGTTCCCGCGGGGACTCGCAGTTTCCTAGGAACGCTCAGGCCGTGGTCGCGGTTCGGAGGAGCAGGCCGCGGGCTTCGTCGGGCGTCGCGACCGGGCGCCCGAGTTCGCTGGCGATCCGCGCCACGCGGGCCACCAGCTCCTCGTTTCGCGCCAAGCGCCCCTTCGCGTAGTAGAGATTGTCTTCCAGCCCGACGCGAACGTGGCCGCCCATCGCGATCGCCACCGTCGCGAGCGGGAGCTGCATGCGGCCGATCCCCGCGACGCTCCAGGAGCAGCCCGGAGGGAGCGCGCGGACGCAATCGACGAGGTTTTCGACGGTGGCTTCGAGCGCGCCGGGGACGCCGAGGACGAAATCGACGTGCGCGGGGAGGCGGATCGCACCTTCGGCGGCCAGCCGTTTTGCGTTTGCGACGTGGCCCAGATCGAAGATCTCGAGTTCGGGGACGACGCCGTGCTGCGCGATCGCCGCCGCGATCCCGCGCATGATCGGAAAGCTGTTCTCGAAGACGTCGTCGCCGAAGTTCACCGTCCCGCAGGTGAGCGTCGCCATCTCCGGCCGCAACTCCAGCGGCGCGGCGCGTTCCGCCGGGGTCATCCCGATCGCGCCGCCGGTTGAGAATTGGACGATCAGGTCGCTCGCGGCGCGGATCGCGTCGTACGCCTCGCGGAAGCGCGCGACGTCGTGAGTGTTGCTCCCGTCGTCGTTTCGGCAGTGGACGTGGATGATGCCGGCGCCGGCGGCGCGCACCTCGCGGGCCGTCTCGCCGAGCTGCGCGGGCGTGACCGGCAGATACGGCGTCTGGTCCGGCATGACTTCGCCCCCGACCGGGGCGACGGTGATGATCAGCGGGTCCACGCGATCGTTCGTTCGCGTCCGGCGTCACGGAACCGTCTGGGCTCGTTCGCCTGGAAGGCCCGCTCCGCAGGAATCACGAGAATTTCAGGTCGATGCCGGTTCCGCTCCTCGCTGCCGCCGCGCTGGGATGCTGCGGCGTCTCCGGATCGGTCACGTCCGTCGACGGCGTGCCGCTGCGAGCGCACGTTCATGCCGGCGGGACCGCGAGCGCGGATGCCGACAGCGACACGGCCGGACGCTTCCGCCTGCAGCTCCCGGCCGGCCGTTATCGTGTCGTGATCTCCGCGCCCGGCTACGCGCCCGCGATCACCGACGTCGTCGTGCACGAGGGCGAACGGCTCGATGTCGCGCTCGAACCGGCGGGCGCCGGGAAGCTGCGCGAGATCGGGCGCATCAGCGTCGACGGCCGGCTCGCCCCCGCGCGTTCGACCGTGCCGTCGCGCGAGATCACGCGCGCCGATCTCACCGCGTCGGGATACGATCGCGCCGTCGATGCGCTCGCGACGCTGCCGTCGGTGACGCTGGTGAAGCCGGGGGGCGGCGAGCCGGGATCGGCCGCCGTCGTCGCGCTGCGTGGCCCCGATCCGTCGGAGACGCGGATCTCGCTCGACGGTCAGCCGCTCAACGATGCGAACACCGGCGACGTCGATCTCGCGCTGTTTCCGTCGGCGGTGCTCGGCGCGGTCGAGGTGAGCGAAGGTCTCGGCCCCGAGGATCATCGCGGCGCCGACACGATCGGCGGCGAGGTCAATCTGGTCTCGCTGCGGCCGACGGCGACGCCGCAACGGCTGCTGCGTCTCTCCGCCGGTTCGTTCGGCACCTCGACGATCGACGCAGGCGGCACGGGACGGATCGGCCGGCTCGGTTACGCACTTGCGGCCGGCAGCGCGCACAGCGACGGCTACGTTCACGACTACCCGGTGACGTTCTCGTCGCCGCAGGGAAGCACGACGGCGGTGCTCGGATCGAGCATCGCGGCGTCGACGGCGCTCGTGCACCTGACGTACGATCTCTCGCCGCGCGCGAAGCTGCGCGCGCGCAGTTTCACGCTGGCCGACACGCGCGATCTGAGCGCGAGCGAGACGGCGCCGCTCGACCCGCGCGATGAGGCGCCGAACGCGCTTTTCGCCGGCAGCGGTCCGCTGACGCGGGCGCAGACGCTGCACGCGACGCTGATCGGCGCGACCCTTCCGCTCGGCGCCGGGTCGCTCAGCGCGACGAGCGCAATCTCCGACAGCGTCAACGCGCTCGCCGGCGGCGTCGGACGCACGCCGTACGATTTCTCGCTCGCGGATCGTTCGGCGACGACGACGATGGAGTGGAGCCGCAGCGCCGGTGCGTCGACGTTTGCGCTCGGCGGCTCGACGCGAAGCGAGACGCTCTCGTCGCCCGATCAATTCGGCGAGACGCTGCGCGAGCACGCGACGTCGGCGTGGCTGCGCGCCGGCGCAGACCTCTCCGCGCAGGCGCACGTCGCCGCGAGCGTCGTGACGTCGCGCTGGTCGACGTTCGGGACGAGCACCGACGGGCGGATCGGCGTCACCGTCGACGACGGTTCCGGCGGAACGTTCCGCGTCGCGGCGGGGACGGGATTTCGCGCGCCGCTGCTGGCGGAACGCTATGCCGTACCGTTCGCGCAGTTGCCGCCGCCGGATCAAAACTGCGTTTCGCCCAACGGGAACCCGAACGAGCGCGCCGAGCACGCAACCGAATACGAACTCGGTTACGGGAAGCGGTTCGGCGCGACGACCGTCGACGCGACGCTCTACCGCACGAACCTGCGCGACCCGATCGAGAACTTCTATCCGCTCAACGCGCGGTGCGGCGTCGACCCGACCGTCCCGATCGCGCAGAGTTCTCCGATCAACGCCGGCAACGTCGTGTATCAGGGAGGCGCGCTGCGCATCGCGCACCGCTTCGGCTCGGCATGGTTCGCGACGGCCGAGTACGGCGTGAACGCCGCGTACCCGGTCTCGCTTCCCGCCGCGGTGAGCGCCGCAAACCCGACCTCCGGTTCCGATCTGGTCGTCGGCCAGCAGTTCGCAGGGATCCCGCTGCAGCGGCTCACGCTCGGCGTGCGGTACGCGCGCGACGGCGCGCACGGCGCGCTGAACCTCGCGCAGACATCGGCGAACAACTGGCTCGCGCAAGGACGGTACGCGACGCTCGACGCCGCGATCGGCAAACGGATGGGCGGTGTCGACGTGACGTTCGCCGGAACGAACTTCACGAACGCCGTCAGCGGCCGCTTCACCCGCATCGGCGAGGGAACGCCCTACCCGATCCCCAACGCGGCGCCCCAACCGCGCGACGCCTTGGTGCTCCAGCCGGCGGCGCTGCGTGTGATTCTCACGTTCACCTCACGCTGAGCCGCACGGTCGAGGGCGGCGGCGTTCCGGTGCTGAATATTCGCCGACCGACGATTCTCCGCACGCACGAAAAGGGAGAACACGCATGCTTCTGGACAATCGCATCTCGATCTATTAGCCCGAACAGCCCGGCTTGATTTTTCCGGAGGTTCCGACGTTCTCCAGTTTTGCGGAAGAACGGGAATATCGCAAGAAGCACCTAGTGGCGGCGGTACGCGCGTTCGCCCAGCAGGGCTTCGATTACGGGTTCGCCGGTCACCTCACGGTGCGCGATCCCGAACACAAAGATCTCTATTGGACGAACCCGATGTGCGTTCACTTCTCGCAAGTGAAGCTGTCGAATCTGATTCTGGCGGATCACGACGGCAACGTCGTCGAGGGCAAGTACGCCGTCAATCGCGCCGGATTCGTGCTGCATTCGTCGATTCACGCGGCGAATCCGGAGATCGTCGCGATGTGTCACGCACACACGACCTACGGTACGGCGTGGTGCACGACCGGCCGTCCGCTCGACATGATCAGTCAGGACGCGGCGTGTTTCTATGAGAATCACGTCGTGATCGGCGCGTCGGCGGGGGCGGTGGCCGTCGAGAAGCAGTCGGGAAAGTCGGTCGCGGAGATGTTCGGCAACAACCGGGCGGCGCTGCATCAAAATCACGGCCTGCTGACTGCGAGTCATCACAGCATCGACGACGCCGCATTCTGGTTCATCGCGCTGGAGCGCTGCTGCCAGGTCCAACTGCTCGTCGAAGCGTCGGGCGTCAAACCGAAAACGGTCTCCGAAAAGAGCGCGCGGTACAGCCGCGAGCACGTCGGCAACGATTTCATCGGCTGGCTGCACTTTCAAACGATCTACAATCACCTCGCCGCAACCCAGCCCGACATGTTCGACTAACCCGTCACGCTGAGGCTTGTCGATGCGCAGCCGTGTCACGCTGAGCCTGTCGAAGCGCAGTAGCCTTCGTGCACGATTTGGACTACGCTTCGACAGGCTCAGCGTGACACGGGGGGGCTTGCCGAATGCGGCGGGCGGCGCAGATGACGCACGTGAAAACGTTCTGGGTCTACATGCTGTGCTGCGCTGACGGGTCGTTCTACGTCGGCGTGACGTCGAATCTCGAGCAGCGAGTCGTGCAGCGTGAACGCGGCGACTTTGAGTACTGCTACACCTCTTCGCGCCGGCCGGTGCGCCTCGTGTACTCGCAGGAGTTCTCCGATGCTACGGACGCGATCGCGGCGGAGAAGCAGCTCAAAGGGTGGTCGTGGGCGAAGAAACGCGCGCTCGTCGAAGGGGATTGGCTTGGGATTGCGCGTCTCGCGCGGAGCGGCGGCGGATATCGCTGATGGCGGCGCTTCGACAAAGCTCAGCGTGACGGGGCGGCGCTTCGACAAGCTCAGCGTGACTTAGCGCATGCCGGGGTCGAGGGCGTCGCGGAGGCCGTCGCCGAGGAGGTTCACGCCCATTACCGCGATCACGATCGCGAGCCCGGGGAACAGAGCGATCCACCAGGCGGTGTCGAGATACTGGCGGCCGTCGGCGAGCATCCCGCCCCACGATGCGATCGTCGGCGGCACGCCCAGACCGAGGAACGAGAGCGACGATTCGAGCACGACGGCGCGCGCGATCTCGAACGTGCCCAGGACGATCGCGGCCGAGCCGACGTTGGGAAGCAGGTGCCGCACGAGAACGCGCGCGCTGCTCGCGCCGGCGGCATGCGCCGCGGCGACGAACTCGCGCTCGCGCAGGCTCAGCGTCTCCGCGCGCACGACCCGCACGTACTGCACCCACGAGGTGAGGCCGATCGCGGCGATCACCGTCCACAGCCCCGGACCCACGACCGCGACGATCGCAACCGCAAGCAGCACCAGCGGGAACGCGAGCTGCACGTCGGTGATGCGCGCGATGAGCGCGTCGACCCAGCCGCGCCGATAGCCGGCGAGGAGGCCGGCGGTGACGCCGATCGACGCGCCGATCGCCACCACCGAGATCCCCACGATCGCTGAGATCCGCGAGCCCCAGATGATCCGAACCAGCACGTCGCGTCCGAGATTGTCGGTGCCCAGGACATGCGCGTGGGAGCCGCCGGCGATCCACATCGGCGGGAGCAGCGTCGATGCGAGATCCTGCGCGTTGGGATCGCCGCGCGCGATCAGCGGCGCGAACAGCGCGCACAGCGCCACCAGCGCGACGATCACCGCGCCCACGACCGCGCCGGGATCGCGCGCGATGCGGCGCAGCGCGGCGGTGCGGTTCGGCGCGCCTTCCGCGTGCGCGGACGGTGCGGCGGCGACGGCGGTCGCCACTATGCGTACCGGATGCGCGGATCGAGTGCGGCGTAGAGCAGATCGACGACGAGGTTCAGCAGCACGAACGTCGTCGCCGCGAGCAGCACCACGGCCTCGACGACCGGAAAATCGCGCTCGAATACCGCCTGCACCGCCAGTCGCCCGACGCCCGGCCACGCGAACACCGTCTCGGTGATGATCGCGCCGGAGAGCAGGGTGCCGAGCTCGACGCCGAGCTGCGTGACGATCGGGATCCACGCGTTGCGCAGCGCGTGCGCGAGCACCACGCGCGTCCCCGTAAGCCCCTTCGCGCGTGCCGTGCGCAGGTAGTCGGAAGTGAGCACGTCGAGCATCGCGGCGCGCGTCAGGCGCATCAGCTTCGCGGTCGAAAAAAATCCCAGCGTCGCCGCCGGCAGGATCACGTTGCGCCAGTCGCCGATCCCGCTCGCCGGCACCCAGCCCAGCCGCACGGCGAAGAGCAGGATCAGCATCAGGCCGATCCAGTACGTCGGCGCGCTCTGCCCGATCAGCGCGACGATGCGCGCCGTATAATCGATCCACGTGCGCGGACGCAGCGCCGACGCCACGCCAGCCGGAACGCCGACGAGCAGCACGATCGCAAACGCGCTTCCCGCAAGCAGGATCGTCGCCGGAAAGCGCTTTAGCGCGAGCGACATCGCCGGCTCCTGATGCCGCAGCGACACGCCGAGATCGCCGTGCGCCGCGGCCAGCGCGAACGACGCGAACTGCACGGGCAGCGGGCGGTCGAAGCCCTGGGCGTGGCGGAACGCATCGATCTCCGCCTGGGTCGATTCGGGCGGCATCATTACCGCGGCCGGATCGCCGGTCAGGTGCAGGATGAGAAAGACGACGATCGCGACGCCGGCGAGCGCCCACACCGCGCCGAGCGCGCGGCGCGCGAGAAACGCCGCCATCGGTTACGTCAGCGACATCTCGTACGCGCGGATGTACTCATCGCCGCGCGGCTGCCACTGCACGCGCTTCGAGGTCGCGTAGAGATCTTCGTATTCGAAGAGCACGATCCACGGCGCGTCCTCGTGCAGAATCGTCGCGATCCGCTTGTAGAGCGCCTTGCGCTTCGCGACGTCGAGCTCGCCGCGCGCTTGATCGGCGAGTTTGTCGATCTCGGGATTCGCGTAGCACGAGAGCGGCGCGTTCGACGTAAAGAGCGCCGTGATGATCCCGTCGGCGTCGGCCGAAGGTTGATTCCAGCCCAATTCGTAGAGCGGCGTCAGCGCGCGGCGGTTGACCTGATCGGAGTACGTCACCCACTCCTGCGGCCGCACCGTCGCGGTAATCCCGGCCGCCTGCAGTTGGCCGGCGACCGCTTCGGCGACTTCGCGGTCGCGGTTGTAGCGGCCGATCGGCGCATTCACCGTGAGCGCGATCCCTTTGCCGTCGGGAAAGCCCGCCTTCGCGAGCAGCGCCTTCGCTTTGGCGAGATCGTGCGGGTACGCCGGCACCGACGGATCGTAGCCGAAGTAGTTCGGCGGGATCGGCGATGCAATCTCGTACCCGCGTCCGCCGAGCACGTTCTTCACGATCGCCGGGACGTCGACGGCATAATTGATCGCTTGGCGCACGAGCTTGTTCTGTTGCGGCCCGGGCTGCAGCGTGTTGAACGCGATGAAGAGCTGGCGCAGGCTGCGCGTGCTCACGAGTTTGGTGTTCGTGCCGCCGGTCAGCTGAATCTGATACTGCGGCGGGACGTTGGTGATCACGTCGGTCGCACCGGTTCGCAGCGCAGCGACGCGTGCCGCGGCTTCGGGGATCGGCTTGAAGATCACGTGTTCGACCTTCGGTTTTCCGCCCCACCAGTGCGGGTTCGCGTCGAACGCGGTCAGATCGTCGCGCTTCCATTCCCGCAGGACGTACGGTCCCGTGCCGATCGGGTGCTCGGCGACGTACGCGTTGCCCTTGGCTTGAAAGTACTTCGCATCGACGATGAACAGCGGGTTCTGCAGCCCGGGCGGGATCGCAGTGGGCACCTTCGAGATCAGCCGCACGGTGTACGGATCGGGCGTCTCGACGCGGTCGATGTCGCGGACGTAGGGCGTTTGCTTCGACGCGTTCGCAGGGTTCTTGATCCAGTCGACGGTGTAGCGCACGTCGGCGCTCGTGAACGGGTCGCCGTTCGAGAACGTCACGCCGCGGCGAAGCTTGTACTCCTCGGTCGTCGGGTTGACGCGGCGCCACGAAAGCGCGAGCCGCGGCTCGTAGTCGCCGGGACGCGCGCCGAAGTCCGCGAGCCGCTCGTACACGTGCTGGACGACATTGAACGTGGGCGTGATCGTGGTGGCGATCGGGTTGAGCGTGTCGGCATCCACGCCTTGCGAGATCGTGACCGTTGCGTCGGCCGCTCGGGGTCCGGCCGCGGGCAGCAGCGTAACGACGACGGAGGCGAGCACTGCAAAGACGCGCTTCATGGCGCGCGAATACGACCGAACCGGAATGGCCCCTTCATCCAACCGGAGAACAGCGGGCCGATGCGTCGCTTCGCCGCGGTCCTCGCCGTCGCCGTGCTCGCCCCGACCGCCGCGGCTCTCGCCGGCGCGGCCGACCCCGGTACGGTCGTCATCACCCAGGGCGTCGACGCCTCGACGCTCGACCCGCTCAAGGCCTCGGTCACGCCCGACACCAACGTCCAGGCCCAGATCTTCGACACGCTGGCGCGCCGTTCGGCCGACGGCACGTCGATCCAGCCGCAATTGGCGACGTCGTGGAAGCGGATCGCGCCCGCCATCTGGGAGTTCCGGCTGCGGCGCGGCGTGACGTTCTCCAACGGTGACCCGTTCACGAGCGCCGACGTGAAGTTCAGCGTCGAGAAAATCCTCGATCCCGCGTACAAGTCCCAGCAAGTTCCGCGCGTCGACACGATCGTGAAGGTCGAGACGCCGGATCCGTACACGGTGCGCTTCGTGACGAAACGGCCGACGCCGCTCGCACCGGCGATCACGCGCCCGATCTTCATCGCCGACGCGAAGTATTGGACGGAGCACGGCGACGCATACATCGCCGAGCATCCGATGGGAACCGGCCCGTACGTGCTCGCATCGTGGCGCCGCGACGATGCGCTCGAACTCGCAGTGAACCCCCACTGGTGGGGCGGCACCCCGCCCGCTTCCAAGGTGATCTTCAAGCCGATCCCCGAGGCGGGGACTCGCGTCTCGGCGCTGCGCACCGGCGCCGCGGACCTGATCACGAACGTTCCCTACCAGTACGCGACGCTGCTGGCGGGCGGAACCTCCACGCGGATGGCGAGCGCGAAGAGCGTGCGCGTCCTCTTTATCGCCTTCAACACACTGCAGCCCGGCCCGCAGCAGAACGTCCTGGTGCGGCAGGCGCTCAACTACGCGATCGACGTCCCCGCGATCGTGAAAGCGGTTTTGGGCGGCCGCGCGTACGAACTCGGCGAACCGCTACCGGCGAATTTCTTCGGATACGATCCCGCCCTGCCGTCGTACGCGCACGATCTCGCGAAGGCGAAAGCGCTGCTGGCGAAGGCCGGCTATCCCGACGGCAAAGGTCTGAACCTCGCGCTCTACGGACCGCAGGGCCGCTACAACAGCGACAAGGAAGTCGCGCTCGCGATCGCCGGTCAACTGCAGGCGGCGGGCGTGCACGTCGACGTCCACACCGAGGAATGGGTGAGCTACTACCGGCGCGTGCTGCAGCGCCAGGTCTCGCCGATGTACCTGCTCGGCTGGGGAAACATCACCTACGACGCCGACAACACGCTCAGCTCGCAGCTCACCTCCGACGCCGTCTCCTCGACCTACGCCAACCCCGCGTTCGACAAACTCGTCGACGCGGCGCGGTACGAACTCGATCCCGCCAAACGCAGAGCGCTCTATGCCAAGGCGATGCGCATCGTCCACGACGACGCCCCGTGGCTGTTCCTCTTCGAATACGAAGACCTCTACGCGACCTCGAAGCGCCTGCACTGGCAGCCGCGCCCCGATGAAGCGATCTACGTGACCGAGATGCGCCTGCAATGATCGCGCCGCCGCGCGCCGCCTGGCCCTCGCGCGCCGTCGCGCGCTCGACGCGGGCGATGGTCGCGTCGCCGCATCCGCTGGCGACGGCGGCCGGCGTCGACGTGCTGCGCCGCGGCGGCAACGCGGTCGACGCCGCGATCGCCGCCAATGCGGTGCTCACCGTCGTCTACCCCGCAAGCTGCGGGATCGGCGGCGACGCGTTCTGGATCGTGCATGATCCGAAGACCGGCGCAACGCACGCCTACAACGGGAGCGGACGGACGCCGCGTGCGGCGTCGCTCGAGCGCCTCCCCGGCGGTACGGTCCCGCAGCGCGGCGCGTTGACCGTCACCGTTCCGGGCGCGGTGCGCTCGTGGGAAGACGTCCTGCGCGCGCACGGCTCGCGCGGGCTCGACGACCTGCTCGCGGAAGCGGAACGCGTCGCGCGCGAAGGCTTCGCCGTCACCGACGTCGTCGCAGCGTACGCGCGGACCAACGAAGCGCTACTGCGCGACGACGCCGAGGCGACGCGAATCTACCTCACGAGCGGGCCGCCGCGTCCCGGCGACATCCTGCGCAACCCCGACCTCGCCGACACCCTCGCGGCGATCCGGCGCGGCGGCTCCGACGCCTTCTATACCGGCCGCACCGCGGAGCGGATCGTCGCGACGCTGCGCGCCCGCGGCAACCTGATGACGCTCGACGATCTCGCCGGGCACCGCACGCAGGCTGCGACGCCGCTGCGCATCCCGTGGCGCGGCGGCGCGCTGCTTGCCCACCCACCGAACTCGCAGGCGGCGTGCATGCTGCTCGCGATGGGGATGCTCGAGCACGACGCGCACGCCGACGAGCCGCTGTGGAACCATCTCGCGATCGAAGCGATGAAGCGCGCGATCGCGATCCGCGACGCGACCTTCGCCGATCCCGATATCGCGCCGTCGGGGATCGACGCCGAACTCACGGCCGAACGCCTGCGCGCCCTGCGCGCCGAAATCGATCCCGAACGCGCGCAGCCGAAGGTGAGCCGCGAGGATCACGGCGACACGATCGCGCTCTGCGCGGTCGACGAAGACGGCGGCGCGGTCTCGCTGATCGAGAGCCTCTACATGAATTTCGGCTCGGGGATCGTCGCGGAGGGCACCGGTGTCGTGCTGCACAACCGCGGCGCGTACTTCTCGACCGAACCCGGGCATCCCAACGTCTACGCCGGCGGCAAGCGACCGATGCACACGCTTTCGCCGGCGATGTACCTGCGCGACGAGCGTCCCGAGATCGTCTTCGGCTCGATGGGCGGCGACGGTCAGCCGCAGATCCTCGTGCAGTTTCTGCACCATCTCGTCGAGCGCGGCTTGAACGTTCAGCAGGCGCTCGACATGCCGCGCTGGATCTACGGCCGCGCGTCGATCCCCGAGCGGCCCGACGTCAGCGGCAGCGAGGCGCTGATCGTCGAGTCGCGGATGTCCGAGGAGATCGTCGCGGGACTCGAGCGCCGCGGCCACCGCGTCGCGCTGCTCGGCCCTTACGAGAACGCGATGGGACACGCGCACGGCATCGCGATCGACCGCGACCGCGGCACGCTCGCCGGCGGCGCCGACCCGCGCGCCGATTCGCTCGCGCTCGGCTTATGAGCGGCGTCCCGGCTGCGCTTCGACGAGCTCAGCGTGACACGACCGCAGTTCACCCTGCTTCGTGCAGGGTACGGGCGCGCGCGACGAGCGCGTCGGGCAGGCCGAGCAATTCGGCGAGCGCGAGCGCGTCGGAATCGGTGCTGCCCTCAACCGCAGCGACGACGCGATAGTCCATCGCCGCAGCGATCGCGTCGAGCACTGCGTCGAGTCTTTCGCCGTCGGCGGTCGCCGGGAGCCGTTCTCGAAGTCCGGCGATGCGCAGGTGCGCCGCTCCCGAGGCGGCAGCGACGCCGTCGAAGTGGGTTGCGATGAGCGCGAACGCGCCGCTCGCGTGCAGCGCCTCAGCAAACGCAACCAGCAGGGCGCGGCCTTCGCGCGGTCCGGTCGTGCGCGCGAACTCGTCGACGAGGACCAGCGACCGCGGCGACGCCGCGCGCAGGACGTCGCGCGCGCGCAGGATCTCCGCCGCGTACGACGAGAGCAGGCGCGTCCGGTCGGCGGCGACGTCGCCGCCGACCCACGCGATCGCGTCGAGCAGCGGCAGAGTTGCCTCGCGCGCCGGCGGCGCGACGCCGAGCGCGGCGCACGCGCACGCGAAGCCGGCAGCTGCGAGCGCCGCGGTTTTCCCCCCCATGTTCGGTCCGGTGAGCACCGTGACGCCGCGCAGGTCGAACGAGATCGGCGTGTACGGGTGCGCGCGCGCCCCCAGCGCATCGGCGAGCGGCGCGAACGTCGCGTCGACGCAGGCGATCCGGTCGGAGGCGAACGTGGGAACGCAGCCGCCCCAGCGCTGCGCGAACGCAACGCGCGCCAGCAGGCGGTCGAGCGCCCCGAGCGCGCGCGTCGTCGCGCGAACGGCATCGGCTTCGCGCGCGATCCGCTCCGCGAGCGTCCGGCGCGCCGCCTCTTCTTCCTCCGCCAGCCGCGCGAATGCGGCATCGCGCTCGGGGATGACGATCGCCGGGACGACGACGCGGTAGGTCGGCGTCTCGCGTACCACCCGCACGACGTCGGGCAGCGCGCCGTCGTACGCATCGCGCAGCACGACGAACTCCTCGCCGACGGGATCGACGCCGATCGCGTCGCGGACGAGCGCGGCGATCTCCTCGCGCCGCGCGTCGTACGCGGCTTCCGCCGCCGCGAGCGCGGCGCGCGCGTCGCGGAGCCCCGCGCCGAACGCATCGTCGAGATAGAAGCCGCCGCCCGCGCGCCCCGGAGCGAGCAGCGCCCGCAGCCCGTCGAGGAGCGGAGGACGCCGCCCAGCATCGCCGCCGGCGGCGTCCCACGCTCGCGCAAGCGCGTCGAGCCCGTCGATGAAGCGCCCCAGTTCGTAGAAATCGACGTCGGCGAGCGGGTCGCCGACGCGTGCGCGCGCGACGATCGGCGAGGCTTCTGGGACGGCGCGCAGCGCCGCGCGTGCGCGCATGACGCCTTCGTCGTCCATCAGCTGCGCGCACGCAACAACCTCGGCGATCTCCGCGCGCGCCGCGTCTTCGTCGCCGGGACCGTACGGAGCGAGCGTTTCGTCGACGGCCCGGCCGAACGCGCCGAGGGGTGCGACCGCCGCGCGCAGCCAGTCCAGCCCGATCCGCTCGGCAGTGAGCGCGTCAGCGATCATGCCGCGAGGTCCGCGACGACATCGAAAGCCGGCAGACCGGTCGCGCGGGCAACGGCCTCGACGAGCGCGCGCGGTTCGAGCGATGCGTCGCGCCCGACCGGCGACGTGGTGCACGCGACGACGCGCAGCGGCCGCTCGCAGCGCAGGTCGACGGTCGCGCGCAGCGTCGCGAACAACGCGCCGCGGACCGCGATGCGCGTCGGATCGTCGATCACCACCGTCGCGTCGCGCGCATCGGCGAGCAGCGCTTCCGCGTCGCGCGCGTCGAGCGCGCCGTGCACTTGAACGACGCGCGCACGTTCGTGCGCCGGATCGCGGCCGGGCAGCGTCAATCGCTGCACCGCCGCCGCCGCAACCTGCGCCACCCGCGCGACGGTCGCGCCGCTCACCGCGCCGGTTGCGAGGATCACCGCGTCGTCGCCGCCGGCGAGCGGTGCGATGCGGTCGATCGCGCCGTCGACGAACACCGGACCGGTGCCGAGCGTGCGCAGGCGATCGATCGTCGCGCGCATCGCGCGCGCCGTCGGCGGTCCCGCGATCTCGCACGTCGTCGCGATTTCGACGCGCGCGAATACCGTCGCGCCGAGCGCGCTCGGGGCGCCCGTCTCGAGGATCGCGAGCGCCGGCGTGCGCGGCAGCAGACCCGCCGCGAGCGCGACGAGCGTCCCGGGTGCGAGCCGCACGCGCGGTTTCGGTTCGACGTCGAGCGCGTCCGACGGTTCGCCGTCGCGCCCGATCGACGTCACCGCGATCGCAACGCCGCGGCGCTGCGCGACGGCGCGCAGCGCGTTGAACGCCGTCGTCTTGCCGGCGTTCTTCGCCGTCCCGACGACGATTACGCTGCGCGATGCCGCGACGGCGAGCCGGTAGAGCGCTTCAGGCGCCGACGCGAAAATACTTGAGTCCCGCAAAGGCGAGCCCCGTCAGCACGAGCACGATCCCCGCCCACAACGCCGCGCGCTCTTCGGCGACCATACCCAGACGCTTTCCGAGCGCGAGCCCCAGCGCCGTCGACAGCACCGAAGCCGCAGCGATGAAGATCACGCTGACGCCGAGCGGCACGCCGATGTAGAGAATCGAGAACCCGATTCCCAGCGAGTCCAGACTGATCGAGAGCGCGCCCAGCGTCAGCCCCCAGCCGCGCGAAAGATCGAAGCCGCCGCCCTCCTCGGTCCCGTGCAGCGCTTCGTAGATCATGTAGCCGCCGACCGCGACGAGAGCGGCGAAGCCGAGATACCCGGCCGAATCGCCGAGCAGTTTCCCCGCGGCGCGGCCGATCCCGACCCCGAGCAGCGTCATCGTCACCTCGGCGAACGCGAACGCCGCACCGATCCGCAGCTTGACCGCGCGCTCCGTCCCCCGCATCCCGACGCCGACCGAGACGGCGAAGACGTCGAGGCCCAGTGAGAGCGCGACGAAGAGGATCTTCGCGAACGACGCAACCGTCACGCGCGGTGTACCGCGCGACGCGCCGGCGCTACGCGCCCATCGCCGAGTGCAGCGGGTCCGTCAGCAGCTGGTGCACGGTCGTGCGCAGCTGCGAGATCGTGAACGGCTTGTTCAGAAACGCGTTCGCGCCGGCCGTCTTCGCGCGCGCGTCCATCGCGTAGTTGCTGTGCGCGCTGATCATCACGATCGGGATGCGCGACGTGCTCGCGTTCTGCCGCACCTGCGTGACCAGATCGATCCCCGAGATCCCCGGCAGCATGAAGTCGCTGATGAGGATGTCGTACGGCGGATCGCTCTTGATATGGACGAGCGCGCTTTCCGCATCGTGGCAGAGCGTGATCTCGTACGGCCCCTTGCCCAGGACCGTCTTGATGAGCGTGCAGATCTCCTGATCGTCGTCGGCGACCAGGACGCGCCAAGCCATGCTCCATGCTTCCCGGAAACCGCGGCGCGTGCCTATCCATCGACTGAAAAGTCCTCGCAAAGCGTTGCGCGCGCGCCATCGACACCGGTCTACCCCGAGGCCCCCGCCGGTTCATTCCCGAAGCCGCCGGGCCGTGGCAGTGCTCGACGTGATTCAGACCCCGGGCTTTCAGCAACGGTTCTTCTTCCTCGCCAAACGGTTCGTCGCCGGCGAGACCGCCGACGAAGCGATGGACGCGGTCGCCGCGCTCAACGCGGCCGGGATGACCGCGACGCTTGACTTCCTCGGCGAGGATGTCACCCAGCGCGACGAAGCTGAGCGAACGCGCGATGCCTATCTCGCGCTCCTCTCGGCGATCCGCCGCCGCGGCGTCGAGACGAACGTCTCGGTGAAGCTGACCGCGATGGGTCTGCTCGTCGACGAAGACTTCGCGTTCGCGAACCTGCGCACGATCCTCGACGATGCGGCACGGAACGCCGATCCGTTCGTGCGCATCGACATGGAAGGGAGCGCGGTCACCGGCGCGACGCTGCGCGTCTTCGAGCGCGCCTTCGCGCATACGCGCAACGTGGGGCCCGTGCTGCAGGCGTACTTGAAGCGCACCCCGGCCGACGTCGAACGGATGATCGCTTTGGGCGCGCGCGTGCGGCTCTGCAAGGGCGCGTACGGCGAATCCCCGGACGTCGCATACAAGGCGATGCCGACGATCCGCCGCGAGTGTCTCCGCTCCGCCGAGGCGCTGCTCGAACGCGGCGTCTATCCGGCGATCGCGACGCACGACGAGCGGATCATCGCCGCGGTCGAGAGGTTCGCGCGCGACCGCGGCATAGGCCGCGACCGCTTCGAGTTTCAGATGCTCTACGGCGTGCGCCCGGACGTGCAGCTCCGGCTCGTCGCCGACGGCTATCGCCTGCGCGTGTACGTTCCCTACGGCACGCACTGGGCGGGATATTTCTATCGCCGCATCACCGAACGCCCGGAGAACGCACTGTTCGCGCTGCGCTCGATCGTCGCGCGCTGACCCGCCGTCAGCGATCGGAAAGCTGCTCCACGCGCGTCATCCGATCCGATTCGGCGAGCCTTCCGAGCGTCGCGAAGCCGCTCTCCACCTCGCCGAAGACCGTGAAGTCGCGATCGAGGTGGAGCTGCGGCGAGATCGTGATGTAGAACTGCGTCCCGGCCGAGTCGCGGATCGGCCCGGGATTCGCGCCCTCCGTATAATTCAAGCCCATCGAGATGACGCCCGAGCGTTGTTCGAGCGGGTTCTCCTCGGCCGGAATCGTGTAGCCCGCGTCGCCCTCGCCGTTGTCGTGCGGATCGCCGGTCTGCGCGACGAAGTCGGGGACGACCCGGAACCAGCGCAGGTTGTCGTAATAGCCGCGATCGACGAGGCCCAGGAAGTTCGCGACGGTGAGCGGCGCCCACTCGGGATACAGGCGCACGACGATCGGACCTTTGGTCGTGCCGATGCGCACGCGCGGATGCGGGCCGGGAAGCGGTCCGTCCATCGCGGCGCTGGTCGTCGGACGAAGCGGGAGATCGACGAGCGCATCGGCGGCGACGGGTTTGCGCGGCGGGCCGAGCCCGGCCGGGCGCGGCAGCGGCGCCTCCGCGTTCTCCGGCGCGGGCGACGGCGTGGCGATGCTCTCGGGGATCGCGGCGAGATGCTCGGTCCGCGCGCCACCTGCGAGGACGCGCACGCTCTCGGCCGCCTGCTCGCGCACGCGCCACGACGGATCGTGCAGCAGCGGTTCGAGCAGCGGCGCTTCGCCTTGCACTTTGCGCCGCGCGAGAAGATCGGCGAATTGAATGCGGACGAGCTCGTCGCGATCGGTCAACCCGGTGCGCAGCAGCGCTGCCGCGACGTCGGTCGCGAACGCGCGCCGGAGCGTCCACGCCTCGTGCCACCGGACCATGCGACTCCGTTCGCGTGCGAACGCCTGCTGCAGGGCGCCGGAGATGCGGGCGTGTTCGGTCGCGTCCTTCCAGCCCGAGAGCGCGGTGGCGGCGCGAGCCCGAACGATCGGGTCGCGATCGCCCGCCGCGGCCGCGAGCAGTTCGGCCGAGAGAGCGCTCGCTCCCGGCGATCTGCCGGCGGCCTGCGCGCGCCATGCGGCATCGACGGCTGCGACGCGGACCACACCCGCCCGGTCGGCAAGCCCGCGACGCAACGTTTCGGTCGCAATGGCAGTCTTAGCGGCCAGCAGACCATACCCGTACATTGCCAAGGCCCGGAGCGAAACGTCCTGGGCCGCGGTCGCGTTATGTAGAGGTCCGGCCGCGCGCACGTCCTCGGTCCGTCCGAGCGCAAGCGCCGCACGCCCCGCCTGCCTAACGTCCCCGGACGCGAGCAGTGCGGCCAGCTCGTCGGAGAAAGCCCGGGTGCTTTCGAGCTCGATCAACCGCCGGTATCCCGGCTGCTCATTGCGGGCAGCTCCTACCGGCGCCAGGATGGTGCATGCCGTGCACACGACCAGCCCGGCGAAAAAAAGCACCCGATTCTTCACGAAGCGATCACTCTGCCGACAACTTCCATGAGTCCGCTTACGTTACTGAGACAGGTCGATTTTCATCCACGAGGTTCACCCCAACTGATGTCCAGCACCCCCGAACGGAAGTCCGGCAGCGGTATGAGCGTCCGCGAAGCAGGCCAAAAAGGCGGCGAGACGGTCAAGAAAAAGTACGGTCCGGAGTTCTACGAAATGATCGGCCGCAAAGGCGGCCAGGCCACCAAGAAAGCCCACGGCCACGCATTTTACGAGGCGATCGGCAAGAAGGGCGGTAAAAAGGGCGGCGAGGCGACTCGCGACCGGTACGGTCCGGAGTTCTACGAGACTATCGGCCAAAAGGGCGGCCAGAAGGTCAAAGCCCTGATCGAACAGGGCAAGAAGGCCGCCGCCGAAGCAGCCGCTGCTGAAGCGGAGAAAAAGGCGTCCTGATCCCAAGGAACGCCCGCCGGGCGGCCGTCATCGCGACGGCCTTCCTGCTCTTCGGGGCAACGATGGCCGCGGCCAAAGGCCCCGAGCACGGCTTGCCTGCCGGCACGCCGGTCGTTTTCATCGCCGACGGGAGCCTCGACGCGCACGCCCGCGAGGGGACGACCGTGAACCTCCATCTGCGGGACGCGCTGACGCTCGACGGCATCGTCGTCGCACCGGCCGGGACCCGCGCTCGGCTGATCGTCGGGGGCCACACCGATAGTGCCGGGATAAGGACTCCGTCGATCACGATCGACCGCGTCACGATCCACGCCGGCCTGCTTCCGGTCCGCAGCCTCACGCCGATCGTCGCACCGGTCACCGCCGGCGAGACGATCGATGCCGCCACCGAGGCTGAGATCGGCCGCGACGGCGACCGGATCACGATCCGGATCCCGTTCCCGTTTCCCCTGTCGGCGGACCGGCCGGCTGCGTACTACACGCCGACGCCGGCGCGCACCGCGCCGCCGCACCCGCTGAGCCCGGGGCGCGCGCGCCCGCTCCCCACCGCGACGCCGATCCCGGCAACAACGCCGACGAGCGTTCCCGTCCCCGGCGCCTCGCCGACGAAGGCGCCGTAGCCCGCGGCACGAACGGCGCGCGCATGAATCGACGTCTCGTTGCCCTTGCCGCGATCGGAGCGCTCTGCTGCAGCGTCCGGGTCGCGGACGCCCAATCCGCGATGCCGGCGATGCCGACGGGCGCGATGCCCGTAAAAGCGTCGCCGACTCCGGCGCCGTCGCCGAACGCCGCCGAAGCGGCGTTTCTTAAGAAGGTCATGACCGATCTTCCGAAGCGTTACGGGACGACGGCCGCGGCGACCGCGGCCGGCTACGTCCGCTATTCCAACGAAGATCGTACCGGCGCGATCAGTTGGGTGAATACGAAATACTGGGACACGACCGATCCCAGCCATCCCGCGCAGTTGTGGTACGACGCGCAAGGCCGGCTGATCGGCGCCGACTTCAGCGTTCCGCAGGCCGAGTCGTCGACGGGGAAACCGACGCGCTTCGGTATCGATGCGTCGCGCTGGGACACGATCGGCGCGCACGTGCACTACGTGGAGAAAGGGCCCGGCGGCACGCTGCTCTACGGCAAGGCTGTCGGCGCGAAGAAGTACGGCGCCGCCAACAACGGCTCGACCTCACCGACCGCGGAGGGGCTCGTCGCGACCGGCGCCGTGAAGGACGCATCGCAGGTCGCGTTCGTGTTCCTGTATCCCGCGATCTACGACGTGTCGGTGTGGGTCATTCCCAACCCGCTCGGTCAGTTCGCCGACAAGAACCCCAACGTCAAGCCGAGCGCGAGCGCCGGGAAGGGCGAAGACTCGATGTGAGCGCGGTGCCTCGTCACTCGGGGCTGCCCCTCGACAAGCTCAAGGTGACGGCTGCGGGGGCGCTCGTCTTCGTTGCGCTGACCGCGCAATCGCCCGCGCCGCAGACGCCGGCGCCGACGTTGCCGGAGATCGGCCGCGTGCGGTCGCGGGGCGTGTGCGCGACCGTACGCGACAGCGTCGCGCCGATGGTGCTCGGCCTGATGAAGAGCGACGAACTCGTCGGGGCCGGGCATCGCGCGTTTCTGAAGATGGCCGACGACCAGCGAACCGGCTCCGACAATGCGCTGCAGATCGATCAGCTCTATCTGCGGCGCGCGTCGCTCGCGATGGCGCACAATCTCGCGGTGATCGACACGCTCCTGGCCGACCGCAAGCGCTTTCCGAACACGCCGAAGACGGACGACGATCGGATCGCGCAGCTGCTCGGCGAGCAGATCGCCGCCGTCGCCGGGCAGCAGCGCAAAACGCTCGACGTGATGAACGGCGCGCTCGATACCGACGCGCTCGGCCGGATGCAGAACGAGTTTCCCGCGGGTCTCTCCGCCACGGGGCCGGGCAGTCTTCCGAAGGGGGCCGTCGTCAACGCGGCGCGCGGTCCCGACGCGAACGGCGACTACATCGGCGCAGCGGGGCTCGACATGCCGTCGGGGACGCCGACGTTCGATCCGCGCTCGTACGTTGCATCGAAGACGCTCGGCCGTACCGTGTGGGATCGGCTTGCCGGTACGCTCGAACTGCAGCAGCATCTCATCGCCGCCCGCGAACAGAAACTCAGCCCGACGGTGATCGCGATCTCCGTGGCCTGCCGCGAGGAGCTGGCGTCGCCGGCGCCGGCGGCGTCACCCTGAGCTGCTGCCCCTCGCCGTTATTCGTTGGACCAGTAGTCTTTGAGGGCTTTGCCGCGGCTGGGGTGGCGGAGTTTGCGCAGTGCCTTCGCTTCGATTTGGCGGATGCGCTCGCGCGTGACCCCGAACTCCTGGCCGACTTCTTCCAGCGTGCGCTGGTGGCCGTCTTCGAGACCGAAGCGTAAGACCAGCACCTTGCGCTCGCGCTCGGTGAGGTTCTTGAGCACGTCCTGCATCTTCTCTTTGAGGAGCATGACGGAGGCGGCTTCGGCCGGCGCGACGGCTTCCTGATCTTCGATGAAGTCGCCAAGGTGCGAGTCTTCTTCTTCGCCGATCGGCGTCTCGAGCGAGATCGGCTCCTGCGAGATCTTGATGACTTCGCGGACCTTCTCCGGGGTCAGCCCCATCTCGTTGGCGATCTCTTCGACCGTGGGATCGCGGCCCAGCTCTTGCAGCAGCTGGCGGCTGATCTTGATCAGACGGTTGATCGTCTCGACCATGTGGACCGGGATGCGGATCGTGCGCGCCTGGTCGGCGAGCGCGCGGGTGATCGCCTGGCGGATCCACCATGTGGCGTACGTCGAGAACTTGTAGCCCTTGCGGTAATCGAACTTCTCGACCGCACGGATCAAGCCCAAATTCCCTTCCTGGATCAGGTCGAGAAAGAGCATGCCGCGGCCGACGTACTTCTTCGCGATCGAGACGACCAGACGAAGGTTCGCTTCGGTGAGCTTGCGCTTCGATTCTTCGCCGTCGAGGACGATGCGGTTGTCGGCGGTGCCGTTCTTGAGCGCTTCTTTTTCGCCGGCTTCGATCGACATCGCGAGGCGGCGCTCGTCGTCCATCGACAAGAGCGGGACGCGGCCGATCTCTTTGAGATACATCCGGACCGGATCGTCGAGGGCGAGACCAGCCGGAATCCCTTCTTCTTCTTTTTCTCCGTCGTCCGAGGGCTTCTCGTCTTTGGCCTGTTCTTCGACGATCTCGATCCCGAGCGACGCGATCTCTTCGAGGAGATCGTCCATGCGCTCCGGCGCGACGTCTTCGACGTTGTCGAAGACGGCGTTGATCTCTTCGTAGGTCAGCGTGCCGCGCTTCTTGCCTTTTTCGAGCAGTTTTTTGATCTGCTCGTCGAGCGAGAGCTGCGGTGTCTCGGCGTTTTCGCCGGCGGATTTTTTCGTGCGTGCCATCTGGTCATCACCCCCTTTCCGAAGTGTCCGAAGCGGACAAGTAAGGTTCTCCCGAGGGGTTATCCTTTTTTCAGTTGTGAGGAGAGTGCGTTGAGCTCGGCCCGAAGCATGTCCGGAATCGGACGGTCGGCCTCGAAAAGCCGCGTCATCTCCCCGTCAAGCTCGCGATAGCGGCGTTCGGCGTCGTCGCGCGCGAAACGCGCAACGACGCGATCCAACTTCGCTCGCCGGTCGTCGGAATCAGCCAACCGAACCGCTCCCGAGACCGACGCGAGCGTAGCCGCCGCGTCATCATCTCCTGCAAACACGGCGAACACGTCGGAAGGTTGCGCGAGCGAGCCGGCGTGCGTCCGCAGCGCGTCCCACACGCGCCGGAACCGCTCGGAACCGAACCGTTCCGGCGGGATGCGCTCGGCGTACTCGGCGATCAGGGCCGGCTCGTCGAGCACGATCGAGAGCACCTCCCGTTCGAAGGTCGGCTTCTCGATCGTCCCCGGTACGACGTGGCGCGAACCGTTCGTCCCCGCGCCGCGGGTGAAGTGCCCCGTCTCCACCATCAGCCGCGCACGGCGCAGGTCGTCGGGGTCGAGATCGAGCCGTCCGGCGGCGTACGTGCGCCAGCGGTCGTATTCGGCCGGCGACGAGAGGCGGCGGATCGTCTCCTCGGCCCAGCGCGCCAGCGCACCACGTTCCATGCGGTTGCCGCGCCGCTCGATCTCGGCGTCGATCTTCACCTGCGTCGCGGTCAGCGGTTTGTCGAGCAGCGCGCGGAACGCGTCGGCGCCGTTGGCGCGGATGAACTCGTCGGGATCCTTCGCGCCCGGGACACGGATCGCGAACGCCGCGATCCCCTCCGTCGCCAGCACGTCGATCGATTTCAGCGATGCTTCGACCCCGGCCGCGTCGGCATCGAAACACAGAATGGCGCGGCTCGCGACCTTGCGCAGCTCGCGCGCCTGCTCGGGCGTGAACGCGGTGCCGAGCGCCGCAACCGCGTTGGTGAAGCCCGCCTGATGCACCGCGATGCAGTCGAGATAGCCCTCGACGACGATCGCCGTATCTTCGCGTGCGGCCGCGCGGCGCGCGACGTTGAGCGCGAAGAGATAGCGGCCCTTCGTGTACACCGGCGTCGTCGACGTGTTGAGATACTTCGGCTCCGCATCGCCGAGCGCGCGGCCGCCGAAGGCGATCGTCTCGCCGGTGGTCGCCAGCGTCGGGATCATCAGCCGGTTGCGGTAGAAATCGTAGAACCCGCCGCGCTGGCTGGGCTTGAGCAGGCCGGCCTTCGCCGCAAGCTCGAGGTCGACGCCGTTGCGGCGCAATTCGTCGACGAGCCCGTCCCAGCCGTCGGGCGCGAACCCGAGCGCGAACGCTTCGATCGTCGCCGCCGTGATCCCGCGCTGCTCGCAATAGGCGCGCGCCGCTGCACCGATCCGTCCGTCGAGCAGCATGCGGTGAAACCACGTGCGCGCGATGTCGTTGGCGTGATAGATCGCCTCGCGTTCGCTGCGCACGCGCGCGGCGCGCGGATCCTCGTTCTCGATCTCGACGCCGACGCGCTTCGCGAGCATCCGCAGGGCGTCGGGGAAGCCGACGTTCTCGTGTTTCTGGACGAACGTGAAGACGTCGCCGCCGACGCCGCAGCCGAAGCACTTGAAGAAACCGCGGTCCGGGTGGACGTGGAACGACGGTGATTTCTCGCCGTGGAACGGACACAACCCGACCAGGTCGTTCCCGCGTTTGCGCAGGCTGACGTACGCCCCGATCACCTCGCCGATATCGGTGCGTGCGAGAATCTCCCGCTTGACGCCGTCGTCAACGCGCACGGCCGACACGTTCGACGCCCCCTGTCACGGGCCCGCCGTGCTAATGTGGTGCAAGCCCCGGCGGCCGATCGGCGCTACGATCGAGGCATGAAACGATTCGACTTTCTCTCGTCAACCGGCGCCGCGGCCGCGACGCTGTCCGCGCTCGCCGCGGCGTCGCCGGCCGGTGCCGCCGAGTCGTCCGACGCGGCGCGCGCGCAGCTCCGGCCCGGACAACGGCTCGTCGCGATCGCCGTCACCGCGGGCGCGAACGTCATGGACGTCGCGGGCCCGTGGGAAGTGTTTCAAGACACGCCGCTCGCGGGCCGTGACGACGACGGCGCCTTCCTCCCTTTCTTGGTGAGCGATGCGCGTGACGCCGTCGCCGCAACCGCGGGACTCGGCATGCTGCCGCGCTTCACGTTCGCCGACGCGCCGCAGCCCGACGTGGTCGTCGTCGGCGCCCAGCGCGGCTCCCCGGGCCTGACAGCGTGGCTGCAGGCTCAGGCGCCGCACGCGCTGGTCATGTCGGTCTGCACCGGCGCGTTCAAGGTCGCGCAAGCGGGGCTCTTCGACGGCAAGCAGGCGACCACGCATCACGAATTCTACGACGCGTTCGCGAAGCAATTTCCCAACGTCACGCTGGTGCGCGGCCCGCGCTTCGTCGACGCGGAGAACGTGTGCAGCGCCGGCGGGCTGACGTCGGGAATCAATCTCGACCTGCACGTCGTGGAGCGGTTCCACGGGCGCGAGGTTGCCGACCGGGTCGCGTCATACATGGAGTTCGTGCGCACCGAGCGTCCGGAGCCTCCGCGGCCGGCATGACGGCGCGGTCGCTCGCCGCGGGAGTTCTTTACGGTGAGACGCGGTCGCTCGCACGCTGCGGCGCGATCCTCTCCGAAGTCGTGCACGAGCGCGCGCGGATCTGCGACGAGCACGTGCACGAAGCGGCGTACGCGAGCCTGCTGCTCGAAGGCCGCTACCGCGAGACGTCCGCGGCGACGACGATCGAGTACGGTCCGTTCACGACCGCGTATCATCCGCCGCGCACGTCGCATTCCGACGAGATGGGAGACGGCACGCGGCTCTTCATGATCGAGTTCGGACCCGCGTTGGTGGAGACGATCGCCGGCGCCGGGGACGCGACGGTCGAACTGCACCAACTGCACGGCGAGGAGGCGGTGTGGCTCGCGGTGCGGCTGCATCGGGAGTATCTGCTCGGTGCGGCGGCCTCGGATGCGGCGGTCGAATCGCTGCTGTATGATCTGTGCGGGTCGATCGCCGGCGACGCCGCGCGCACGCTCGAGGCCAAGGAGCCGCCGTGGCTGCGCGGCGTCGAAGACGCGGTCGCCGCCGCGCCCGAGCGAACGTTCGATCTGCGCGCGCTGGCCGCGAATGCTGGCGTGCATCCGACCCATCTCGCGCGCGCGTTCCGCCGCTTGCGCGGACGCACCCTCGGCGACCACGTGACGGCCCTGCGCGTCCAGCAGGCGTGCCGCGCACTCGTCGAAACGGACGCGCCGCTCGCGGCGATCGCCGCGGACAGCGGCTTCGTCGATCAGAGCCACTTCACGCGCACGTTCCGCACCGTGCTCGGCACGACGCCGGGACGCTATCGCCGCGCGAAGCGGGAGAGGTAAAGCCTCCGGCGGCGGTGCACAGCGGACGCGGGAGGACGCCATCGTTCACACGTCCGGCACGCTGAAACCGAAACGGATCTACGACCCGGTCCACGGCTTCATCGAACTCGACGGCGGGGAGGTCGCGCTGCTCGCCGCGCCGGCGGTGCAGCGGCTGCGCCGCTTGCGGCAGCTCGGCCTCGCGTACCTGGCGTTCCCGTCGGCCGAACATTCGCGGTTCTCGCACGCGCTCGGCGCCCTGGCGATCGGGACGCGCGTGTTCGATGCGCTGCGCGCGCACTCGCCGGAGGCTTTCGCGTCGGAGCGCGCGTTCGCCGACCAGCGCCGCCTGCTGCGCGCGAGCCTGCTGCTGCACGATCTCGGTCACGGTCCGTTCTCGCACGCATGCGAAGCCGTCCTCGGCGTGCGCCACGAGCAGCGAACGGCGGCGATCCTCGCGGGTGCGGAGATCCGCGACGCGCTCGCGGCGATCGACGTCGATCCCGACGCGGTGCTCGGCCTCATCGTCGGCGCGCACGATGCCGACCCCGTGTTGCGCGAATTGGTGAGCGGCCCGAATCTCGACGCGGACCGGATGGACTACCTGCTGCGCGACGCGTACTTCACCGGCGTCGCCGGCGGAACGTACGACGCGGCGCAGCTCATCGCGTCGCTGCGGATCCTCGAGGTCGACGGACGTCCGCAGCTCGGCGTCGACGGCCGCGGCGTCGTCGCGCTGGAATCGTTCGTTCTCGCGCGCTACATGATGTTCGCGACCGTCTACTTTCACCACACGACGCGCGCGTTCGAACGCGTGCTCGGCGACGTGCTGCGCGTGCTGTGGCCCGATCCGCGCGCGCTCGACGCGATCGAAACGTTTCTCGCCTGGGACGATTTCCGGGTGATCGACGACATCCGCGAGCTCGACGACGAGGGCGTGCGCGCGCTGCGCGAACGGCACACCGTCTACGGCCTCGCCGCCGAGTTCAACGCGGAACGCGATCTGAGCACGTTCGCGCAGTGCGAGGCGGCGCTGCGCTCGCGCTACGGCGACGCGGTCTGGAGCGATTCGCAGGAGCAGTTGATCCACCGTCTGCCGCTGGGGACAGGCGGATCGGCACCGACGGTGCGCATCCGGCTGATGGGGCGTACCGTCGACGCCCGTCTCGCTTCCGACCTGATCGCGAAACTCTCGGGGAAGGCCTATTGGCGCAAGCTGTTCGTGCGGACCGAGGTCGCCTCGGTCGACGAGGCGCGCGCGATCTGCGCGGAGATCATCGCGACCGGCGGCCAGCAGCGGCTCTTCTGACCCGCTTTTCCACCGGGCGCCGGGGGGCGCAATCGCGGGCGTCGTCCCCATCTTCGAAGGGTTGAAACGTGCCTGCGTCCACGGAGTTGTCCACATTGCCCACCGTCCGGCTTCTCCTGATCGGCGGCACCCGATTTCTCGGGCGGCGGATCGCCGCCGAGGCGCTCGGGCGCGGCTGGGACGTCACCGTTTTCCATCGCGGCCAGACGCCGAACCCGAACGCGGGCGTCCGCGAGATCCTGGGCGACCGCGCGCGCGATCTCGACCGGCTCGAGGGCCGCTGGGACGCGGTGGTGGACCTGTGCGGCTATCAGCCCGCGACGTCGCTGCCTCGGCCGGCACCTGCGCGAGCGGGCCGGCTGCTACGCGTTCATCAGCAGCGTCAGCGTCGGCGGCGACGACGCGCTCTCCGAAACGGCGGCGCGGCGGCAGCTTCCGGCGCCGGAGCCGCCCTATACGCCGGAGCTGTTCGGCGAGATGAAGGCCGGCTGCGAGGACGAGGTGGTGCGACGCTGGGGCGAGCGCGCGCTGATCGTCCGACCCGGCCTGATCGTCGGACCCGACGATCACACGGACCGCTTCGGCTACTGGGTGCGGCGGCTCGCCGCGGGCGGCGACGTCCTCGCGCCTGCACCGGGGACGTTCCGCGCGCGCTTCATCGACGCCGGCGACGAGGCGTTTCTCCTCGCGCAGGGCGTCGATCCGTGGATCGAGCTCCCGCTGTGGGTCCCGGGCGACACGCTGCTCGACCGGGTCTCGTGCGAGGCCGCAATCGCCGCCGGACTGCGCTTCACCCCGATCGACGCGACGCTCGCGGCGACGCTGGCTTGGGAACGGCGCAGCGGCGCGCGGCGCGCCTCGCTCGCGCCGGAGCGCGAGCGCGCGCTGCTCGCCGCGTGGCGCGCAGCTACGACTTCGTCAGCCGAAGCGCCACCGCGTTCGCTTTGAGCAGCTGCGGATAGCGCTTGCGCAACGCTTCGAGTTTCGGCTTGTCGTTGAAGACGATGTAGCCGTTGTCGGGATTGCGTTCGGCGAAGTGCTGATGGTACGACTCCGCCGGATAGAAGGCGGTGAACTTCACGACCTTGGTGACGATCGGAGCGCGAAACGTCTTCTCGTCGGTGAGCTTCTTGATCGTCTGCTCGGCGACGCGGCGCTGTTCGTCGGACGTGTAGAAGATCGACGAGCGGTACTGCGGGCCGTCGTCGGGGCCTTGCCGGTTGAGCTCCGTCGGATCGTGCGCGACGGCGAAGTACACGTCGAGCAGTTGCGCGTACGAGATCTGCGCGGGGTCGTAGGTGATCTCGACCGATTCGGCATGACCGGTCATCCCGGTGCTGACGATCTCGTAGTGCGCGGTCATCGCGTTGCCCCCGGAAAAGCCCGAGACCACGCTGGTGACGCCGCGCAGGGACTCGAACACCGCCTCCATCCCCCAGAAACAGCCGCCGGCGAGGACGGCTTTCTCGGTGTGGACGGGGGGTGCGGCAACGGCCGCGACCGGCGCCGCGAGGACGCTCAGCGCCGCGAGCAGGGCGGCAAATCGGGTGATCATGGGCGCAACCATAGCATGGGGAGAACGCGCCGGACCGTAAGCCGGATGACGTTGCGAGGTTGACGCGGTGCCCCCGGGCGTGGCAAGATCACACGGACATGGCCGTGACGTCGTGGTTTTACCGCTATTTTTATGCCGAGTGCGCAGCGCTCCGGCGCGGTAGGCCTTTGCCGTAACGGGTCTTCACGGACTGCCAGCAGCAAGAGCCCCTCGCCGAGCGAGGGGCTCTTTTTACAAGGGAGCGAGATGACCAGCGCGCAGACCCTGCCCGACGGGCAGACCACCCCGACACTGACGATGACCGCGGCCTTCGAGGGCATCGAGGGCTCGTATTCGCATGGGGTGCTCGATGCGTACGCCGCGCGCCGCGGCGTGATCTTCACCCCGCTGGGCTGCGCGTCGTACCGCGCGGTGGCGCAGGCGGTCTTCAGCGGGCGTGCCGACGTCGGTCTGCTCCCGGTCGACAACGCCATCGCCGGGACGATCCGCGAGGGCTACGACACCCTGGCCGAATACGAGCTCGACCTGCTCGCCGAGATCACGATGCGCATGGAGCATCGGCTGCTCGGCGTGCCGGGTGCGACGATCGCGGGTTTGCGGGAAATCGATTCGCACCCGGTCGTGCTCGCCGAGTGCGGGCGATTTCTCGCGACGCTCCCCGAGGTGCGCCGCGTGCCGGTCCCCGATACCGGGATCGCGGCGCGCGACGTCGCCGCCGCCGGCGATCCGTCGCGCGGCGCGATCGCGTCGAGCGACGCCGCGAAACGCTACGGTCTGATCGAACTCGCCACCACGATCGCCGACCATCCCGACAATTTCACCCGCTTCATCCTCTTCCGCGCCCCGAACGCCCGCGGGCTCGCCGCCGAGTTTGAACCGGCGCAGAACGTCAGCAACCGGAAGACCTCGCTCGTGTTCGCGGTCCTTGATTCGCCGGGCGCGCTCGGGCGCTGTCTGTCGATTTTCGGAACGCACGGACTCAACGTCTCGAAGCTCGATTCGAAGTCGCGTCTGGGCGCCTCGGATCAGTATGCATTCTACGCCGACGTCGACGGCGACGTGCGCGAGCCCCGGTTCGTCGACGCGCTCAAAGAGCTGCGTAGCGTCATCGCGACACTGCACGTCATCGGCACCTACGACGCGGCGACTGCGCCGCCGCGCGTGCGGCGCGAGCCGGCGGTGGTCGTCGACGACGCGCCGCCGGTCGTGCCGAAGCCGGCGAAGGTGTCGTTCCCGAAAGCGCAGCGCCAGGATCCCGACGTGCGGTCGCGCGTGATGGTCGGGAACGTCGCGATCGGCGACGGCGCGTTCGTGGTGATCGGCGGCCCGTGCAGCGTCGAGTCGCGCGAGCAGATCCTCGCGACCGCCGAAGCCGTGTCGGCCGCGGGCGGCGTGATGCTGCGCGGCGGCGCGTTCAAGCCGCGCACGTCGCCCTACGCGTTTCAGGGACTGGGCTGGGAAGGCGTCGCGCTGCTCGCCGAAGCGTCGCGCGCGACCGGACTCCCGATCGTCTCCGAGGTAATGAGCATCGAACAGGTCGAGCGAATGGCGGCTTCGGTCGATCTGCTGCAGATCGGCGCGCGCAACATGCAGAACTTCGACTTGCTCAAAGCGATCGGAAAGACGGAGCGTCCGGTGCTGCTCAAGCGGGGAATGGCGGCAACGATCGACGAGCTGCTCGCCGCCGCCGAGTACATCATGAGCGAGGGCAACCCGAACGTGATCCTCTGCGAGCGCGGGATCCGCACGTTCGAGACGGCGACGCGCAACACGCTCGACCTCTCGGCGGTCCCGGTGCTGCGCGAGCGCACGCACCTGCCGGTGATCGTCGATCCGTCGCACGCCGTCGGCGTGCGGCGCTGGATCGCCCCGCTGTGCCGCGCGGCCAAAGCCGTCGGCGCCCACGGTCTGCTCCTCGAAGTGCACCCGAATCCCGCCGAGGCGCGCTGCGACGGCGACCAAGCCCTCACATTCAGCGACTTCCGCACGATCGTCGCCGATCTCGAACGCATCCCGCTCCCGGCCTAGTCACGCGGTGCTCAGCGTGACGGAGCGGTCCGTGCCGGGGCGAAGGTTGCGATGAGATCGTCGGCGACGAGGCGGGGCTCTTCCCATTCGAGGAAATGGCCGCCGCGGTCGATCTTCGTCCAGCGCACCACGTTGTACTGACGCGCAGCCCATTCACGCGGCGTCGGAAACAAGTCGCGATCGGACATCAGCATCGCGGTGGGTACGTCGACGTGTCCGTATGCCAGCGTCGCGCGCGCCGTTTCGTAATAGAGGCGCATCGACGAATTGATCGTCTGCGTCGCCCAATAGATCGTCAGGTTCGTCAGGAGCTGGTCGAACGTGAACCGCGAGCCGAGGTCGCCGCCGTCGTCGCTCCAGCGCCAGAACTTCTCCACGATCCACGACGCCAACCCGGCCGGCGAGTCGTTCAGCGCGACCGCGACGGTCTGAGGCTTGCTCGAATGCATCATCGCATAGGCCATCTCGGTTTGGTTCCATCGCTGCGCGTCGGCGACGAACGTCTGCTCCGCAGGCGAAAGATCGTCGGGGACGTACCCGATGTACGGGTTCGTTCCGGAGAGGTGCAGGCCGATGAGGACGCCGGGATCGTCGAGCGCCATCTGCTGCAGAACGCCGGCACCCAAGTCGCTGCTGCGCGCCCCGAAGCGCGCGTAGCCGAGCGACGCCATGAGCATGACGAACGCACCGGCGATCCGTCCGACGTGCATTCCCGGCGTGCGCGACGGCGGCGAGAAACCGAATCCCGGCAGCGACGGGACGACGACGTGAAAGTACGGCGTGAGCAGCGGGACGATGTCGAGCATCTGCACGAACGTGCTCGGCCAGCCGTGCAGCATCAGGAGCGGGATCGCATCGGGTGCACTGCTGCGCGCATGCATCGTGTGAATTGCCAGACCGTCGACCGTCACGATCGCGTGCTCGAAGCCGTTGATCCGTTGCTCCTGCGCGCGCCAATCGAAGCCGTCGCGCCAGTGGACGACCAGTTCGCGCAAATAGGTCTCGTCGGTGCCGTACGCCCAACCTGCGCCGTCGATCGCATCCGGCCAGCGCGTGCGCGCCAGGCGCGCACGCATCTCCGCCAGCACCGGTTCGTCGATCGACACCGAGAAGGGCCGTACCGCGGGACTCTCCTGCGCGCGCATCGCGCGGTCAGGCTCCGAGCGCGGCGACGATCGCGCGCGCGACGTTCCGGCCGGAGTATTGCTGCTGGCCGGTGATCAGGCGGCCGTCGCGCACCACGAACTGTTTGAAGAGTCCGCCCTGCACGTAGTTCGCGCCGCGCGCCCGTAACGCGTCTTCGATGCGCCACGGCATCACCGTCGCGCCGACGTACGCGTCGGAATAGTCTTCCTCAACGTTCGCAAAACCGGTGACCGTCTTGCCGGTGACGAGATACGAGCCGTCGCTGAGCGTGCAGTCGACCAGCGCCGCGGTTCCGTGGCAGTACGCCGCGACGACGCGATTCGATTCGTAGAACGTTCGGATCGCGTGATGCAGCGCCGCGTCGTCGCGAAAGCTGAACATCGGCGACTGTCCCCCCGCGATCGCAAGGGCATCATACCGGGTTAAGTCGAGCGTGCCGAGCGCCGGCGTGCGTTCCAGCAGCGGCGCCGAGATGGGCGAGGTGAGAAAGCCCAGCGAGAGGATGTCGCCGATCGACCACTTCGACGCGTCGCGCGGATCGCTGAAGCCGTCGACCTCCACCTTCCCGCCCTTCGGACTGGCGACAGTAACGTCGAACCCGGCTTCCGTGAACTCGTACCACGGGTGGGCAAGTTCTGCGGCCCAGAACCCGACGGGGTACTGCAGCGTCGGGTGCATCCCGGCATTGGCGACGACTATCAAGATGCGCTTGGGTGCGAACGTATCGAGCCGGACGGTGTGGTTGGCGGCGAGATCGGCGGATGCGGCCATCGGGTGTGTTCCTCGCGGATGGTGATCTGAGGGAAGGATACGGCCGCGGGCCGCACGTGACCACGTGAGAAAATATCAAGGTTTGGGCGGCGGCTCGCTTCTCGACGGCGCCCCGGCGGGCGGGTTCACGAAGACCGCGGCGGCAAGGCGGTGCAGTTCGCGACGGTCGCGGGCGTCGAGCGCGAGCGCGTCGGCAATCGCGTCGAGCGTCTTCGTCGAGACGCCGGAGGCCCGCCCCGTCTCGATCAGGACGTACCATTTCGCGGTGATCTGCGCGCGGCGCGCGACGTCTTCGCGCGAGAGGCCGGGACCGCGTCGCGCGCGCGTCTGCGAGACTGGGAGCGCGCGCTCGCGCCGGTCGCGCAGAAACGCCTTGAGCGCCGCGCGCGCATCGGCCTTGTTCGCGTCGTCCACGGTTCCGTAACCGTACCAGCCGCGGGCGCGCCGGGCATCTCCACAAAAGTTGTAGCCCTTCGCCCAGCGACCGGGTCACCATCCGCATGACGGACCTACCCCCGTCGGCGAAACGCCGGCTCGAGCAGTATCCGCGCGTGACGATCCGCAGCCGAGCGGCGTGGCGGAGATGGCTGGCGCAGCACCACGCCGACTCGGGACCGATCTGGCTGGTGACCTACAAACGGAGCACCGGCTCGTCGTACGTTCCCTACGGCGACGTCGTCGACGAAGCGCTTTGCTTCGGCTGGGTCGACAGCCTGCCGCGCACCCTCGACGACGAGCGCACGATGCGGCTCTTCTCGCCGCGCAAACCCGGCTCGCCGTGGTCGCAGATCAATAAGCGGCGGGTCGCGGCGCTCATCGCGCAAGGGCGGATGACGCCGGCCGGGCTGGCGATGGTCGACGCCGCGAAGCGCGACGGGTCGTGGTCGTCGTACGATGCCATCGAATCGCTGTCCGTCCCCGACGATCTCGCCGCGGCGCTGCGACGCAGCCCCCAAGCGCGCGGCTACTTCGAGGCCTTTCCGCCGAGCACGAAAAAGGCGATCTTCCGGTGGATCGCGAGCGCCAAAACCGATGCGACGCGCGCGAAACGCGTCGCCGAAACCGTGCGTCTGGCGGCGCAGAACATCCGCGCCAACCAGTACCGCCAGCCAAAGGGGGCATCCGCGGCGCGGGGAGGCCGCGGGGCAGCGCACGAAGCCTCCTGCTCCCGAGGAGGTGCCTGATGGCGGTTGCCGCTCCCCACACCGGTTCCGATCTGCGGTCGCGCGTCAGCGACGAGGAGTGGCGGGTTCGCGTCGACCTCGCCGCGGCGTATCGCCTCGTCGCACACTACGGGTGGGACGATCTCATCTTCACGCACATCTCGGCGCGCGTCCCCCACACCGACCATCACTTTCTGATCAACCCGTACGGTCAGCTCTTCTCCGAGATCAGCGCGTCGACTCTGGTCAAGATCGATCTCGACGGGAACATCGTGGAACCGACGCCCTACATCGTCAACCCGGCGGGCTTCACGATCCACAGCGCCATCCATGCGGCACGCGAGGAAGTCGCCTGCGTGCTGCACCTGCACACGGTCGCGGGCGTCGCGGTCTCCGCGCAAGAGCATGGGCTGCTCCCGATCAACCAGACCGCGATGCTGCTCAACGGTCAGATCGCGCACCACGAATACGAAGGCGTCGCGCTCGAACTCGACGAGCGGCCGCGGCTGGTCGCCGATCTCGGCACCAAAAACGCGATGCTGCTGCGCAATCACGGCACGCTCACCTGCGGCACCACGATCGCCGACGCGTTCCTGACGATGTACTTCTTCGAGCGGGCATGCGCGACGCAGATCGCGACCCTGGCCGGCGGAGCGGAACTGCACTGGCCGGTCGAATCCGTCCAGGAGGTCGTCCGGCGCCAGGTAGGCGGCGGTGTGGGCCCGGTCGCGCAGCTCGCTTGGAGCGCCTTGCGGCGGATGCTCGACGCCAAGGACCCCGGGTACGCAGCATAGCCCTCGCTTGTTCCCAGCGATTTCCCAGGATTTTCAGGAGACTCGGTACGTTTCCGAGTCATCACCCAAGGAGGAGCACTTATTCATGAATCCCCACACCCTCGTCCGCGCCGCCGCGGCGGCCGCGATCCTGGCCCTGCCGACCGCTGCGCTGGCGGCGCCGGACAACAATTCCAACGCGAACCAATGCGTGCAATGGAACAATCAGGGTCAATGCGTGCGCTGGAGCAACGGCCAGTGGAACAACGGCCAGTGGAACAACGGGCAGTACAACAACAGACAGTGGCAGGGACAGGGACGCCATCGCGATCGTGACGACGAAGACGATAACGATCGGGGCAACGAGGGTCACCACTACGGCTGGAACCACGGCCGGGGCAATCCGCACCGCAACGGCAACTACGGCGGTTACGGCGGCTACGGCAACAACAACGGGAACCAGACGCTGAGCGCGACGGTCGCGTCGTTCTCGCCGTACAACCTGTACCTCACCAACGGCACGCACGTGGCGCTGCACGACGGCACCGTGATCAATCCGACCGGGACGAACCTCACCGGCGGGCAACGCGTGCGCATCTACGGCTACTGGAACGGCAACACGTTCAACGCCAACGAAATCGACGTGGTCGGCAACAACTGGTATCAGCGCTGACCGCTGACCCATCGGTAGGAAGTCCGGTACGCGGCCGGTAGGAGCAAGGATGCGCTCCCGCCGGCCGCCTTCGTCTTCCGAACTCGTCGCGCTCGTGCAGGCTGCGCGCGTACACGCCGGCGGACGGCCGCCGGCATCGCGCATCATCGTCCCCGGCCCCGGTCAAGAATCGGTCTGGGATTTCCCGCGGCCGCCGCGCGTCGAGTCCGTCGCGCTGCCGGTACGCGTCGAACTCGGCGGCGTCACGATAGCACGAACGACGCGCGCGCTGCGGATCGTCGAAACGGCCGGCGCGCCGTGCTATTATCTCCCGCCCGACGACTGCGACCTCGGCGCGCTGCGGCGCACCGAGCACTGGACCGTTTGCGAGTGGAAGGGCGCGGCGTACGCATACGACGTGCGCGCCGGCGGCCGCACGGCCGCGCACGGCGCGTGGAGCTATCCCGCACCGCTGACGGATTTGGGGATGGGATACGAGCGCGTCGCCGGGTGGTTCGCGTTCTACGCCTCGCGGATGGACGCGTGCTTCCTTGGCGACGAACGGGTCCGCTCGCAGCCCGGCGGTTTCTACGGCGGTTGGGTGACGCAGAATCTCACCGGCCCGATCAAGGGCGAACCGGGAACGGAAGGCTGGTAGACAGTCCGAGGACGGCCGCTTCGTCCGCCAGCAGGACGCGTTCCGCCGGTGGATCTCCGCGGACGGAAACTCCGGACTCCCGGCGAGCGCGGGACGCTATCACCTCTACGTCTCGCTGGCGTGTCCATGGGCGCACCGCACGATCATCGTCCGCCGCCTCAAGGGGCTCGAGGACGCAATCGCGATGTCGGTCGTCGACCCGATCCGCGACGAATCGGGCTGGGCGTTTCGCGATGTTCCCGGCGCGACGCCGGATCCGGCCAACGGTTTCACCTATCTCGCCGAGGCGTATCGCGCGACTGACCCGCACTATCACGGGCGGGTGACCGTTCCGGTGCTGTGGGACACGCACGCGCACGCGATCGTCAGCAACTCCGACGACGACATCATGCGCATGTTCGAAACCGAGTTCGACGCGTTCGCGCGAAAGCCCGAACTCGCTCTCTATCCGGTCTCGCTGCGCGGCGAGATCGATGCGCTCAACGACGCGATCTACGAAACGATCGACGACGGCGTCTATCGTGCGGGCTTCGCATCCTCGCAGGCGGCGAACGAGAGCACCGCCTACCGGGTCTTCGAGACCCTCGACGCACTCGACGCGCGGCTGGCCGGCTCACGCTATCTTTTCGGCGCCGCGCCGGTGGAGACAGCTTGGCGCCTCTTCGTCACGCTGATCCGCTTCGATGCCGTCTATCACGGCCATTTCAAGTGCAACCTGCGCCGCATCGTCGACTACCGCGCACAACAGCTGACCGTTAGCGTTTCGGCGACGGCGACGGGTTCGGCGACGGGTTGGGCGCGGCGGACGGGCTCGTCGTCGCCGGACGGGTGATCGTGACCGGCGATCCGACGGCAGTCGTCTCGCCCTTCTTCAAGTCGAGGTCGATCGTCGCGCCGTGCACGATCGTCGCGTTTTCGACGACGGTGACGTCGCCTTCGAGGTGCAGCGTGCGGCTCTTGCGGTTGTAGAGCATCGTGTCGGCGCTCGCGTGGCGCGTGGTCGCGTCGTACTTCGGATGGCCCGTCGCGCGGTAGGTGTCGGCCTTGCCGTCGATGTCGAGCTGGTCGCAGGTGAGCGTCGCGGGTTCCGCCTTGGGGCCCTGCGGGCTCGCCTTTCCGCCGGCGTCGTGGACGCGCACGTTGCCGCGCAGCTGCGCGCGGCCGTCGCGGACGTTCCCGCTCGCGCCGTCGGCGGCCGCCTCGAGCCCCGGCCGCCGGATCGTGACGTGCGCGGGGACCGCGAACGCGCCGGTACCCAAATTGTAGTTGAACGTGCTCGCCTCGACGGAATAGAACGGGCCGCCGAAGCGCGACGCCGCGGCGCTCGCGACGGCCACGGACACGCACGCGAACGTGCACACGGAGAGCGCGACGGCGCGCCGCGGTGCAAAGGGCATCCAAACGTCCTACTCGCTGGGGCGGCCGAAGCCTTCCACCGCCGTGAGCAGCGGCTTGCCGTCCAAGTACGCGATCACGTTCTCGGCGGCGACCATCGCCATCCGGGTGCGCGTCTCGACGGTCGCGCTTCCGACGTGCGGGACGATCAGCACGTCGTCGCGGCCGACGAGCGGATGATCGTGCGGCAACGGTTCCGGATCGGTCACGTCGAGCGCGGCGCCCGCGATCTGCTTCGCCTCGAGCGCGTGCAGCAAGGCCGCGGTGTCGGCGACGGCGCCGCGCGCGACGTTGACGAAGACGGCGCTCGGCTTCATCGCGGCGAACGCCTGCGCGTCGAACATCCCGCGTGTCTGCGGCGTGAGCGGGACGAGCGCGACGACGCAGTCGGCCTCGCCGAGCAGGGCGGAGAAGGTGCGATAGGCGTTTCCGTTCGCGGCGTCGTCGCTGCGCGGCGTGCGATTCGCGTAGATCACCCGCATCCCGCTTACGCGCGCGCGGCGTGCGAGCGCGCTGCCGATGTCGCCGAGACCGACGATCCCGAGCGTTGCGCCGTCCAGGTCGCGGCCGAACGGCATGTCGCCGTGCTGCAGCCAGCGGCCGTCGCGCACCCAATTGATCCCGCGCGCGATTCCGCGCATCGCCGCGATCACGAGCAGGTACGAAATGTCGGCGACCGCTTCGATGAGCGAACCGCGCGAGTTGGTGAACGCGATGCCGCGCCGGTGCAGTTCGGCCAGGTCGACGTTGTCGTAGCCCACCGACTGCGTCGCGATCAGTCGCACCCCGGGCAGACCGTCGAGAAGGTCGCCGGTCAGCTTCACGCCCGATCCGATCAGCAGCGCCTGCGCGGTCTCGACCGACATCGGCCATGTCGCGCGCGGGCGATCGATGATGTCGAACACGTGCGCGTGCCGTTCGAGCGCGGCGCGCACCGACGGCGGCAGCGCGATCGCAGTCGCGACCGCAGGCGGAACGCCGTTCATCGTGCGCTCGCGACCGCCTCGGCGATCGCGGTGCCGACCTCGATCGTGTTCGCCGTTCCGCCGGCGTCGCGCGTGCGCGGCCCGGTGGTGAGGACGCCTTCGATCGCCGCCATCACCGCCGCGGCGGCGTCGGCGTGGCCGAGGTGCTCGAGCATCATCGCGCCCGACCAGATCTGTCCGATCGGGTTCGCGATCCCGCGCCCGGCGATGTCGGGTGCCGAGCCGTGCACGGGTTCGAACAGCGAGGGAAAGGCACGCTCGGGATTCAGGTTAGCCGACGGTGCGATCCCGATCGTGCCGGTGACGCCCGGCCCCAGATCGGAGAGGATGTCGCCGAACAGATTCGACCCGACGACGACGTCGAACCAGTCGGGGTGCTGGACGAAGTGCGCGGTCAGGATGTCGATGTGGTACTGATCGGTCCGCACGTCGGGGTACTCGTCGGCGACGGCGCGCACGCGTTCGTCCCAGAACGGCATCGTGATCGCGATCCCGTTCGATTTCGTCGCCGAGGTGAGGTGCTTCTTCGGACGCGAGCGCGCGAGTTCGAACGCGTAGCGCAGGATGCGGTCGACGCCGCGACGCGTGAAGATCGATTCCTGGACGACGACCTCGTCGTCGGTCCCCTCGAACATCCGGCCGCCGATCGAGCTGTATTCGCCCTCGGTGTTCTCGCGCACGATCCAGAAGTCGATCTCGCCCGGCGCGCGGCCGGCGAGCGGCGAGGGAATCCCCGGCATCAGCCGCACCGGGCGCAAGTTCACGTACTGCTGAAAGCCGCGCCGCATCGGGATGAGCAGGCCCCACAGGGAGACGTGATCGGGGACGTTCGGAAATCCGACCGCGCCGAAGAAGATCGCGTCGTGGCTGCGGATTTGCGCGAGCCCGTCTTCGGGCATCATCGCACCCGTCTCGGCGTACCGCTCGCAGCTCCAGTCGAACGACTCCCACGCAAAATCGATCCCGAAGCGGCGGCCGGCCGCTTCGAGGACGCGAATCCCCTCGGGGACCACTTCCTTGCCGATCCCGTCGCCCGGGATGACGGCGATGCGATGCGTTGCCATCAGCGCTGATTCGCCGGCAAGAAGCCGAGCGAGATCCAGGGGACGTACGCGATCACGAGCAGGCCGACGAGCAGAACGCCGAGATACGGGAGGATCGGAAACACCGCGTGTTCGGGTTCGGCCTTGCCGATCGCGCACGCGCTGAAGAACCCGATCCCCAGCGGCGGCGAGAACAGCCCGACGCCCATCGCGAGCACCGCGACGATCGCGTAATGCACCTCGTTAATCCCCGCCGCTTTTGCGACCGGGAAGAGCAGCGGACCGAACAGCACCATCGCCGGAATCCCTTCGAGCACCGACCCGAGCACGATGAACAGCACGATCGAGAGCAGCATGATCCCGCCCTTGCCGCCCGGAGCGTGGCTGAGGATGTCGGCGAGCTGCTGCGCGAACCCCGACTGCGTCAGCGCCCAGCCCATCGCCGTCGCCGTCGCGATGATCAGCAGGATCGCGCCGGCGAGCGCCACGGTGTCGACGAGCGTCGGATAGAGCGACCGCCACTTGAACTCGCGGTAGACGAGAACGCCGACCAGCAGCGTGTAGATGATCCCGACGACGCTCACCTCGGTCGCGGTCGCGATTCCGGTGACGACGAAATACCGGATCAGCAGCGGAAGCAGCAGCCCGGGAACCGCGACGAACAGCGTCCGTCCGATCACGCTGAGCGGCGCGCGCTGCGAGACGCTTTCGTTTTGGCGGTGCGCCTTCCAGAGCGCGAGCGCGATCAGGAAGATCGAGCACACGACCGCGGGCAGCAGCCCGGCGGTGAAGAGCGCCGCGATCGAGACGCCGGTAACCGAGCCGATGATGATGAGCACCAGGCTCGGCGGGATCGTCTCCGCCATCGCGCCCGACGTCGCGAGCAGCGCGATCATGTCGGTGCGCTTCTGCCCGCGCTTCACCATATCGGGGAAGAGCACCGGGGCCACCGCCGCCATGTCGGCGATCTTCGAACCAGAGATCCCGGAGACCAGATACATCGCCGCGACGAGCACGATCGACAGCCCGCCGCGAAAGTGTCCGACCAGGCTCGCGAGCGCCTCGACCAGCCGGCGTGCGATCCCCGCGGTCTCCATCAGCAAGCCCAGGAAGATGAAGAGCGGAACGGCGAGCAGGACGAGGTTGGAGACGCCTTCGCTCATCCGCTGGACGACGATGTCCGGCTGGACGGTGGTGACGACGAGGACGTAACTGAGCGTCCCCAGGCCGAAGCTGAACGCGATCGGCACCCCGATCGCGACGCACGCGCCGACGAGCAGGAAGAAAAAGATCACGAGGTTGAGGTTGCCGAGCCCCGCGAACGCGCCGCGCGCCAAATAGACTCCGGCGCCGATCACGATCGCCGCGAGCAGCACCGGTCCGACCACCCGCAGATCGGTCTCGGCCATCCGCAGCAGCGCGATGATCAGGATGAGCGAGAGCGCGATGATGATCGAGAGGACGACGTACGACTGCGGGATCTGCAGCGCCGGGGTGAGGTTGTCGCGCTCCTGATTGAGAAAGCGCAGCGACGCCGGCATGAGCACCGCGACGAACAGCGCGACGACGACCGACGAGATCGCGTTGAGGTACTCGGCGACGCGCGGCGACGCGCGGCGCACCAGCACCGAGAGCCGGATGTGTTCGTCACGGCGGTAGGCGACCACCGAACCGAGCATCGCCAGCCACAGGAAGATGATCGACCCGAGCTCGTCGGTCCACACCAGCGGACGGCCCAGCACGTAGCGCGTGAACACGCCGCTGGCGAGGATGACCACTTCGACCACGACCAGCAGTGCGGCGATCGGTTCGACGACGGCGCCGATCGCGCGATCGACGGCCCCCGTCCAGCCGAGCCGGTAGCGGTGAGAACGGGAGTGAACGACCTCTTGCGCGCTCTCGACCGTGACGACGGCGGCGTCAGCCATGCGATTCGATCACGCTTACGCCAGCTTGTTCGCGTATTTTTCGAGTGCGGTCCAGGCCTTCTCGCCGAACTCGTCCTTCCAGCGCTCGTAGTACTTCGCGTCCTGCAGCTTCTTCTTGAAACTGTTCTTGTCGACGTCGTTGAACTGCATCCCGCGGCGCTGTAATTTTTCACGCACGGATTTGTTGAGCTGGACGTTGTCGTTGCGCGCGAGCAAGGTCGCTGCACTCATCTCTTTGGAGATGATGTCCTGGTACGACTTGCCGAGCTTCGTCCACACGTCGGGATTGAAGAGCGTCCAGTAGCCCGACCAGATGTGGTCGGACATCGAGACGTACTTCTGCACCTCGTAGAACTTCTGCTGGTCGATGAGGAGCAGCGGGTTCTCCTGGGCGTCGATGACGTGCGTCTGCAGGGACGTATAGAGCTCGCTCAGCGCGATCGGCGACGGCGACGCGCCCAGCGACTGGAAGGTGTCGACGCGAATCTTCCCCGGCGAGACGCGGATCTTCAGACCCGCCAGGTCGTTGACGTTGCGGATCGGCTTCGTCGACGTCGTGATCTCGCGGAAGCCGTTCTCCCAGATCTTGTCGAGCACGACGAGGCCCTTGGAGCGGAACTCGTCGCGGATCACGGCGCCCAGGTCGCCGTCCATCGCGCGGAAGACCGTCTCGCGATTGGGAAACGCGTAGGCGAGGTTTTCGATCGACGCCAGCGGGACGATTGCGTTGAGAAACGCGCCGGGCATCGCCAGCGCATCGATCGCGCCGCTGCGGATCTGCGAGATCATCGACGGGTCGCTGCCGAGCACGCTGGTGGGGAACGACTTGATCTGCACGCGCCCGCCGGTCGCTTTCGCGATCTTGGCGAACGCCTCGACCGAGCGGACGTTGATCGGATGCTCGACGGGGAGATCGTGCCCGTACTTCAGCGTGAAATCGGCGGCGCGGGCCGGCGTCACGATCGCGATCGACGCGATCGTCGCGGCGGAACCGGCGACGAATCCTTGACGAGTCACGGGCATAGGACAGTCCTCCTGGGAAAAGGCGCGGGCGACGCGTGTTTCGGGGGTTACGTCCCCGACGTGGCGCGGTCCCGCGCTTGGTGCGATCCCGCTCGAAATCGCGGATCGTCGATCGCTCCCGCGTCCGCCAGCCCGCGCAGCTCGTCCTCGCTCAGCCCGAGATCGCGCGCGAGCACGTCGGCGGTGTCGCGACCGACGTCGCTGGGACCGGGGCGCAGCGGCGGCGCACCGGCGTGCGCGAAGCGCGGGAACGGCGCGTTGATCGTCACCTCGCCGAGCTCGGGATCGTCGAGCCGCACCAGCGATCCGCGCGCAACGATCTGCGGGTTCTCGGCGACGGAGTCGATCGACTCGAGCGGCCCGACCGCACAGCCCGCAGCCGTGAAGGCGGCGATCGCTTCGTCACGCGTGTGCTGCGCGCAGAATCCCTCGATCAGCGCGTCGAGCGCCTCGGCATTCGCGACGCGTTCGACGTTCGAGCGAAAACGCGGATCGGCGGGCAGCGCGTCGCCGCCGATCGTGCGCAGGACGCGCTCGGCGAGCTCCTGCGTGCTCCCGGAAAGCGCGACGTATGCGCCGTCGCCGCAGCGATAGGCGCCGCGCGGCGCGGTGTCTTCCATCCGATTGCCCAGCCGCCGATGTACGTTGCCGGTCGCCGCGAACTCGGTGATCTGCGATTCGACCAGTTTCATCACCGCTTCGTAGATCGCGAAATCGATCACCTCGCCGTCTCCGGTGCGCAGGCGCCGGGCGTAGGCCGCGCAGACCGCCGCGGCGGCGGCTTGTCCGGCCATCACGTCGGCGAGCGGGAAGGCCGGCAGCAGCGGCGGCCGATCGTCGTAGCCCGAGACCGCCGCGATTCCGGTTATCGCCTCGGCAAGCGTCCCGAACCCTGCACGTTCGCGGTACGGCCCGTCCTGACCGAACGCCGTCACCCGCAGGATGACGAGCTGCGGGGACGCCGCGAGCAGCCACTCGGGTCCGAGATTCCAGCGTTCGAGCGTTCCCGGCCGGAAGTTTTCGACGAACACGTCGAACTGCGGGAGCCAGCGCAGCAGCAGCGCCTGCGCGTGCGCGTGGTGCAGGTCGAGCGCGACGCTGCGCTTGTTGCGGCCCAGCGCTTTCCAGTGCAGGCCGATCCCGTCTTGCTGCGCGCCGTAGCGGCGCACGTGATCGCCCGAGCCGGGCCGCTCGATCTTCACCACCTCGGCTCCGAAATCGGCCAGCATCGCCGCGGTCGACGGCGCCGCGATCATCGTCGAACAGTCGAGCACGCGCACGCCCGCGAGCGGACCACTCTGCGTCATGCGCGCTCAGTTCCTATCCCGGCGGACGCGCTCACGCACCGTCGTGCATCGCGCGCATCATCTCGTGCATCCGGTCGCGGTTGACGCCGAGCATCACGAGCACCCGTCCCGCGGTCGGCGCCCCGCGCGCATCCGGCGGCGCTGCGCCTGGCGGCGGTCCCTGCGGCGCTCCGGGCGGCGGATTCCCGTCGCGGTGGAACGACGCGACGGCTTTGTCGTGCGCCGCGAGCACGGCTTTGCTCTCGTCGGCGGTCAGGAGGCCGTCGATCTGCGCGGCCGCGGCGCGCGGATCGTTGAGCTTCCCGCTGTTGAGCTGATCGAGAATCGCCTGCACCTGCGTGCGGTGCGCCGCCGAGAGTGCGCCGAGCGCCGCCGCGCGCGCATCGTCGCGCGCACGCTCCATGCGCGCGCGCATCTCCGGCGGGGGACCGCCGGGAGCGGAATCGGGCGCGGACTGCGCGGCCGCGCCGAGCGGGAGGCCGATCGCGAGCGCCGCGGCGGCCAACGAGAGGACGTGTTTCATGCACTCACCATACGGCCGCTTTCATTGAGGCTGCTGTGAAGGCGGCGCCGTGCCGCTCACCACGACCATTCGTGGGCGTTCCAGGTGGCGATCGACGGATTCGGCGCGAAACCGCGCAGCCCGGCGTCGGCCGCGTCGATGTTCTTGGGCCAGAACACGAAGACCGCCGGGACGTCGTGCACCAGAAGTTCCTGGCTGCGCGCGTAGGCGCGCTTGCGGGCGGCGAGGTCGAACGTGCGCAGGCCCGCGGTCTGCGCCGCGTCCATCTCGCGATTGCAGTAGCGCGAGTAGTTCTGCCCGTTGGGCGGGATTGCGCCGCACGTGAAGCGGCCCGAACTGTCGGGATCGACGCCGAGCGTCATCGTGTACCAGGCCAGATCGAACTTGCCGGCCTGGTAGATCCCGCCGGCCGCGTAGGCGTTGAACATCATCTGGGTCGTGAAGCCCTTGAGCTGCGCGTCGATCCCCACCTCGCGCAGGTACGATTGGATCTGCACCGCGATCAGCCGCGCCGCGATGTTGTTCTGCGAATACGCGAAGGTGAGGCTGAGCGGGCGGCCCGCCTTTTGCACGATCCCGCCGGGTCCCGGCACGTAGCCTGCGTCGCGCAAAAACGCGCGGGCGCGCGCCGGATCGTGGGGCTGGGCGCGCGCGTTGGGGTCGTAGGCCCACATGAACGACGGGAGGTCGGCGCCGGCGACGGTACCCGCGCCGTACGCGAAGTTGCGCACGATCGCATCTTTATCGATCGCCGCCGCGATCGCGCGCCGCACGCGCGGATCGCGCAGCGCGTCGTGCGTCGTGTTCATCAGCAGGTTCGCCGCGCCGTGGACGTTGCTGAGCACCGCACGCGTCCCGGGGATGCCGCGCATCTGACCGTACGCGTTGACTGACATCTCCGCGAAGACGTCGAGTTCGTGCGTGCGCATCTGCGTGACGAGCGTGTTCTCGTCGGGGACGAAGCGCACGCTGATGCGGCGGAGCTTCGGCTTGCCCAGGTAATAGTCGTCGTTGGCGTCGAGCTCGACCGACGAGCCGCGGTCCCAGCGGACGACCTTGAACGGACCCGTCCCGACCGGGTGCTGGTTGAAGTCGACTTCGTTGAGGTTCGGGTAACGCCCGAGCAGATGCTCGGGCAGAATCGGGCCGCACGTGTCGTCGCCGAAGAGCGTCGTGATCGCCGGCGCGTACGGCTCCTTCAACCGAAAGACGACCGTGTACGGATCAGGCGTCGCCACCGACGCGATCTGATCGTACCCGTGACGGTTCGGGACGTTGTTCGCCGGGTTCATGATCGCGTGATACGAGAACGCGACGTCCTTGCTCGTGAACGGCACGCCGTCGTGCCACTTCACGTTACGGCGCAGGTGATAGGTCAGCGTGCGGCCGTCGCGGCTGATCCCGCCGTTGCGCAGCGACGGCACCTCGGCGGCGAGACGCGGCACGAGCGTCCGGCCGTCGCTGCCGACCGAGATCAGCACGTCGAACGCAAGCCGGTCGACGGTGTTCGCGTAGTCGTCGAGCGAGAAGAGCGGCGAGAGCGAACGCGGCTCGGTCGTCATTCCGAGCCGCAATGGGCGAGGATCGGCGGCAGACGCGGGCCGACCGCCGGCGACGCCGACGAAAACGGCCAACGCACCGGCGACCGCCGCAAAACGCGTGACGCGGCGCTTCGACAAGCTCAGCGTGACTAGGCGAGGGCGGCTTGTGCGGCGGCGAGGCGGGCGATCGGGACGCGGTAGGGCGAGCAGGAGACGTAGTCGAGGCCGAGTTCGTTGCAGAACGCGACGCTCGACGGCTCGCCGCCGTGCTCACCGCAGATCCCGATCTTCAGATCGCCGCGCGCGGCGCGGCCGCGCTCGACGCCGAGCCGCATCAGGCCGCCGACGCCGACGCGGTCGAGGACCTGGAACGGATCGTCCTTGAGGATCTTCTTCTCGAGATACCGCGGAATGAACGACGACTCGGCGTCGTCGCGGCTGTAGCCGTACGTTGTCTGCGTGAGGTCGTTGGTGCCGAAGCTGAAGAACTGCGCGATCGAGGCCAGCTCACCCGCCACCACGCACGCGCGCGGCAGCTCGATCATCGTGCCGATGCGGTACGGAACCGGCGTGCCGTGCGCGAGGATCACCTCGTCGGCGACCGACTTCACCGCATCGTACGTCGTCTGCATCTCCTCGCGGGTGCCGACGCCGGGGATCATCACGTCGGGCCGCGCGTCGACGCCGCGGGCGCGCAGTTCGCACGACGCCTCGAAGATCGCGCGCACCTGCATCGCATAGATCTCGGGATAGACGATCCCGAGACGGCAGACCCGCAGGCCCAGCATCGGGTTCTGCTCGTGCAGCGCGCGGACGCGTCCGAGCACGCGCATCTTCTCGACGTAGACCGGATCGCTCTCGCCCTTGGTGATCCGCAGTTCGGTCGTCTCGACGAGCAATTGCTCGAGCGACGGCAGAAACTCGTGCAGCGGCGGGTCGAGGAGCCGGATCGTGACCGGATAACCGGCCATCGCTGCGAGGATCCCGGCAAAGTCGTCTTTCTGGAACGGCAGCAATTGCGCGAGCGCCTTGGCGCGCGCCTGCGGCGTATCGCTGATGATCATGCGCTGGACGACCGGGAGCCGTTCCTTCTGCATGAACATGTGCTCGGTGCGGCAGAGGCCGATCCCGGTCGCGCCGAGATCGCGCGCCCGCTGCGCATCGTCGGGCGTGTCGGCGTTCGCCCACACTTCCATCCGCGCGGCCGCATCGGCCCACCCGAGGAACGACGCCAGCCACTCCGGCGGCTGCGACGGCGGCGGGATCAGCGTCAGCTTGCCGACGACGACCTTGCCGGTCGTCCCGTCGATGGTGATCCAGTCGCCTTCGTGCAGGACGTGCGTGCCGATCGTCGCGGTCTTCGCGCGCCCGTCGATCGTCATCGCGTCGAAGCCGGCGACGCACGGCCGTCCCATCCCGCGCGCGACGACCGCGGCGTGCGAGGTCGCGCCGCCGCGCGACGTCAGGACGCCTTTCGCGGCGATCATCCCGTGCACGTCGTCCGGTGCGGTCTCGACGCGCACGAGAATCACGCTCTCGCCCTTCGCGCCGCGCTCCGCCGCCGTGTCGGCGTCGAAAACGACCTGCCCGGTCGCCGCGCCGGGCGACGCGTTGAGGCCGACGCCGGCCACCTCGAACTGCTCGTTCGGGTCGATCCGCGCGTGGAACAGCTGATCGAGCGACGCGGCGTCGACGCGCGCGACCGCGTCGTTTTGCGTGATCAGGCCGTCGCGCGCAAGATCGAGCGCGATCTTGACCGCCGCCTCCGCACTGCGCTTTCCGCTGCGCGTCTGCAGCATCCAGAGCTTCCCGCGTTCGACGGTGAACTCGAGATCCTGCATGTCTTTGTAGTGCGTCTCGAGCTGGTGCGCGATCGCGACGAACTGCGCGTAGACGTCGGGCTGACTGTTCTGCAGGTCGGCGATCTTCATCGGCGTGCGGATCCCGGCGACGACGTCCTCGCCCTGCGCATTGCGCAAATACTCGCCGAAGAGGAGCTTTTCGCCGGTGTTGGGATCGCGCGTGAACGCCACGCCGGTCCCCGAGTCATCACCGAGGTTGCCGAACACCATCGAGCACACGCTCACCGCGGTGCCCCAGTCGTCGGGGATTTTGTTGTACTTGCGGTAATCGATCGCGCGCTTGGAGTTCCACGAGTCGAACACCGCCTCGATCGCGAGTTCGAGCTGTTCGTGAACGTCCTGCGGGAACGGCGCGCCGGTGTGGATGCGCACGATCTCGCGGAACTGCGCGATCACTTCCTTCCAGCGGTCGGCGGTGAGTTCGGGATCGGTCGCGACGCCGGCTTTCTGCTTCGCCTCGTCGACGACGCGGTCGAACTGATCTTTCTCGATGCCGAGCACGACGTTCCCGAACATCGCCATGAAGCGGCGGTAGGCGTCATACGCGAAGCGCTCGTTGGACGTCAGGCGCGCCAGGCCGGCGACGGTCTCGTCGTTGAGGCCGAGGTTGAGGATCGTGTCCATCATCCCCGGCATCGAGACTCGGGCGCCGCTGCGCACCGAGACCAGCAGCGGGTTCGCCGCGACGCCGAACTGCTTGCCGGTCCGCGACTCGAGTTCGTCCATCGCGGCGCGGACCTCGTCGCCGAGCCCCGGCGGCAGGTGCCCCCCGGAGTCGAAGTACGCCAAGCACGTCTCGGTCGTGATCGTGAACCCCGGCGGGACCGGCAGCCCGGCGCGCGTCATCTCCGCCAGGCCGGCGCCCTTACCGCCCAGCAGGTCGCGCATCGATCCATCACCCTGATCGAAGAACCAAAGACGCTTGGTCGCGCTCTGGCTCGGGGCAGTCATCACCGCCTCGGACACCGCTACGTTACCTCCCTGACCGGGCGTGCGTGGAAACGAATTGTACCGCAACGTCCGTGATACGGAAGTTTTCTGCATCGAGTCCATGCCCTGCACATTTCCCGGCTCTCGCCGACTTCAAGCAGGCGATTTCCGTTGTCCGCCCGGTGTGACGGCGATGATATACCAAGCAGGGAGCCCTTGTGATGCGCCGGATGGCCTAAGCAACCGGGGATCACCGCGCATCGTGGAAGATGAGCCCCAGGCTGAACCGCTCCCCGGAGCGCAGCTCGCTGACCCCGTGGCGAACCCGGGTGCGGAACGCTCCGCGGGCACCCTGTACCGGCCGCACCGCATTGGGGAACACGACCGCATCGCCGAGCCCCAGCGGAACGACGTGGACGAGGCTCTGCTTGCGCGGCCGCTGTTCGACCAGCACGAACTCGCCGCCGGCGAAGTCGGGGCCGGGTTCGCTCAGCAGTACCGTCGCCTGCAGCGGGAACGCGACCTCGCCGTAGAGGTCCTGGTGGAGCGCGTTGTGATCGCCCGGGCGATAGCGCAGGATCAGCGGGGTCGGCCGGGTCTGGCCGGCGGCGGCGCAGCGGGCCAGCATCTCCGCCAGCGTCGCGGGGTAGCGCGCGTTCTCGCCCAAGCGCTCCGACCAGCGGTTCGCGACCGGGAGCAGTTCCGCGTAGAGCCGCTCGCGCAGGGCGGCGATCGGTCCCGGGACCGGCGCGGCGAGGTACTTGTACACGCCGCGTCCGAATCCGACGCGCTCCATCACGACGGTCTTGCGGAATGCCGCCTCGTCGTCGAAGAGGGCGCGCAGCGCGGCGCAGCGCTCGCGGTCGAGGAGCGCGGGGATCACGGCATAGCCGCGCGCATCGAGTTCGACGGGATCGACCATCGGTCGATCGTACCGGTTCGGGCGGCGTCCGTCACTCCGGCGGTTGCGCGCGCGTCCGGCGCCGTGGTTTCCGCGAAGTAACTGCGTATGCGAAAAGTGCGTACTTCCGCGCCGGCCGCCGGTGCGTTACGATGCGCGAACCATGAACGTTCCCGAGCCCGTCGCACGCTGGCGGTGCGGATCGTGTGAGAACCGGCGCGGCGCGCTGATCGTGCTGCTGCACGGGCGCGGTGCCGACGAAGACGATCTCTTTCCGCTCGCGGATCTGCTGCCGCGCGAAGCGACCGTCGCGTCGCTGCGCGCACCGCACGACGCCGACGGATTCGGTTACACGTGGTACCGTCCGCGCGGCGTCGCGCAGCCCGAGCCCGCGTCGCTTTCGGCGTCGCTCGCCTACGTCGACGCGTTCCTGCGCGAACGCGCCGGCGATGCCGAGGAGATCTGGCTCGCCGGCTTCTCGGCCGGAGCGGTGATGGCCGGCGCGCTCGCGCTTCACGAACCCGCGCGGTTCGCCGGCGCCGCACTGCTGCACGGGCCGCTCGCGTTCGACGCGCCGGCGCCGCCGGCACCCGGCCGTCTCGACGTGCTCGAACTCTTCTTCGGTTACGGCGTCTTCGACGACGTCATCCCGGCCGCGGCGATCGCGCGCACGCGCGCGTACCTCCGCGACGAGAGCGGTGCGCGCCTCGAGGAGCACGCCTACCGCACCGGTCACGACCTTCCCGCGGACGAGCAGCGCGATCTCGCCGCGTGGTTTTCCGCTCGATTCGCCGCTTCGCTCAACCCCGCATAGGAGAACTCATGTCCGCCACCTCCGAAACGCTGCAGACCTACGCCATCGACGCAGCGCACTCCACCGCCGAATTCGTCGTCCGCCATTTGGTCATCAGCAAAGTCCGCGGACGCTTCGGCAAAGTCGCCGGCACGATCCACGTCCCCGACGGCTCCGAGGTTCCGACCGACGTCACCGCCGAGATCGACGCGACGACGATCGACACGCGCGAAGAACAGCGCGACGGTCACCTGAAATCGGCCGACTTCCTGCACGTCGACCAGCATCCGACGATCACGTTCAAAAGCACGAACATCGCCGGCAGCGGATCGTCGTTCACGATCGTCGGCGATCTGACCATCCGCGGCGTCACGAAGTCCGTCGAACTCGACGCGCAGTTCGACGGCCGCGGCAAAGACCCGTGGGGCGGCTCGCGCATCGCGTTCAGCGCCGAGACGAAGATCAACCGCAAAGACTTCGGCCTGAACTGGAACCAGGCGCTCGAGACGGGCGGCGTGATGGTCAGCGACGAGGTCAGGATCGAATTGAACGTCCAGGCCGTCCTGCAGGCGTAGTGCGCGCGACGCGGCGGCGTCCGCGCAACCCCGGGAGCCGCGCACCGGTCGTCATCCGCGAAGGAGACCTGATGACGCCTCTCGAGCTGCCGGACGCCGTCGCAACGCTCTTCGCATCACCGCCGCCGGACGATTGTCCGGTGCAGCGCGCGATCGATCAGATCGCCGACAAGTGGAAACTGCGCATCCTGCTCGCGCTCTCGCGCGACGGCGTCGTCCGCTTCCGCGAACTCCAGCGGCGCCTCGACGGCGTCTCGCAGAAAGTGCTGACCAGCGCACTGCGCGAACTCGAACGCGACGGTCTGGTCACGCGCACCGCGTACGCCGAGATCCCGCCGCGCGTCGAATATCGCGCGAGCGAACGCTGCGCGTCGCTCCTCCCGATCCTCGCGCAACTGCAGGAGTGGGCGTCGCGCGGGTAACCGGTCGAACGGGTCAGGGAGCGGAGAACTGGCCGTCGAGTCGTGCGACGTTTCTCAGCCGCGGCGTAGTCAGTCCGCACTCGCAAGGGTTCGCGAAGCACCATCGCACGGTCGCCCGTTGCCAGACGCAACAATTGCGTCCCAGTATGCGCGCACGCTTCATGGTTCGAATCGACGCCGCAGAGATGGGTTACGACGACTCGGCCCGTCGCCGCGTTTGCAACGGCCGGCCAGACGAGTCGACGACTTCGACGAGGACATGGCCCTGCGCTACGTGATAATCGCCGAAATGCTCGACGCATGAGACGGCGAACGGAGCGAATTCTGAAGAACCGTAGAGATTGCTGATCGTCTCAACGCCCTGCTCGCGGGCCGTCGCGATCGTCGTTGGGTCGAAGAGTCCGCTGCCGCCGGCCCACCAACGCACGCCGTGCCGTGAGAGAAAGTTCGGTTCGATTTCGAGAACGTCAGCGAGACCGATGCCTTTACCGCGCACCGCTGTGCAGGCAGAACCAGCGTGTCGAAGTCAAAAAGCTCCGATTGCATCGATGTCGGAAAGGCCTCCTCGGTATGATGGCTGCGATCGAAGACCGTCCCGCCCATGTGCTCGAAGACATCGTGATAAAATGGACCTGTGACGTGCGATTGGCTGTAACCGTTGAAAACGGACGGCTTCTCCATCGGCGCTCGGCGTGCAAGGACGCGAGACATCGAAACGATGACGGCAGCCCAATCGCTGCGCGTCCAAAAGTTCACCGTCGGCGAGCCGGTCGTGCCGCTCGTCCAGCGTCCGATTCGAATGTCCGTCGATGCGGTCTCCGGCAACAGATCACGCGGGCGAACATTGCGGAGTTCGGCTTTCGTGAAAATCGGGATGCGAGCGAGGTCCGCGCGGCGATTCGATGCGGCGCACGTCAACGCCGGCTTTATCGAGTCGCGCCGACCAGAACGGCACTTCGTCATGCAAGAAAGCGAGTTGCTGCCGCAGCACATCCAAGAGAACCGCGTCGCGGACTCGGATGTCCAGTGTGTCGAAACCGGGATCGGCGAGGTTTACCTTCGGCATCGCTTCCTCTCACGACGCGCAGTCCGCGCGGAGTCATTTTGACGGACGGGATACCCGAGGCTCATCGCACGTCCCCTCACAGGTCGCGGGTGCGGAACAGCAGCAGCGCGGCCGCGGTCACGACGACGATCCAGCCTGCGGCCCACGTGACGAGCGCGATCGGCGGCGGGGCGGTCACCGCGAACGGATTCGCCGTCGTCGCGCTCGCGGTGCCGGCCGCCGCGGTGAAGACTGCGGGCTGCAGCGCGTAGAGCGCTCCGCGCCAGAGCGCGTCGGAGGGAAAGAGCAGCGCGACGATCGTCCCCGCGTCGGCGAGCGGCCGGTTCGCGAGCGCGAGCCCGATCGCTTCGACGATCCCGCCGATCCACGCGAGACCGAAGCACAATGCCGCAACGATCCCCGCCGCGAGCGCCGGGAGCCGCGCCGCCAGCGCGATCGCCGCGCTCGACACCACCGCGCTCAGCGCGATGAGATACGCGAGCGCGACGAGCGGCTGCGGCGGCACGTAGCCGGTGATCGCGCGCGCGACGCCGAGCTCGGCGCCGCCCGCGAGCGCGACGTAGAGAGCGAGCGCCGCGAGCGTCCCGAGCCAGCGGCCCAGCACGACGTCGGCGCGCCGGATCGGCCGCGCCAGCAGCGCGAGGATCTCGCCGTTCGCGACGCCTTCGGCGAGCGCCGGCGCACCGATCAGCGCCGCGCCGAGCGCGAGCACGAACGAGAACAGAAACGCGAGCAGGATGACGATCCCGGCGGTCGCGGCGTGCACCGCCGGCGTTCCCAGCGGTGCGCCGTCGACGACCGTCGTCGCGAGCTTGTGCAGTCCCCAGGCGGTGAACGCGACGATGATCGCGGTGAGCAGCGCGACGGCGGCGACGAGTTTGCGGCGCGCGAGCTCGCGCAGGGTCAAGCCCGCGAAGAGCACGATCGTCACGACGGGCGCACCAGCGCGAGAAAGCGTTCCTCGAGCGAGGTATGCCGGGGCTCGACGGCCTGGATGCGCGCGCCGCCCTGCACGAGCCGCGCGACGAGTTCCGGAACCTCCGCGTTCGCGACGTCGTAGTCGTGCCAGCCGTCGTCGAGCAGGACGCGCACGCCGCGCGGTTCGCCGGTGAGCGCATCGACGGTGCCCTGCGCGATGACGCGTCCGCGGTCGACGATGCAGACGCGGTCGCAGACGCGTTCCACCTCGCCGAGCAGGTGCGAGTTCAAGAACACCGTCGTTCCCCGCGCGCGCAGGCGTTCGATCAGAGCGCGCACGTCGCTGCGGCCGAGCGGATCGAGCGCCGACGTCGGCTCGTCGAGGACGACCAGTTCGGGTTCGCCGAGCAGCGCAACCGCCAGGCCGAGCCGCTGCTGCATCCCTTTCGAAAACGTCTCCACGCGGTCGCCGGCGCGTTCGCGCAAACCGACCTCGTCGAGCACCGCGTCGATTGCGCGCGGCGCGCCGGCGAGCCGCATGAGACGCGCGTGCAGGGCGAGGACTTCACGCGCGCTCTGCCAGCCGGGATAGCGGAAGAGTTCGGGGAGATAGCCGACGCTGCGGCGCGCGCGGCGGTCGCCGAGCGGGCGCCCCAGGAGTTCGCCGTCGCCGCCGGTCGGGCGCACGATTCCCAGCAGCATCTTCACCGCGGTCGACTTGCCCGCGCCGTTGGGGCCGAGGAAACCGAGACACTCGCCGCGCGCGACGCGCAGCGTCAGACCGTGGAGTGCGTCGACGCGACCGTAGCGCTTCGCGAGCGCGCGGGCGACGATCGCATCGGCCACTACTTGAGCGCGTTCGCGACCGCGAGCAGTTCGCTCTGCGCGAGCGCGCCGCCGACCGCGTAGAGCTTCCCGTCTTTCGTCCACACGACGGCGGAGCCGATCCCCGTCTCGTCGCCGATCGCGAGACCCTTCACGCCGTCGACGTCGACGCTCGCGGCGGTCTGCTTGTCGAAGCGCACCGGGATCGGGAGCGTCTGCGTCGGGTCGCCGATCGCGCGCACTTCGGCCGCGAGGTGCGGCGGGATGCCGGGCTGTTCGGAGAACCAGCGCGCGAGCGTCGCGACCGGTGCGCCGTTCGCGCTCACGCTCGGCAGCGGCGCCTGCATCACGGTGAGAAACGAACGCGTCCGCTGACGGCGCCTCGACTCGTCGGGGCGCGGCATCGCGCCGTATTCGATCAGCGCGATCGGCCGCAGGGTCGCGGTGTAGACCGCGCCGTCGAGGCCGCCGGGCACCGGGGTGAACGCGACCTTGCGGCTGCGCGCCCACGCCCGCGCTTTCGCGCCGCTGAAGGTGAACGTGGTGCGCACGCGTCCGGTCACGCGGTAGTGCACGTCGGTCGCGAGCGCGGCGGGGACCGTCGCCGGGACGCGCAGCGCGTAGCCGGCTTCGTGGGCGGCTTCGGCGGCGGAGCCGACGTCCTCGACCGCCGGGCTGCGCGTCCCGCGGACCGTCCCGAACGCGTCGAGCGGCGGGAGCGCGCGCAGTGCTTTGACGTCGGCGGCCGTCACCGAAACGGCGCGCACCTGCTGCGGCTGAAACACCGAGAGCGGATCGGCGAGCACCGCGAGCGGAAGCCCAGCCGCGACGGCGAGCGCGAGAGCGGGACCGAATCGAGCGATCATACGATGACTTTGTATCACAGAGTTTTCTCCGGCGCAACGCGTGCCGAGCGTTCTACGGCCGCCCGGACGCCGGCGTTTCACCGTGGGGCCGACCCGCCATTCGTTTCGGAGAGCGAGCCAGGGGGACGGGACGATATGCCGACTTCGCGTACAGGTACGAGTGCATCGCGTACCGGTCGTCCTTTCCATTCTCATTCTTGCGTGCGGCGCAGCCGCGACCCCGACCGCCCGCGCCGCGGAGTCGCCTCGCGGAGCGGTAAGCCCGAGTCCCTCGCCGCGTCCGTCCGCGTCGCCGTCGCCCGCCCTGCAGTGGCGCAACATCGGGCCGGCCGTTTCTGGCGGACGCGTCGCCGCGGTCGCCGGCACGGACGCCGATCCGAATCTCTTCTACGCGGGCGCGGCTGGCGGCGGCGTGTGGAAGTCTACGAACGGCGGGATCGATTGGAGTCCGGTCTTCGATCGCGAGACGACGCAGTCGATCGGCTCGATCGCGATCTCGCCGAAGGACAAAAACGATGTGTGGGTGGGGACCGGCGAACCGTGGCCGCGCAACGACGTGATCCCGGGCGACGGGATCTACCATTCGACCGACGGCGGTAAGACGTGGGCGAAGATGGGGTTGGCGAGCACGTCGCAGATCGCGCGCGTGCTGATCGATCCGCGCGATCCGCGGCGCATCGTCGTCGCCGCGCTCGGCGATCCGTTCGCCGACAGCGCCGAACGCGGCGTCTTCCGCACGCTCGATGGGGGACCGACGTGGACGAAGACGCTCTACGCGGGGCCGAGTGTCGGCGCGTCGGACGTGGTGCGTGATCCGCAGCATCCCGACGTGCTCTTCGCGGGGATGTGGCGCTTCCGCCGCTCCGCCTGGCATCTCGACAGCGGCGGCGACGGCGACGGAATCTACAAATCGACCGACGGCGGCGCGACGTGGAGCGCATTGCATGCACCCGGACTTGCGAACGGAACGATCGGTCGAATTGGCCTGGCGATCGCGCCGAGCGACGGCAAGCGCATCTACGTGCTGATCGAATCGTCGCAGGGGATTCTGTGGCGATCCGACGACGTGGGCGATGACGTCGTCGAACACGCTCATCAACGAGCGGCCGTTCTACTACTCGCGCCTCGCCGTCGATCCGCACGACGAGAACCATCTCTTCTCGGTCTCGGTGAAGCTCGCCGAGAGCACGAACGGCGGCAAGACCTGGCACGAAAGCGGAAAGCGCCTGCACGGCGACCATCACGATCTGTGGATCGCCGCCGACGGCCGCACGATTCTGGAGGCGAACGACGGCGGCGTTGCGCTCTCGCGCGACGGCGGCGCGCGCTGGCAATGGCGCTACGTGCTGCCGATCTCGCTGGCGTGTCACGTCGGGTTCGATCTCGCCTCACCCTATCGCGTCTGCGGCGGAATGCAGGACAACGGCGCGTGGTGTGCGCCGTCGCGCACCGGCGACGATCGCGGGATCGGCGCGCACGACTGGACGCGCGTCGCCGGCGGCGACGGCACGTGGGTCGTCCCCGATCCGCACGATCCGTCGACGGTGTTCGCGTCGGCGGGCGGCGGCGACAATCAGGGCGAGACCGTGCGTTTCGACCGCACGCACGCGAGCACCGTGGATGTCTCGGTGTATCTGCGCAATCAGAACGTCGTTCCGCCGAGCGAACTGCAGTACCGCTTCAACTGGGAGACGCCGCTGGCGTTCTCGCCGCAGCATCCGCACGTGCTCTACACGGCGGGGAACGTCGCGTTCGTCTCCGCCGATCGCGGTGCGCACTGGCGTGCGATCAGCGGCGATCTCACCCGCAACCTGCGCGAACGGCAGACGCTCTCCGGCGGCGTGCGGCTCGACGTCACCGGCGCCGAGACGTTCGACACGATCCTCGCGATCGCACCCTCGCCGCTGGCCGACGGCCTGCTGTGGGTTTCCACCGACGACGGCCTCGTGCAGCTCACGCGCGACGGCGGCGCGAACTGGACGCGCGCCGAGATCCCCGGCGTCGACGCCGACGGACGGATCCCGTCGATCGCCGCCTCGGTGCATCGAGCGGGAACCGCGTATGTCGCGGTCGACCGCACTACGCCGGCGACCGTGCTCCCTACGTGTACGCGACCGACGACTTCGGCGCGCATTGGCGCGCGCTCACCGCCGGCTTGCCGCACGCCGAAGTGCACGTCGTGCGCGAAGACCCGCGCAATCCCGATGTCCTGTACGCCGGCACCGGGATCGGCGTGTGGTGGAGCGTCGATCGCGGCGCGTCTTGGAAACCGTTCCCGGCGCCGCTCCCCGCGGTCGAGGTGCGCGACCTCGCGGTGCAGCCGCAGACCGTCGACCTGCTCGCCGCGACGCACGGCCGCGGACTCTACGTGCTCGACGATCCGACGGCCCTGCGCGAGCTCGCGTCCGCGCAGGGCGCCGGCGTGCGGCTGTTTCCGCTCCGCGACGCACTGCCGCTGCAGCGGACGAGCATCGCCGGACATGCCGAGGGCGGCGTCGACGACGCGCCGCCGGCGACGGTGACATTCTATCAAGCGACGCCTGCGAAGACCGCGCCGACGATCGAGATCGTCGATGCGCGCGGCTGCGTCGTGCGCCGCATCGACGGGACGCACGAAGACGACGAAGGCAACGACGTCCCGAACGTGCCGAACAACGCCGGGCTGAACCGTGTAGTGTGGAACCTCGACGAGACGCCGCCCACGCCGTGGCGGCGCGCTGCGAAGTGGGATCGCGGCACCGACGGCGGCGTCGCGGTCCTCAGCGGGACGTACACGGTTCGTCTGCATCGCGACGGCATGACCTACACGCAGCCGATCCGCGTCCTGCGCGATCGGCGCGTCCGCAGCGATCTCGACGAGCGCGCGGGCTACGCGCTCGCGCGCACGCTGTACCGCCAGCTCGACGAGCTCGATACGGCGCTCAAAGGGCTCGACAACGTCCGCGTGCAGTTGGGCGAACGGACACCGTCGCTGAACGAGCCGACGCTGGCGGTGCGTGCGAACGGCGTCCTTGCGGCGGCGCGCTCGCTCGAGTCGTCGATCAGTTCGCAGCCGGTCAACGATCAGGACAACGACTTCCTACGCGATCTGCTGCGCGAGCGCGTCCTCTCGATGATCGGCAACATCGCCCCCGGCACGCCGCCGCAAGCCCAGCGCGACGAAACCGCATCGCTCGAACGCGAAACCCGCGACGCGGTCGCGCACTACGGCGCGTTCGTCGCGAACCACGTCGTCCCGCTCAACGCGGCGCTCAAGTCCGCCGGGATCGCGGTCGTCAACCTCGACGCCCTCCCTCCGAAAACCAAACCCGACCCCAACGCCGACGAACGCGCCCGCTAAGTCACGCCGAGCCTGTCGAAGCGCAGCCCCGATCGTGCATATAGAATTGCTTCCCCTGCGTGCGCGATTGCGGCTGCGCTTCGACAGGCTCGGCGTGATTTAGCGTGGCGACGCGGTGATCTCCGTTCCTTCGCCGGCGAGAGCGCGCGCGATCGCGCCGTTCCCGGCGCCTGCAACGACCGCGCGCCGCGCACCGCCGTCGATCGCCGCGACCGCGGCGGCCATCTTCGGAATCATCCCGTCGGTGAACGTGCCGTCGGCGAGCATCGCGCGCGCTTCAGCAACGTCGATCCGCGGAATCACCGAGGACGGATCGTGCAGATCGCGCCGCACACCCGCGACGTTGGTGATTACCACGTACGCGTCCGCGCGCAACGCGCCGGCGATCGCCCCGGCGGCCGTGTCGGCGTTGCAGTTCAGCGCCGCATGCGTCCCGGCTTCGAGCGCCAGCGGCGCCACGACGACCACAAACCCGGCATCGAGGAGCGCCGCCACGGCCGACGGATCGACGCTTGCGACCTCGCCGACGTAGCCGAGATCCACCCCCTCGACACGCCCGACTCGTCGCGCTGACAGCACGCCGCCGTCCTCACCGGAGATCCCCACCGCGGGCACGCCGCGCGCCGCGAGCGCGCGCACCAGCGCCTTGTTCACGGTGCCGCACAAGACGTACTCGACGACGTCGCGTGCCGCGCCGCCGGTGGCTCGCAGCCCCGCGACCCGCGGCTCGACGATCGCCTTCGCGCGCAGCTCGGCGTCGATCTGCGGCCCGCCGCCGTGCACGATCACGATGCGCTCGCCGCCGCGCGCGAGACCCGCGACCTCATCGAGGGTCGCGTCGGCGCCCGCCTCGGCGGTCATTGCGTTCCCGCCGTACTTCAAGACGATCAGCACCAGCGGATGCTACCATACTTCGCATGAAGCGCGGCGCCGTCCCGACGTTCTTGCCGTACACGCTCGCATCGCACGAGCCCGCGCTGGAGGCGCAACGCTTCAGCCGGGGCCACGTCACGGAGCGATTCGGGCTGCACGGCCATCGCTTCCACGAGATCGTCGTCTTCGATGCTCCCGGCGGAGTCCACCGCGTCGGTGCCGAGGAACATCCCGTCAGCGACGGCGATATCGACGTCATCGCCGAGGGCTGCGTCCACGACACGTCGGGTTTCGACGGCGCGACCGGCTGGATGCTGCTCGTGCGTGATGACGAACTCGATGCCGTACCCGTGCCCGCAGCACTGCGCACGTTCGATTTCGCACGTTCGATGCGGCTGCATGCCCACACGGCTGCGGCGGCACGGATTTGCGGCGCGATGGCGGCGATCGCCATGGAAGGCACGCAACGAAGCCCGGGGTTTGCGACGGCGATGCGCGCGCACCTTGCGATCGTGCTGGTGGAACTCTCGCGGCTCGCCGTCTCGTTCGAGCGCGCGGCGACCTCGACAACGAGCGGCCTCTTCGAGCGGCTGATGGGCGCGATCGACGCGCGCCTCGACGCGGAGATCCGGCTGCGCGACCTCGCCGACGCACTCGCGCTGACGCCGGGCTATCTCACCTCGGAAGTGCGCCGCATCAGCGGCAGGACAGCAATGGAATGGGTGACGGCACGCCGCCTGCGCGTCGCGCGCCGCGCGCTGCTGCTTGGAGACGCACCGATCGCGACCGTCGCCGCGGAGGCCGGATTCACGGATGCCGGCCATCTTGCTCGGCGCTTTCGCGATGAGTTCGGGACGACGCCGGCGCGTTGGCGGGAACGGATGCGGGCCGTCGGTTCTGCCGCATCCGATCCGCCGAAACCGTAATCCGGTCCGCCGTCATGCCCCACGGCGCACGTATGATCGTCGTCATGCACGCTCATGCCAGCCGCTCGGCGTTTCTTGCGGCGCTCGCCGGCGCCGCTGCGGGAATCGCAGTCCCGGCACGCGCGCGCGCAGCTGCACTGCCGGAGATGATCGCACTGGCACCCGGCGTGAGCTACGTTCGCGGCGACATCGAAAACGCGTTGACGTGCAACACGGGCGTGATCGAATCCGCGGGACGCCTCTCGCTGGTCGATGCCGCCGTGCCGGACGGTGCCGCCGCGGCACTGCAGGCGATTCGCGCCCACTCGGCATTGCCGCTGGCGCGGGTTATCGACACGCACTATCATCTCGACCACACCTACGGCAACGCGTTCTGGAACGACCACGGCGCCGAGCCGATCGCGGTCGAAGGTCTCGCCGCCGAGCTCGCCTCCGCGGAGCCGGAACTCTTCGGCGGCGGTCCCGGGCTGTGGCAGAAAATGTCCTCGAGCCTGGCCTCGCTGAAGTCCTCGCGGCCGTTGGCGCCGCGTTACGCGCCGAGCGGCACGACCTTCGAAGCGGCGGGGCGCGCGTTCTCGCTGATCCATCCCGGCGTCGCGCACACGCGTTCCGATGCGGTCGTGTGGCTGCCGAAGGAGCGGATTCTCTTCACCGGAGATCTCGTCGCCAACGGTCCGTACAACGCCGTCGCCGACAGCACGATCGGTTCGTGGATCGGCGTCCTCGACCGGCTGCGCGCTCTCGGTCCGGCGATCGTCGTCCCGGGTCATGGCGACGCCGGCGGGCCGGAACTCATCGACCGCCAGCAAGGATACTTTCGCGCGGTCACCGCGGCGGTCGATGCGGCCGTTGCCGCCGGAAAGGACGTCGGCGCTGAAATCCCGGCGATGCGCGAACGTCTCCGCGCCGATCCGGCGACCGCGAAGTACGTCAACGACCATCACCTCGCGTATTCCGCGTTCTTCGCCTTCCACGATCTGGCGGCGAAGATCTATCACGAACGCACCGGGAAGACGCTTGCTCGCCTCCCCGGCTTGCCGCCTCCGGCGCGGTGCTGCGGCGACCTCGCACGGTACCGGAGCGCAACCTAGCGCCGCCGACACCCCGCGCCGCTCTTGCATACTTATACATTTGATGTATAATTATGCAGATCATGGTCACTTTGCCGGCGGCGGCGCGGTTGCGCGGCCGGAACGTTCTCTCCGTTACGGACCTCGGGGCCGACGAGCTCGCCGGCCTGCTGACGCTTGCGCAGAACGTGAAGGAGCGCGGGCGCGAACAGCTCTCGCTCCTCCGCGGCAAGACGCTCGTGATGCTCTTCGAGAAGCCCAGCCTGCGCACGCGCGTCTCCTTTGAAGCGGGGATGACGCAGCTCGGCGGTCACGCGATCGCCGCGACCGGCGCCGATTTCGGGATCGGAACCCGCGAAACGCCCGAGGACGCGGCCCGCGTCCTCTCGCGGTACGGCGACGCGATCGTCTACCGCACCCATGCGCACGAGCCACTCGCCCGATTCGCGAGCGCGGCGACGGTGCCGACGATCAATGCACTCTCCGAGGCCGGCCATCCGTGCCAGGCGTTCGCCGACCTACTCACGATCCGCGAACGGTTCGGGACCTTGCAGGGACTGCGGCTGGCGTTCGTCGGGGACGCGCGCAACAACGTCGCGATCTCGCTCGCCGAGGCGGCGGTGATGAGCGGGATGTCGATCACCTTCGCGGCGCCGGTCACCCATCGGCCGCCCGACGCCTTTCTTGGGAAGCTCGTCAAGCTGGGCGCACCGCACAACGTCACGGCACGCGCGTTCACGTCGCCGCTGCGGGCGGTGCGCGACGTCGACGTGGTGTACACCGACGTGTGGACGTCGATGGGCGACGAGCAGTTCGTCGAACGCAATCAAGCGGCGCTGCGGCCGTATCAGGTCAATGCCGAACTTATGGCCGCGGCGGCGCCGCATGCGCTGTTCATGCATTGCCTTCCCGCGCATCGGGGCGAAGAAGTGACGGCCGACGTGATGGACGGGGCGCGCAGCGTCGTGTTCGATCAGGCCGAGAACCGGCTGCACGCGCAGAAGGCGCTGCTGCTCGCGCTGCTCACCGATCTTCGCGGGTTGACCGACTGATGGCGGGCTGCGGGATCGGGGCTGCCCTTCGACAAGCTCAGGGTGACGTTCGACAAGCTCAGTGTGACGAGTAGGGTATGGATACGCTTCAACAGCCGAAGACCAAGCGCCAGCGGGCGATTCTGTCTCTCATTGCAGCGCGGCCGGTGCGGTCGCAGGATGAGCTTGCGACGCTGCTAGAGCAGCAAGGGTACGAGGTCACGCAGGCGACGGTCTCGCGCGACATCAAGGAGCTGGGATTGCTGAAGGTGCCGCTCAAGGGCGGCGCCGGCGGCGCCTTCAAGTACGTCGAGCCGACCGTCGGTCCGGCGTTCACGTCGCGGCTCCACCGCGTCGTCTCCGAAGTCGTCATTCAGGCGCGCTTCAGCATGAACCAGATCGTGCTGCGCACTCACCCGGGGACGGCGATGATGCTCGCCGCCGCGATCGACTCCGCCGACTGGCCCGAGATCCTCGGCACGATCGGCGGCGACGACACCGTGCTCGTGATCTGCGAGAAACCCGAGACCACGCCGATGATCAAACAACGCTTCGAAGACATGCGAGGAGAACAGTGAAAATTGTTCTGGCGTACAGCGGCGGGCTCGACACGTCGGTGCTGCTCAAGCAGTTCATCGACGCCGGGCATCAGGTCGTCGCGATGACGCTCAACCTCGGCGAATCCGACATGGTCGCCGGCGAAGGTTCCCAGGACGCGCTCGAAGCGGTCCGTCAGAAAGCGCTCAAGCTCGGCGCGATGGACGCGGTGCTGATCGATGCACGCGAACGGTTCATCGCCGACTACGCGTACAAGGCGCTGGCAGCGAACGCGCTCTACGAGGGCGTCTATCCGCTCAGCGCCGCACTCTCGCGGCCGCTGATCGCCGATCTGCTGGTCGAGACCGCCGCCGAGTACGGTGCCGACGCCGTCGCGCACGGGTGCACCGGCAAGGGGAACGATCAGGTCCGCATCGAGGTCGGCGTGCGGGCGAAGGCGCCGCACTTGAAGACGCTCGCGCCGCTGCGCGACAAGCCGCTTTCGCGTCCCGACGCGATCGCGTACGCGCAGGCGCACGGCGTGCCGATCGCGCACACCGCCGCGAAACCGTATTCGGTCGATGCGAACTTGTGGGGGCGTTCGATCGAGGCCGGTGTGCTGGAGAATCCGTGGAACCGGCCGCCCGAGGATGCGTACGCGTGGAGCGTCGCGCCGGAGACGGCGCAGGCCGAGGGGGACGAGGTCGTGATCTCGTTCGAGAAAGGGACGCCGTCGGCTGCGCTTCGACAGGCTCAGCGTGACGTGGGCGCCGAGATGGTGTTCGAGTTGAACAAGATCGCGGGGCGGAACGGGGTCGGGCGGATCGATTTGATTGAAGATCGCGTCGTCGGACTGAAGTCGCGCGAAGTGTACGAGTGCCCCGGGAGCGTGACGCTGATCGAGGCGCACAAGGCGCTCGAGCGGCTCGTGCTCACGCGCGATGAGTTGCGGTTCAAGGCATCGCTCGATCAGAAGTATGCCGAATTGATCTACGACGCGCTGTGGTCGTCGCCGCTGCGCGACGCGCTCGATGCGTTCAACGCAAAGATCGCCGAGCGGCTGACCGGCGAGGTGCGCGTGCGCCTGGTGCGCGGACGTGCCGTTGTTACCGGCGCGCGTTCGCCGTTCGCGCTGTACGACGAATCGCTCGCGACCTACGGCGCCGGCGACACGTTCCGCCACGACGCCGCCGGCGGGTTCATCGAGATCCACGGCCTGCCGGTCGCGGCGGGTGCGGCGAAAGCCGCCGAAGCCGCGCAGCGCGCCGCGCCGCAGCTCGTCTAGCGTTCGGTGAGCACCTTGCAGTGGGGCGGGCGGTTCGCGTCGGCGCCCGATGCCGAGCTGCTCGCGTTCGGTTCGTCGCTCGACGTCGATCTGGGGATCGCACGCTGGGACGTGCAGTGTTCGCACGGCCACGTCGTCGCGCTTCATTCCGGCGAGATCATCGGCGACGCCGACGCGGAGGCGCTTCACGACGCGCTCGCGGCGGTCGAAGCCGAGATCGACGACGGCTCGTTCGACGCGTGGGCAAAGCGCGGCACCTTCGAAGACGTCCACGGCGCAGTCGATGCGCGCGTGCGCGAACATGCAGGGAAGACGGGCGAGCTGCTGCACGCCGGACGCAGCCGCAACGATCAGGTCGCGACGACGCTGCTGCTCTACGCACGCGACACGGCGGCGAACGGCGCGCTCGCCTGCCTCGACGTCGCCGCGCTGTGCGCCGACCGCGCCGCCGACGCGCTCGCGAAGCAGACGCTGTTCGCCGCCACGACGCACTGGCAGCCCGCGCAGCCGGTGCTGCTCGCGCTGTGGATCGACGCCGTCGCGCAGGGGTTCGTGCGAGCCGCCGAGCGGTTCGCGCGCGTCGCGGCCGACGCGCGCCGCTTCTGCCCGCTCGGGAGCGCGGCGCTGGCGGGGTCGTCGCTTCCGCTCGATCGCGCAGCCGCCGCGCAGGCGCTCGGGTTCGACGGGCCCTCGCACAACGCACTCGACAGCGTCGGCGATCGCGACGTCCCGCTCGACCTGCTGCACGCCGCCGCGCGCGCCGCGGTCGCGGCGTCGCGGCCGAGCGAAGAACTCGTGATCTGGGCAACGCCCGCGTTCGGGTACATCCGCCTCGACGACGCCGCCTCGACCGGTTCGAGCCTGATGCCGCAAAAGCGCAATCCCGATCCCTTCGAACTGGTGCGCGGCTTCGGGGCGCGTGCGATCGGCGCGTACGCCGGCGCGCTCGCCACCGTGAACGGTATGGCGCTCTCGTACCATCGCGATCTCCAGGAGACCAAGGCGCAGGTGCTCGCCGGCGTCCCGCCCGCGCTCGCCGCCGTCGACGCGTTCCGGCGAGCGTTCGCCCACGTGCACTTCCGCCACGATACGATGAACGCGCGGGCCGGCGACGGCTACACGGTCGCAACCGATCTCGCCGACGCGGTGATTCTGGCCGGAGCGACCGCACGCGAAGCGCACCGTGCCGTCGGCGAGCGCGTCCTGCTCGCCGAGGATCACGGCCGCCCGCTCGATCGCGACGATGCCGTCGCGCTAGGCGTGCCGGACGCAGCGGTCGACGCGCGCGGCTCGGTGCTCGGCAAGCGCACCGCAGGCTCGACGCACCCCGATTCCGTCGCCGCGGCGATCGCGCGGACGCGCCACGCGATCGCCGCCCTCTCGGAGACCCTCTCGTGATCACCGCCCACGTCGTCGGCGCAAGCGGCTACGCCGCCGCAGAACTGATCCGCTTGATCGACCGGCATCCGTCGGTCGCGCTCGGCGCGCTCGAGTCGCGCTCGAACGCCGGCGTTGCGGTCGGCGACGTGTTCCCGTGGCTCCCGCATCTCCACCTTGCGATGGAAGAGACGGGGACGGCGCTCGCGCGCGTGCGCGAGGACGACGTCGTCTTCATCGCCGGCGGCCGCGAGCTCGCGCGCGAGCAGGCGGCGAACTTTCTCGCCAAAGGCGCGCGGGTGATCGATCTCTCCGACGCGTTCCGTCTCGCTGAGCACGCCGGCGAAGCCGTCTTCGGATTCCCCGAACGCTACCGCGAGCAGATCGCTCGCGCGCGGTTGATCGCCAACCCCGGCTGCTACGTCACCGCATCGCTGCTCGCGCTCGTTCCGCTGCAGCCGCTCGCCGGCCGTATCGCGCAGGTCATCATCGACGCGAAAAGCGGGATCACCGGGGCCGGACGCACGCCGACGACGCCGTCGCTCTTCGCGGAAGTCGACGGCGACGTGCGCGCGTACGGTCTCGAAGGCCACCGCCACGGCCCCGAGATCGCTCAGGAAGCGCGCGCCGCCGGGATCGACGCACCGATCGTCTTCTCGCCGCACGTGGTCCCGCTCAAGCGCGGGCTCCTCGCCGACGTCTATCTCGTCCCGCGCGCGCCGCTGACGCGCGAGGAGATCGTCGCGGCGTACACGCGTTTCTATGCGGCCAGCCCGTTCGTCACGGTCTTCCGCGACGCGCGCGCCCCGCATCTCCCAGCGCTCGAAGGGACGAACGATGCGCACCTCGCGGTCGCCGAGCGCGGTGGCGTGATTCAGGTACTCTCCGCGCTCGACAACCTCGGCAAGGGCGCCGCCGGACAAGCGGTGCAGAACATGAACATCCTGCTCGGCCTTCCGGAGGAACTCGGGATCGATGCTCGCACCCCCGCACGCTGATCACGGCAACGACGCCGTCCGCCTCATCGAAGTGCGCGGCGGGTTGGGCGCCGTCCCCGGCGTTCGCCTCGCCGGCGTCCACGCCGGGATCAAGAAACGCAAGACCGATCTCGCGCTGATCGCGCTCCCCGGGCCGCACGTCTGCGCCGAAGTGATCACCACCAACGAAATCAAGGCCGCGCCGCTGCTCGCAACGACCGCGGCGCTCGCCGCCGACGGCGACGCGATCGCCGCGATCGTCTGCAACTCCGGTTGCGCGAACGCGTGCACGGGCGAGCGCGGCCTGCGCGACGCGCAGAACACCGCGCGTCACGCCGCAACCCTGCTCGGTGTTCGCGCGACGCAGGTCGTTGTCGCGTCGACCGGCGTCATCGGGGTGACCCTGCCGATGGACCGCCTCTCCAAGGGCCTCGACCGCGCGTTCAAAGCGCTCGAAGACGGACCTGAGGCCGCCTACGACGCGGCCGAAGCGATCATGACGACCGATCACGTGCCGAAGCTCGCCGCCTACGCGTGGCACGAGAACGGCGAACGCCGGGTGATCGGCGGGATCGCCAAAGGCTCCGGGATGATCGCGCCAAACATGGCGACGATGCTCGCGTTCCTCGTCACCGACGCCGCGGTCTCGCGGGCGTCGCTGCAGGACGCGCTGCGCGAAGCGGTCGACGGGACGTTCAACATGATCTCGGTCGACGGCGACATGTCGACCAACGACTCGGTGTACGCGTGCGCGAAGCCGGGAGACGCGCCCGTAAGCGACGCGTTCAAAGCCGCGTTGAAGGCGGTCTGCCGCGACCTCGCCGTGGCGATGGTGAAAGACGGCGAAGGCGCGACCAAGACGCTGACGTTCAACGTCAGCGGCGCGCACGACGAACGCCAGGCGCGCACGATCGCCCGCGCCGTGATCAACTCGAGCCTGGTGAAGACGGCGCTCTACGGCGAGGATCCGAACTGGGGCCGCATCGTCGCCGCCGCCGGTTCGGTCGGGGCGGGGATGAACCCCGAGACGTGGTCGCTCTACCTCGGCGAGCACACCTGGGTCGAACGCGGCGCGATCGAGGCGATGAGCGAAGCCGAAGCGCATCACGTCCTCGAAGAAAACACCGTCTACGTGCGGCTGGATCTCGGAATCGGCGACGCGACGGCAACGGCGTGGGGCTGCGACCTCACCGGCGACTACGTGCGCATCAACGCGCATTACCGGACGTGACTTGAGCGTGGTGATGGAGCGAGTGCAGTGAAATCGGACTCCTACGACAACGTTGTGACGAGCTCGGACACGGGTGCCCCGCGCGAAGCGTGGGGGGCGCGGAGCCTGGGGCGGAGCGCCTTGCAACCGGTCAACCGCGGGGCGCGTCTGGTGACGCAGCATCCGCACGTGATGGCGAACTACGGGCGGCTCGAGATCAACATCGTGCGCGGCGAAGGCTGCCGGCTGTACGACGAGTCGGGCAATGCCTATCTCGACATGGTCGCCGGGATCGCGGTGTGCGCGCTCGGCCACGCGCATCCGCGCATCGCGCGCGCGGTTGCGGAGCAGGCCGCGACCCTCGTGCACGTCTCGAACCTCGTGCACTACGAACCGACCGGAACGCTCGCCGACCGCCTTGCCGAACTCGCGGGCTTCGACGCGGTCTTCTTCTGCAACAGCGGCGCCGAGGCGAACGAAGCGGCGATCAAACTGGCGCGCAAGCACGCGTGGCGCCGCGGCGAGAAGGAACGCAACGTCATCCTCTCCGCCAAGGGCTCGTTTCACGGCCGCACCATGGGTGCGCTCGCGGCGACCGACAACCCCAAATATCACGAAGGCTTCGAACCGCTGCCGCGCGGCTTCCGGCACGTCGCGTTTAACGATCTCGCCGCGCTCGACGGCGCGATCACCGAGCACACGGCGGCGTTTCTGATCGAGCCGGTGCAAGGCGAGAGCGGCGTCGTTCCGGCGACGCGCGAGTATCTGCTCGAAGCGCGGCGGCTGTGCACGCAGCGCGGCGCGCTCCTGATCTTCGACGAGATTCAATGCGGGATGGGGCGGCTGGGAAGACTCTTCGCGCACCAATTCTTCGACGTGCTCCCCGATTCGTTAACGCTGGCGAAATCACTCGCGAACGGCTTGCCGATCGGGGCGCTGATCGTGCGCGGTGAAGCGGCGTCGTCGCTCAAGCCGGGCGATCACGGCACGACTTTCGGCGGCTCGCCGGTTCCTGCGGCGGCGGCGCTCGAGCATCTGAAGATCCGCGAGATCCTCGACCTCGACACGCACGTCGAGGCGATGGGTGCGCTGCTGCTGGCGGAGCTGCGGCAGATCGCCGCGGAGTTTCCCGCAGTCTTCGACGAGCCGCGCGGCTTCGGGCTGATGCTCGGACTGCCGGTGCGCGAACCGCACGCTGCGAGCGCGTTCGTCCCGCACGGACTCGACAACGGACTGCTGATCAACGCCGCCGGCCGCAACACGCTGCGGTTCGTCCCGCCGCTGATCATCAACGCCGACGAGATACGCGAAGCCTTGCAGCGCCTTCGCGCGACGATCGCGGTGACGCTCGCGTAGCGCGCCTCGGATGGAGCCGGCGTACTACGAGCGCGTCGACGCGCAGACGTTCGTCGCGTCGCGGGCGACGCAGAGTCCGTGGGACGCGCGCCTCCAGCATGGCGGGCCGCCGACGGCGCTGCTCGCGCGCGCGATGCTCGCGCAGCACCCGCGCGGAGGGATGCGGCTCGCGCGGATCAACGCGGAGTTTCTCGGTCCGATCCCGATCGCGCGCATGACGGTGCGCACACGCATTGTCCGGCCCGGGAAGCGGATCGAGATGCTGGAGGGCGCGCTCGAGGCCGACGGCCGCGAAGTCGTCAGCGCGCGTGCATGGCGGATTGCGGTGCAATCGCCGGGCAGCGTCCCGCCCGCGGCGACGTCGCCCGACACGCCGCCGCCGCTCCCTTCGGAGCAAGCCCAGCGCGATTGGCTGCAGGGCTGGGGCTACGGCGAATCGATCGAATGGCGCTACGCGACCCGAACGCTCGCGCAAGGTCCGAAAGCCGTGTGGACGCGGGTGCGCATTCCGCTGATCGCCGGCGATTCGCTGGAGCCGCTCGATCGCGCGCTGGTCGTCGTCGATTCGGCGAACGGCGTCAGCGGCGAACTGCCGATGGACAAGTGGCTCTTCGTCCCGCCGTCGTTGAGCGTAGCGATCGAACGCGAACCGCGCGGCGAGTGGGTCCTGCTCGACGCGCGCTCGACGCTGAGCGACGACGGCCTAGGCATCAGCACCGCACGGCTCGCCGACGAAGGCGGCTACCTCGCGGCGGCGACGCAGGCGCTGCTGGTCGAACGCCGCGTGTAACGGGCTCGGCGCTCGCACCTCTCGATCTAGCCGCGGTTCGGTTCCCTCAACAGTTTGAACGCGTGCTTCGCGAACGCGCCGGTCATCGCAAGCGAGATCCACAGCATCGCAAGGTGCTCGAGTTCCGCGGCACGCACGAGCGGACCGACGTCGAGCGCCGGATAGCCCAGATCGTCGCAAAGCTGGGAGACGACGCGCTTCGCGTCGGCGTCGTCGCCGCACAGAAACATATCGGGCGGGCCGCCGGCGATCTGCGGCGCGACCATCAATCCGGCACCGACGACGTTGAACGCCTTCACGACCCGCGCGCCCGTCGCGAGCGCCGCGACGCGCTGGGCCGCGGAACCTTCGGCCAGCGTTTCGAGCCCGACGGGCCGCCCGTTCTCGTAGCGCAGAGGGTTCGATGCGTCGATCAGCACCTTGCCGCGAAGCGTCTCGGCGCCGATCGCGGCGAACACGTCTTCGACGGCACTCCAGCGCACCGCAAGAATCACAACGTCGCCGTCGCGCGCGGCATCCGCAAACGCGCCGATGCGGACGGCGGGCTCGAGCGCGCGATGATCGTCGGGGCGGCGCGTTCCGAGCGTGAGCTGGTGTCCGCGTTCGCTCAAGCCGCGCGCGAGCGTCGTGCCCACCGCGCCGCTGCCGACAATGCCGATCGTCATGACGCGGCGCTTCGTCGCAGAAAAGCGACCGCCCCGCGCGCTGCAAACCGCGCGGCCTCACGTATCGGCCGCCGCCGTCCACGACTTGCGACGCCCGGTTGAGCCGGCGGGTGCGTGGATCGGTTCGTGCGGTGACTGCGGTACCTAAGATATCGGCGAGCGGCGGCGTGAGTTTCGCGCTCGCGGGGCCGGCTTGTCCAAAAGCATACCGTCCAGGCGGCGGCCCTTCGACAAGCTCAGGGTGACGGGGCGTTGGCTTGTTCGAAGGCGTGGGCGAATTCGAGGAGTGCGCGTTCGCCGCGGTGCCGGCCGATGAGCTGGATGCCGACCGGTAGGCCGTCGGGGGTAAAGCCGCACGGGACGGAGATCGCCGGATGGCCCGTGACCGTGATGAGATAGCACGAGCGCATCCAATCCATGTACGTCTCCATCGCGACGCCGTCGATCTGGGTCGGGTACGATGTGTCGACGTCGAAGGGCGTCACTTGATTCACCGGTGCGACGAGAATCTCGTAGCGTTCCATGAAGTCGTGCATGCGTGCGAACAGCGCGCCGCGCAGCGCCTGCGCGCGGGCGACGTCCGCGCCGGTGAGCGCAAGTCCGTACTCGGTGTTCCAGACGATCGCGTCCTTGAAATCGGCGCGGCGCTGCGCGATGAGTTCGGCGTGCGCCTGCGCGAACGCGATCCCGCGCTGGACGCGGAACGCATCGTCGGCGCCGCTGAAATCGGGCGTGGCCTCATCGACGATGCAGCCCATATCATCGAAGACGTGCCGCCGCGACGCGAGGACCGCGCGCACCGCCGGTTCGACCGGCAGGCCGCCGAGGTCCGCGCTCCACGCGACGCGCGTGCCGCGCACGTCGCGTTCCAGCGGTGCGCGAAAGATCGCGCCGTCTTCCGCGATCGCGAGGGGCGCGCGTGCGTCGGGGCCGGCGACCACGCTCAGCAGCAGCGCCGCGTCGGCGACGCTCCGTCCCATCGGGCCGGCGACCGAGAGCGTGTTCCACGGATCGTCGGCGGGCCATTGCGGCACCCGCCCGACCGAGGGGCGCAGCCCGACGACGTTGCAGAAGTTGGCGGGGTTGCGCAGCGAACCGCCGAGATCGCTGCCGTCGGCGAGCGCGACCATCCCGCACGCCAGCGCGACCGCCGCGCCGCCGCTGCTTCCGCCGCAGGTCTTGGAGGTGTCGAACGGATTGCGCGTCGCGCCGAAGACGGTGTTGAACGTCTGCGAGCCGGCGGCGAATTCGGGCACGTTCGTTTTGCCGACCGCGATCGCGCCCGCGTCGCGCTGGCGCGCAACGACGAGGCTGTCGACGTCGGGGATGAAGTCGCGGTAGATCGGCGAGCCGAAGGTCGTGCGCATCCCGCGAGTGAGAAACGTGTCCTTGTGCGCGACGGGAAGACCGTGCAGCGGCCCGAGCGGTTCGCCGCGGGCCTGGCGCGCGTCCGCTGCGTACGCTGCGGCGAGCGCGCCCTCAGCGTCGACCGTGACGATCGCGTTGAGCTGCGGGTTCATCTGCGCGATGCGCTCGAGATGCGACTGCATCACCTCGACGGCGGAGCACTCCTTGGCCGCGATGCGGCGCGCCAGGTCGACGGCGGAGAGCAGGGACGTTCCGGTGTCGAGCATCGTCGACACTGCGCGACGGACGCGCCCCGCGCCTCCGAGGTGCACGAAGGGGGCTGCGCTTCAAAAAAAGCCGCCGCACCCGCATTGGGGTGCGACGGCTCGGGGTTGCCGGTGGGCGAAGGTTACTTCGCGACGGTTTCGGCTTGGGTCTTCGCGGTCGCGGCGGCGCGATCGAGGGCCGCGGCAGCGTCCTTCTGGACGGTGGCGAACACGCCGGCGAGTTCGTTGAAATAGCTCGTCTGCAGGTCGACGTACTTCTTCGCGAACGACGCGCTCAGTTCGGTGAGTTCGGCGAGCGACGGGATCTTGTCGAACGACGGGACCGAGGGGACGGCCGGGGCGGAGGCGACGATCTCGCGGACCGAGTGGATGGCGGCGATCTGGACGGCCTGCGCTTGCTTCAGCGTCTCCAGGCCCTGCTGCTGCAGTTTCTCGATCGTCTCGATGTAGGTGGCAGGCACGTTAGCGGATCTCCAGCGCCCGAAGGCGCAGATTCAGGTGGTGCGCTAACTATACCAAGCAGATGCTATGTGCGTCAAATACTAACGTCGCAGGAGGGTCCTGCTTCATGAGGCCGGCAGCCGCTCCAGGAAGCCGCGATAGATCCGGATCAGCGTGTCCTTCTGGTCTGCGCTGAGCTGGGCGTCCAGCCGGATCGCCTGCTCGACGCCCTCGAACTGCGCGCGCTCCGTCGGGCTGCCGTCCAGGAGACCGGCTTGCGTGTACATCGTCTCGGCCGAGATCTTCAGCGCGGACGCCAAGTTCTTGAGCACGTCGGCCGAAGGCTTGTGGATCCCGCGCTCGATCTGACTCAGGTAGGGGTTCGAGATCTTCGCGATGTCGGCGAGCTGGCGCAGCGACAAGTTCGCGAGCTCCCGTTGGGCGCGAATGAACTCGCCGACGCCGCGCCAGACTCGTTCGTTCTCGTCGTTCATCACATGTCGAGGCCCCCGTTGATCGTGTAGACGGCGCCCGTGATGTAACTGGATTCGTCTTCGAGCAGGAAGCGCACGACGCGCGCGACCTCTTCCGGCTTGCCCAAGCGGCGCTGGGGGATCTTTTCGACGACCGAGTCGAGCGCGGCCTGCGGCATCTGCGCGACCATCTCCGTAGCGATGAAGCCCGGCGCGACCGTGTTGACGGTGATCCCGCGGCGCGCCATCTCGAGCGCGAGGCTCTTGCTGAAGCCGAACAGCCCCGCTTTCGAGGCGGCGTAGTTGGCCTGCCCGACGTTCCCGGTCTCGCCGATCACCGAGCTGATGTTCACGATGCGTCCGGAGCCGCGCTCGATCATGTGCTCGAGCACCGCTTTGGTCATGCAGAACGCGCCGAACAGGTTGACGTTGAGGACGTTCTGCCAATCGTCGACGGTCATATTGCGGACCGTCTTGTCCAGCGTGATCCCGGCGTTGTTGACCAGATAGTCGACGCGGCCGAACTTCTCGATCACCTCGCCGAAGACGCGCTCGCAGTCGTCCGGCGCGTCGACGCGACCCTGATGGATCGAGACCGCGGCGCCTTCTTTTTCGAGCCGCTGCTGCAGGTGCTCCGCCGCGCCTTTGCCGCGGCTGTAGCCGGCGGCGACCTTCACGCCGCTCTTCGCCAGCATCTCGGTGATCGCGGCGCCGATGCCGCGCGTGCCCCCGGTGACCAGTGCGACCTGACCGTCAAACATCCGTCAACCTCCGGGCCTGCGAGAACCAGCGAGCGAATCGTGGCGTTATCGTAGCGCCCGAATACCGTTTTCACCTTCCGAGGGGCCGACCGAGGGCTTTTTTCCACGGTGAGGAAGCCGCAGGGAAACGGGTAAGCGCGGCACGGAGGTCTTTTCCATCAACTACGAACTGTACGACGCGGCCTATCTCGCGATGGCTCCCGCCCGCTGGTCCGCGGCAACGGCAAAATTCTTCTTCGGCAATCCCTTCTCTCCGTTCTCCTATACGCTGCCTGCCCGGATGATCTCGGCGTCGGCCGACGTCTTCTCAGGCGTCGCCGAGCGCCGCGGCAAACCGGCGTGGAACGTCCCGGAGACGATCGCGACGATCGATTCCCGGCCGTTTGGCGATTTGATCCGCTTCGAGCGCCCACGAACCCGCGAGGTGCCGCGCGTGCTGCTGGTCGCGCCGCTCTCGGGTCACTACGCGACGCTGCTGCGCGGGACCGTCGAGAGCCTGATCGACGAACACGACGTGTACATCACCGATTGGACCGATGCGCGCGACGTCCCGGTCTCGGCCGGTTCGTTCGATCTCGACGACTACATCGGCTATCTGATGGATTGGATTCGTCTCCTCGGTCCGGACGTTCACGTGATCGGCGTGTGTCAGCCGGTGCCGGCGGTGCTCAGCGCCGTCGCGCTGATGGCGCAGGACGACGATCCCGCACAGCCGCGCTCGATGGTGCTGATGGGCGGCCCGCTCGACGTCGACGCATCGCCGACCGCGCCGACGAAGCTCGCCGCGAACCGCACGCTGGAATGGTTCGATCGCGAGCTCACCGCGCGCGTGCCGTCTTGGTATCGCGGCGCCGGACGCCGCGTCTATCCGGGCTTCCTGCAGCTCGGCGCGTTCGTCGCGATGCACCCCGACCGGCACATCGAAGCGCATCTCAAGATCTTCAACGCGCTCGTGCGCGGCGACGATGAGGATGCGGCGAAACGGCGTGCGTTCTACGACGAATATCTCTCGGTGATGGATATCCCGGCCGAGTTCTACCTGCAGACGGTCGACGTCGTGTTCAAGCGCGCGGCGCTGATGAGCGGGACGATGACGTGGCGCGGACGTCCCGTCGATCCGGCCGCGATCGCACGTACCGCGCTGATGACGGTCGAGGGCGAACTCGACGACATCAGCGGACCCGGACAGACCTTCGCGGCGCACGGGTTGACGACGTCGATCCTCGCCGAGGATCGCGAGCATCTGCTGCAGCCCGGGGTCGGCCACTACGGCGTCTTCAACGGGCGCCGTTATCGCGAGTCGATCTATCCGCGCATCGCGGAGTTCATCGCCGCGCACGTCTAGGGCGCGGCGGCGGGGGCCGTGCGTTTCTTTACCTGCGAATGTGCGTTTCGGCAGGTTTTGAGCAAGCGGCCACCTAGAAATAGGCCTCCTATGGAGACCCATGCGCTCGAATATGCGTTCGTTCGCGGTACTGAAGCCGCTGCGATCGCGGCCGGCCGGCTCGTCGGCCTCGGCGACAAGAACGCCGTCGACGGTGCGGCGGTCGAAGCGATGCGCACGGCGCTCGCGAGCGCGGATCTTTCCGGCGTCGTCGTCATCGGCGAGGGCGAGAAAGACGAAGCCCCGATGCTCTATCACGGCGAGGAGGTCGGGAACGGCAAAGGTCCGTCGCTCGACATCGCCGTCGATCCGATCGACGGGACGACGCTGGCATCGAAAGGCGGCCCCGGCGCGATCGCGGTGATCGCCGCCGCGCCGCGCGGCGCGCTCTTCCGCACCCGCGTCCCGTACATGGAGAAGCTGGTCACCGGCCCGGCGGGCCGCGGCGTCGTCTCGATCGACGTCCCGCTCGAAGAGAACTTGCGCGCGCTCGCGCGGGCAAAGGGACGCGAAGTCGCCGACCTCACCGTCGCGCTGCTGGAGCGGCCGCGCAACGAAGACCTGATGCGCGCGGTGCGCGCCGTCGGCGCGCGCGTGCGCGTGTTCGGCGACGGCGACGTCGCGAACGCCGTGTACGCGGTGCTCGAAGATCGCGCCCGCGTCGACATGCTGGCGGGGATCGGCGGCGCGCCAGAAGGCGTCATCGCGGCGTGCGCGACGCGTGCGCTGGGCGGCGAGATGCAAGGCCGGCTGTGGGCGCGCGACGAGCGCGACGAAGAGATCGCGCGCGGCGAAGGGCTGCGCATCGGGCGCACGCTGACGCTCGACGATCTCTGCGCGAGCGAGCTGGCGATCTTCACCGCCACCGGCGTCACCGACGGCGAGTTCCTCGACGGCGTACGCTATCGTCGCGGTTCGGCGTTCACGCAGTCGATCATCATCTCATCGTACTCGCACGTGATTCGGACGATCGATGCGCGGCACGACCTGCGGCCGCGCAACGCAACCGGCGTGCCCGGTGCGAGCAGCGCACCGCGGCACCACTGAGACCGTGCGGTTCCGCCGGGTTTTACCGCTTGCCTGGAGAGGGCGCGAACGGCGTCATTTTTGCGAGACGGTCCAGGCCGGTGCCGGATAGACCGGCGGTGCATCGGAAAGCCGGTAGGGGTAGATCGTCGCGAGTTTCGCGCCTTGGATCTGATTAACGACCATCGGCTTGAAGACGTTGAGTCCGCGCGTGTCGAATTTCAGCAGGCCGAAGAACGTCACGACGTCGAGTTTCGCGAGCGCGTCTCGGACCGCTTCGTGGTCTTTCGATCCTGCGCGCTCGATCGCGTATTGAAACGCGAGGGCGGCCGCCGACGCTTCCGCGTTGTGGTAGTCGGGCGTGTGGCCGACGTCTTTGGTGAACGCCTGCGCGTACTGGCGCGCCGTGGCGTAGAAGCCGGGGTCGGCCTTGTAGGTGACCGCCGGAGACCACTGCGCGCTCCCGACGACGCCCTGCGCGTCGGCGCCGAGCGAGTTGCGGAACTCCGGCGTATCGGGGCCGACCGAGTAGCCGTAGATCTTCGCGGCGACCTTCTGATCGCGCAGCGCCCGATGCATCGCGAGCGCGTCCTGCAAGTGGCCGGCGTTGAGCACGATGTCGGGGTTCGCCGCCTTGATCGCGGAAGCCGCCGCCGCGATCGACGCCGGATCATCGGTGTAGTGCTCGGCGTAGACGACGTGCAGGCCGTGATCGTTCGCCGACTGCACCGCACCCTGTTGTACTTCGAGCGAGAACGCGTCGCCGGCCGCGCTGATCGCGACCGTGCGTGGTTTGGGCGACCGCTTCACCGCGAACTCGATGATCCCGACGAGGTATTTGCGCGCGGGCGAGAGCACGCCGAACGTGTAGCGATAGCCCTGATTGAAGATGCGTTCCGCGGCGCCCGCGCTATCGGTCATCGGGATCTTGTGCTTTTCGGCGACCGACGCGGCGGCGAAGGTCGGTCCGGACGCATACGGCCCGAGGATGAAATCGACGTGCTGGTCGGTGATCAGGCTTTCGACTTGCTTGGCCGTCGTCTGCGCGGTCGACTCGTCGTCGGCGTATTTGATGTCGACGTTGTACGCGGTTTGGCCGACGCGGATTCCGCCGTGCGAGTTCACGTAGCGCATCCAGAAATCGTACCCTTCGCGGGTCAGCTTCCCTTCGGCGGCGAGCGACCCGGTGAGCGAGACTGCGCACCCGAACACGATCGTGTCACGCGGCGCCGCGCTCGCGGGGCCGAGTGCCCCGAGCAGCGCGATGGCGACAACGCCGGCAGTGAAACGACGACGTGTGCTCACTCAGAAACCATGCCTTCCGATGAAGCCCGCATGGGTGACGATCGCTTGCACTTCGTCCGAACGGGCGAATGCGATGAGCGCCGCCGCATCAGCGGGCGGGGTGCGAAAATCCGACCCGACCATTACGTCGTACGAGTACGGGTAGCGATGATCGGCGATCGAGAGGACGCTGGGCGGGGTCGAAGCGCCGATCGCGAGCACCTTGCCGGGGACCGCGCCGCTGAACGACACCAGACCGATGAACCTGCGGCCGCTGGCCCCGGCGACGGCCCGCACCACCGCCGCGGTCGACGGCGCGTGAACGACGGTGCTTGCGTTCTTCACGCCGCGCAAGAGCGTCTGCTGCACGACGCGCACCTCGTCGCTGCCGCTCTCCGGCAGCATCGCGATGATCGGCTTGGGCGTATCGCCGAGGGACGACCAATCGGTGATTTTCCCGGTGAGGATCCCGCGCAGTTGCGTCGGGCTGAGGCGCGAGACGGGGTTCTGCGGGTTCACGATCGCGACGACCGCGTCGTGGGCGATGATCGCGCGCGCGTCGCCGCCGCCGGCGGTCCAGAACCGCACGTCGCACGGTGACGCGTTCGAATCGGAAGTGGTGACGGTCGGAGCGGGCTTCCCCGTCTTCTTCGCGTAGGCTTGCGCGATCGCCGACGCGAGTTCGGCCGTGCCGGGCGATCCGCAGAGCTGCGCCGCCGCGACCGCGGCGGATCCTGATTTCCCGGAGCGCGAACGCAAACCGAAAACGGCGACGACGACGACGAGCAGCACGACGACGACCGCCGCCGCGATCGCGACGATCGGGGGCCGGAAAACGGCGCGCGTCGGCGGCGGCGCGGCCGGAGCCTCATCGACTTGAGCGCGAAATTTTTCGAAGTCGTCCTGCGAAAACGCGACGCGCGACGTCGAGGCGGCGCGCGGCGGAGCGACGGGTGCCGCGGGAACCGGCGCGGGCGGCGGGGGCGCGGCCGCGGCGGGCGGCGGCAGAGGCGCGGCCGGAGCGGGCGGGGGGACGACCGGCGCTGCCGGCACGGCAGCCGCCGGACGCGGGGCTGCGGGCGCGGCCGGCGGCGGCGCGACCGCGGCCGGCGGCGGTGGAACGGGCGGCGGCGCGCTCGGAGCAGGCGCCGTGGATGTTGCGGCGGACGGTGCGGGGAGCGGGTCGAGCCGCTCGCCGCAATCCGGGCAGTACTCGCCCGGGCCCGGATACAGTTCGATCGGTTCGCTGGTCGCCGCTTTGGGGCACGCCGCATTGCGGCAGACGCCGAATTCGAGCATTTTCATCGTCAGTTGGTCGTGCGGCGCCGTGCTTCGTCGGCTGCTCGACGTTCGGCGACGCGCCGCGACGCTTCGCTGCCGGCGTCGATCTGTTTCTCGAGCGAGTTGAGCATGTCGATCGATTCGAGCGACGGCGCCGCGCCGGAGAACGGCACGACGGTCGTCTCGACCGAACGCAGTTCGGCCTCGAGCTGCTCGCGCGCCGCGATGCGCTCGCGCAGCCCCGCCTCCGCCGCCTCGGCTTCCGCGCGCGCCTGCTGTTCCGCGCGCGCGAGCTCGTCCAGCTGCGCCGATGCATCGTTCTGCGCGGCGACCCCGCGCTGCACGATGCTTCGCGCGTCCGCGAGCCGCGTTTCGAGCGCCGTTACGTCTTCCTGGGCGGCCTCGATCGCGCTGCGCAGTTCGTCCACCCGCGACTGCAGCTTCTCACGCTCCTGGATCACCGCTTGCAGGGTGGTCGCCGCGCCCTCGGCGATCTCTTTCGCGCCGTGTTCGTCGGCGACGGCCGCGTTCAGCGCGGCGCTGATTTGACCCACGCGGGCACGCGCGCTCGCGATGCGCGCTTGTTCGGCTTCGATGCCGATGCGCTCTTCGAGCATGCGCGCTTGCGCGAGCAGTTGTTCTGCAGCCAGACGACGTTCCGCGGCGCGCTTTTGCGCCTCGGTCAATGCAGCCGCCGCGTGCGCCGGATCCACCGGAGCGGACGGTGAACCGGCGCGCGGCGTTTCCTCCGGTGACGGGACAGGAAATACGCTCATGCGCAACCTCAACGGGAATGCGAGGCGATGCGGAATCCGCAATGCCTCGGGAGAATCCGCTTGCCGTATCCACGACATCCGGCCTCCTTCCCTCTTTCTATCGTCCTATTTCGTGCGAACCGTGAGTGTCGACACGGCCGATCGGCCGAACTCGTCGGGCCGGTCGGCCAAGTGGGCGTCCGCTCCGGGCCAGGCGTACGTTCCGGGCGTCACGGTGCGTACCAAATAGTGCAGGCGGTATATCCCGGGGTCGAGGCGATCCGCGTACGCTTCGATCCGGTCGGAACGTATCTGCTGATCGCCGATCTCCCACGCGCTCTGCGGCGCCTGGACCGCGGTCGACGCGGTTGCGAACCCGGTGTCGACGGCCTGCATACCGGCAGGCAAGGGATCGCTGATCAGCACGCGCTCGACCGGATGGTCCGAAATCACCTGCAGTTCGATGTCGTAGACCTGCGCGGCCGCGAGTTCGAGCGGCGACGACGGGATTGCAAGGCCGAACGACGCCAGCACGGTCGCAGAGTTCGCCGGATGGACGATGCGGGTGACACGCAAGCCGTTGAGGCGGCCCGGCGCCGCGCCGGCGAGACGGTACCGGTAGGTCACCCCGTAGTGCATCGTTCCCGATCCCTGTTTGGTCAGCGTCACGTCGCTGCGCCCACGCGGGAGATCGCGCATCGCGACGGTCGTGCTGCGCTGCGCGGCACGGGCGCCGCTGAACCGTTCCGTCGCGACGGTACGTCCGCCGATCGCCGCGGCGGCGGTGAAGTCGGCCCGCGACTCGCGCGCGGAGACGTCGACGAGCGCTGCGAGCGCGGCGGCGTTCTCGCACGCGCATCCGAACGAACCGTTGCGGCGCATGTCGAGCAGGGCGCGGGTGACGCGATTGATCGTCTCGCCGTCGGCGCCGCGCGCGAGTTCGAGCCGCAGCGCTTCGGCTTGGGCGACGACGCGGGAATCGCGCCACGCGTAGCGCGCCGGGAGCGTTACAGCGGCGCCGCGCGCCGTCGCGGTGAGGAGATCGTCGATCGCCTTGGCGAGGGCCGCGGCGCGATCCGCATAGCCCGGATCACCGGTCATGACGCGCGCGAGCCGCGCTCGATCGGCGAAGTCGAAGTGCGCCGCCTCGGCATCGATCTGGCCGAGAAACGTCGAGCGCCGGTCGCCGGCGTCGGCGAGCGCGATCAGCGCCGCGAGTCGCAGCTGCGCCTTGCAGGACGCGTTTGTGCACCACGCGACGTGCGCCGGCGGATCGTTCAGCACCGCCGCGACGTAGGCCGATGCGCCGCCGATCAGCGCCCCATCGACGGGCAGTTTCGCGGCGCGGGCGCTCGCGAGCGCGGAGAGCACGCCGATCGAATCCCAGGCGTCGGATTTCTCCGCCTGCCAATACGGCGCGAAGCCGCCGTCCCTGCGGCGCAAGCTCGCGAGCGTCGTCAGCTCCGCGGCGGCGCGCCGCCGCGCGAGCGTCGCATCGCCGCCGCTGCGCGCGGCCAGCGTCACGAGATCGGCGGCGATCGCGAGTCGGCTCGCGGACGAGAGTGCGAGGCGATCGTCGCCGAGCAGCGCGCGCTGCGCCGCCGTGTCGATCTCCGGGAGCAGTGACGACGCGAGCACGATGTCGAGCCCGCCGCTGTCGCGCGGTGTGCCGGATGCGACGTTCAGCCCGACGCTCGCGTGGTCGAGCGTCGTCCCCGTCTGCGCGACCGCTTCCGCAACGTCCGCATCGCGCACCGGAAGCGGGATCGCGAACGCGTCGGCGGCGTGCGCGCCGCGCACGTTGACGGTAACCGTCGCGTCGCCGGTCCCCGTTGCAACGATCGAGAAGCGGTACGCGCGCGTGATCGCTTCGAGCGGCGTCTGCAGGGTCGTCGCCGGGACCGCTTTGCCGCCGATCAGAAACGCGAGCGGCCCGGCGAAGCGCGCGTCGATGCGGAGGTCGCCGCGATCGCCGGTGCCGGGCCGCGCAAATTGCGGGAGCACCGGATTCGCGATCAGCGGCAAGGTCGTGCGGAAGGTCGCGTCGGCGTTGCCGAAGCGGCCGTCGGCGCTCGCCGTGACCGCGATCATCCGCCACGTCGTGAGATCGTCGGGGAGAGTGAACGTCGCACTCGCGTCGCCGTTCGCGTCGGTGCGCAGCGCGCCGGCGAAAAAAGCGAGCGGCGAAAACTTGCGGCGCACGCGCGGATCGGCGTCTTCGCCCGAGAGCCCGCCGCCGAAGCCCCAGCCTTTCTGGAGCGGGCGCTGCAGCGTCGCGAGCACCAGCGCGCCGCGGTTGTCGGCGTATCGCGTCGAGATCGGCTGGTCGGCGTAGATCTGCTTGACAAGATCGGGCGGACGATACCCCGTCAACTGCAGGACGGCGTCGTTGACGACCATCACCGTCGCTTCACCGGCGACGGGTCGGTTCGCCGCGTCGGTCAGGTGAACGCGCACCGTCTGCGCTGCGCCCGGCGCGGTGACGGAGTTGCCGGCGCGCACGGTTGCGCGCAGATACTTCGCGTCCAGCGCAACGTTGAACGACGCGAAGCCGACGCGCGCGAGCGCGTTGCCGCCGGCGGGCGACACGTGCGACGGAACGGGGCCGCGCCGCACGAGCAGTGCCTCGACGGCGACGTTCGGGAGCATCTCCGACGTCACGGTGAACTTCACGGCCGGTACGCGGCTCGCCGTCACCTGCGTCGTCTCCCACAGGACGCCGTGGCGCACGACTGCGACGTGCAGTTCCGCGCTCGGGAACGGCGACTGCACGAGCGCCGTCACGGTGTCGCCGGGTTTGTAGGTGTCTTTGTCGAGCTTCACCGATGCGACGCTCGGATCGCGCGCATACCACGCGTCGGCGCCCTCGCCCGCGACGAAGATCTCCCAGTCGGTCTCGGTCGCTTCCCCGTTGTTGCCGGCGACCGTCGCGCGCAGGCGGTACGTGCCGGCCTTCGGCGGGGTCAACGCGGCATCGACGGGGGCGGCAGCGGTGGTGACGTCCGCGGCGGCGACGGTACGGTACGTGACCGCGTCGACGGACCGCTCGGCACCCTCGACGATTTGCGTGGCGCTGCTGTAGTCCGCCGCCTGCAGTTCGAGGTGCACCGCCGTTGCGGAGATGCTGGCCCCGCCCGGATCGCTCGCGATCACCCCGACGTGCAGCGGCGTTCCCGCGATCCCGACGTCGTCGCTCTTGATGCCGACGAGCGTCGCGCTCGGCAGAGCGGTGAACGTCTTCGAGTCGGCGACGTCCACGTTCGACGCGTCGGTCGTGTCGGCGTCGACGCGATACGTCATCGCGTACGGAAGCTCGCCGGAGACCGGGACGCTGACGGCGTTCTTCCCTTGCGCGTCGACGGCGAGGGTCGACTGCAGGACGTCGGTCGCGGCGTCGGGCTGCTGTTCGGGCCAAAACCAGCGCCGCCCGAAGACGAAACCGTCGCGGCCTTTCGGGACGAACGGCGCCGGGGCGCGGGTGACGGTGAACTTCGTCGACGCGCCGCTGACGGGCGCGCCGAACAAATACGTGCTCGTCGCGGCGGCGGCGACGGTCGCGCCGCGCTGCACGACGTCGCGGTCGAGCGCGAGATCGACTTTGAAATTCGGCGGCTTGAACTCGGCGACGCGGAAGGAGCCGTCGAGCTGTTCGCCATTCCCCGCCGTCGCGTGCACGCTATAGTAGCCGAGCGTGGCGTGCGCGGCGAGCGCGACGGGGAACGCCATCACGCCGAACGCGTCCAGCGACCGGCGGCCAAGATCGGTTTTGCTGCCGTCGGGCGCTTCAAGCGTGAGCGTGTAGAGCGGCGCCGTCCCGCGGCGCAGCTCGCCGTCGACGAGAAACCAGCCCTCAGCGGTCATCTGCGCGGTCTCGCCGGGCTGGTAGAGCTGACGATCGCTGAAGATCGTGCCGCGCGCGATCGGCGTCGCCGACGACCAGCCGTTCCAGAAGTCGCCCGCGTACGCGCCGCTCGACGCATCGGTGCGCACGTACGTCCAGTCACCGCCCCGGCGGACGATCGTGACGAACGACGGCGCGTCGTTCTTTCCTTGATCGCGCGCGGCGCACGCGGCGAACCCGCCGCGCGCGAACGTCGCCGCGCCCGCCGCGTTCGTCGTCGCGGTCGCGCACGCGGCCGGCGCCGTTTTCGTCTCGTTCCCCGCTTGCGAGGGATAGACCGCGACCTGCGCGCCCGCGACCGGCGTGCCGTCGGCGATGCGGTGCACGCGCACGATCCCGCCGTCCGGGAAGTACTGCGCGAAGACGCCCAAATCGGTGAGCTGCACGACGCCTTCGGTGAGGTACGTCGAGTGTGCGAACTCCGCCGTGACGCCGTAGGCAAGCGCGCCGCCGGGTGCGCCGAGCTTGCGCGTGAGCGGGACGTCGAACGTGCGCTGGACGTTCTTGGGCGCGCGCGCATCGAATGCGGGCCATGAGTCGGACGACGAGAGCATGTCGTCGCGGCCCGGATCGCCGTAGGGATCGGGATGCTGCACCACGTCGGGCGGCGTCAGCGCGCGAAACGCGGCGCGCACGACCGGCGGCGCGTTGACCGCGACGACGTTGAGCCGCACGTCCTTCGATGCAGGAAACAGGCTGACGCCCCCGGGCGCCCAGACGTCCGGCGCGAGGTCGCCGGTGCGGAACGTCGCGGTCTGCGCCGCATCGAGAGGCTGACCGAACGTGTCGGTGATGCCGGCGCCGATCGCGACGGTGTAGTCGGTCGCCGGACGCAGCAGCGACGCATTCACGGCGACGCGGCCGCCCGCGATCGCGAACGGCGTCAAGCCCGCCGGCGGCGCCGGCCGCAAGCGCAGCTCCGAGATCGATTTCGGATCGATCGGGTTGCTGAACGCGAGCAACGGCGAACCGGCCGCGAAGCGCCCCGGCCGCTCCCACTGCACCGATTGAAAGCGCAGCGTGCCGTAGGTCGTCAAATGCCCGGTGAAGGTCGTCGCGCTCGGGACGTTCCCGTCGCGCGGCGCGATGCCTGACGAGAAGACGACGTCGTACTTGGTCCCTTTCGCGAGCGGCGCGGACGGCACGAGCCGGTACCGCCACGTCTGACTCGACGGGTCGTACTCGTCCGGCGCGCCCGCCGACGGCGATGTCGCCGACGGCGCCGCGGTGGCAGTGTCGGGCGGGATCACGAGCGGGATGTCGGGACCTGAGCCCGAGGCGGGATGCGCCACGGCGTGGGCTTGCAGCGACGCGCGATCGAGCGCGACGTTCGAGGTCAGGTGCAGTCGCGGAGCGAGCGTGTACGGCGACGCATTGTCGGCCGGAAGATCGCTGAGTTCGACCGCCGGCGTCTGAAACGTCCATGCGACGTCTTCGTCGAGACTGCGCCCGTGCACGGTGCGCAATCCCTTGGCGATCGTGACGCGGATGCGCGTCGCCGCGGGCCACGCGCGGTCGGGCTCGAACCCGATCATGCGTGGCGTGAGGAACCGAAACGCGCCGGCAAGCGGCGGATCGATCGTGAAGTGCGCGAGGATCGCGCGTTCGCCGGGCGATTCGAGCTGTTCGAGCGGGATCAGATCGTCGCCGAAGCGGACGCGGATCTGCGCGGTGACGTCGACTTCGCCGACCGGCTGGGCAGCGGCGATCAGCGGCGGTTTCGACGGCACCGGGAGCGGCGAGACGGCCGCGAGCGGCGCCGGCTCCGGGCCGCGCCGAGCGCACCCCGCAGCAAGAAGGACGCCGGCCGCAAGGGCGAGGACGGACGCGTGCCGCGTGTTCACGACGCGCCTGAACTTCTGGCCGGCCAAGCGCACGACCCGCACGGCGCGCAGGGTGCATGCGGCGCTCCCGGAAGAGCGAGGGACCGTGAACGGAGCGCCGCGGGCCACACTCTCGCGTCCGGTGCTGCTCTCGCTGGCGACGATCGTCGTCGTGCTCGCGTATGCCGCGCGGCCGATCGGACCGCGCGCGTTCGCCGGCGGCGCGAACGCCCTCGTCTTCGAAGACCGCGCCGGCGTGGTGCTGGGGACGGTGCTCGCGCGCGACACCGAACACGCGGTCCGTGTCCCGCTCGCGCAGATCTCGCCGCGCTTCCTCGCCGCGGTCGTCGCGGCCGAAGACGCGCGCTTCCGCCTGCATCGCGGCGTCGACCCGCTCGCGCTCGCGCGCGCCGCCGGGCAGATCGCGGCGACGCGGACGATTGTCTCGGGCGGTTCGACGATCACGATGCAGTTGGCACGGCTGCGCTACGGTCTGCCGCGGACGTTGTATGGAAAGGTCGCCGAAGCGGTGCTCGCGAGCCGGATCGAGGCGGGGACGAGCAAGGACGCGATCCTCGAGGCGTACGTCAATCGCCTCCCGATGGGCGGCAACCTCGTCGGCGTCGAGGCCGGTGCGCGCACGTATTTCGGCGTCCCGGCCGCCGATCTCGATCTCGCGCAGGCCGCGCTGCTCGCGGCGATTCCGAACGATCCCGTCCGGCTCGACCCGTACGCGCATGCCGACGCGCTGCGCGCGCGTCAGCGTGCCGTCCTGACGCGGATGGTCGCGACCGGAGCGGCGACGCATGCCGACGCCGCGCGGGCCGCCGACGAACGGCTCACAATCGTTCCGCGCAGCGGAGGGATCGGCGCGGCACCGCATCTGCTGCTGCGGCTCGCGGCAAGCGCAGCGCCCGCGACGATGCGCATGCGCACGACGCTCGACGCCCGTCTGCAGGCCTTCGTCGAGCACGAGACCGGGGCGGTCGTCGCGGCGCTGCGCGATCGCGGTGCGCGTGACGGTGCGGCGATCGTCGTCGACAACCGCGACGGCGCGATCCTCGCGTACGCCGGTTCGGCAGGGTACTTCGCGGACGACGGTGCGGGGAAGAACGACGGCGTCACCGCGCTGCGCCAGCCGGGGTCGACGCTCAAGCCGCTGCTGTACGAGTTGGCGTTCGAGCGCCGTGCGGTGCGTCCGACGTCGATCCTCGCAGACGTACCGACGACCTATGCGCTCCCGGAGATGCACGCGTACGCGCCCAGCGATTACGGCGATACGTTCGCAGGTCCGGTGCGCGCGCGCGTCGCCCTGGCGGATTCGCTTAACGTCCCCGCGGTCCGCACGCTGAGCGCCGTCGGCGTTCCGGCGTTTCTGGCGCGCTTGCGCGCGCTGGGATTCCGCCATCTCACCCGCGATCCGGCGTATTACGGTCTCGGGCTCGCGCTCGGCGACGGCGAGGTCTCGCTCGAAGAGCTCGCGGGAGCGTATGCGGCGATCGCGAACGGCGGGCGGCTCATCCGCGTTCACGCCGGGTTCGCGCGGCGCGACGAGCGCGCGGCGACCGTCGGAGCGGCGTCGGAGTGGTCGCTGGTCACGGACATGCTCGCCGACGCGCACGCGCGAGCCCGCGCGTTCGGCGTTGCATCGCTGCTGCGCACGCCGTTTCCGAGCGCGGTGAAGACCGGCACGTCGTCGGAGTTTCGCGATACGTGGACCGTCGGCTTCACCCCGCGCTACACGGTCGCGACGTGGGTGGGCAATTTCGACGGCACGCCGATGCAGCGGATCAGCGGCGTCAGCGGCGCCGCGCCGCTGTGGAATCGCATCATGCGCAAACTCGCCGAACGCGAACTGCCCGCGCGCTTCGCTCCGCCGCGCGGCTACGTGCGCAAGCCGATGTGCGCGACGACCGGGACGCGACCGGCGCCGGCGTGCGGGAGCGTCGTGAGCGAGTGGCTCGACAGCGGCGACAACGTCGCGTGGAACCGTCCGGCCGGCCCGCTTCCGCGCGTCTACGACGGATGGCTCGCGGCGCAGCCGCCGCGGGCGGGCGACGCGCTGCGGATCGTCGCGCCGCATGACGGCGATATCTTCGAGATGGGCGCCGGGGCCGCGATCGCCGTGGTCGCGCGCGGCGGTGCCGGAGCGCGCTGGGAACTCAACGGCACGCAGATCGCGGCGCACGGAGCGCGCTGGATCCTGCCGCTGCACCGCGGACGCTGGACGCTGCAGGCCCGGGACGGTGCGCACGCCGACCGGGTGACCTTCACCGTGCGCGATCCGCTCGTGCACGAGCGGCGCGAGGGCTTCACGGTGCGCGGATGACGCAGCCCGAACTTCCCTTGACCGGCGCGCTCTGCAGATTGCGCGCGTTCGACGAACGCGACGACGAAGCGCTGCTGCGCCACGCGAACGATCCGGCGATCGGCCGCAACCTGCGGGATCGTTTCCCGCATCCGTACGACATCGAAGACGCGCGCGAGTGGATCGCGCTCACGCGCATGGATCGCCCCGCGACGAACCTCGCGATCGACGTCGACGGCGAGGTCTGCGGCTCGATCGGGATCGCAGTGGGTCACGACATCGAACGCGTCTCCGCAGAGATCGGCTACTGGCTAGGACGCAGCGTCTGGGGACGCGGGATCGCCACCGACGCGCTGCGGCTGATGACCGAGTACGCCTTCGAGACGTTCGATCTGACGCGGATCTGGGCGGTGCCGTTCGCGCGCAATCTCGCCTCACACCGCGTCCTCGAAAAAGCCGGCTACCTGCGCGAAGGGCTGCTGCGCCGCGCCGCGATCAAGGACGGCGAGATCGTCGGCATGGTCATGTATGCACGCGTGCGCTGAGGGCGCTTCGCCGCTGCGGCGGCATCGATACGCTGTCCAAAGATCGAAGTTCGACGTCTACGAAGGTACACGATGACACGAGTTCGCGTTGAGGGCTTCACCGTTTCGCTCGACGGATACGGTGCAGGTCCGAATCAAGACATCAACAATCCGCTCGGCGTCGGCGGGACGGAACTCCACCAGTGGCTGGTCCCGACGCGTACGTTTCAGCGGACGTTGTTCGGCAAGGACGGCGGTACGACTGGGATCGACGATGATTTCGCCGCCCGCGGCTTTCAGAATGTTGGGGCTTGGATTCTTGGGAGGAACATGTTCTCACCCGATCGTGGGGACTGGCCCGACGCCAACTGGAAAGGCTGGTGGGGAGACACTCCACCGTATCACGCTCCCGTCTTCGTCTTGACGCATTATCCTCGTCCCCCATCGAGATGGAAGGCGGCACGACGTTCCGCTTCATCACCGGAGGCATTCGCGAGGCGCTCGACCGTGCACGCGAAGCCGCCGCCGCAAGGGACGTACCGATCGGCGGCGGCCCGGGCACCATCCGGCAGTATCTGCGTGAGGGCCTCATCGACGAACTGCACATCGCGATCGCGCCGGTCCTGCTCCGAGCGGGAGAGCCGCTGTTCGAAGGGGTTGACATGCGGGCTCTGCGATATGAGTGCGTGGAGTTCGCAGCGTCGGAGAAGGCCACGCATGTCGTCCTACGGCGACCAGGACAGACAGACGGATAAGCGCTAATCCTGCGCGCTCAGGCGACGCCGCGTGCGCGCGCGTATTCCTTGCGTTCGGTGACGGCGGCGTAGCGCGGATCAGCGGGACGGTGCGCGATGCGCCAGGCGTGGGGCGGAACGCCGTGATAGCGCCGGAACGCACGCGCAAAATACGCAGCGTCGTCGTAGCCTGCCGCCAAGCCGACATCGGCGATCGGGACGTCGGTCGTGACCAGCCGCTCGCGAGCGCGCGTCATACGCAACCCCAGCGACCACGCGCTCATCGGGTGACCCGTGAACTCGCGGAAGAGATCGCTCAGATGGTTGCGCGTGTAGCCGACTCGCGCGGCGATCTCTTCGAGCCGCACGGGCGCATCGAGCGAACGGTACAGTTCGCCGAACGCGCGATGCAGCACCGCGCGGCCCGCCGGCGACGAACGCAGCCAGAAGTGCTCGAGAAACGCGCGCTTGAGGCCGGCGACGTCGCGATCGTCGAGCCGGCCGGTATCGAGCCTGTGCGCCACCGCGTCGAGTCGACGATTCCAGCGGCGGAACGCGTCATCGTCGAGCGTACGAACGACGGGCGCGGAGAACGGCCGCCATGCGTCGAGCGGCGAGCGAAAACGTTCGACGAACGCGACCGCCAGGACGTCGGGAGTCTCGTCGAACGCGAGCCGCACCTCGCCCGGCGGCATCCACGCGACGGTCCCCGCATCGACGGCGTAGCGCGTACCGGCGAAGGTGATGGATCCGCGGCCGCTGCGCAGTGCGGCGCACACCCACTGCGCGGCGACGAAGTGCGCGTTGCCGTCGGGAGCGGTCGCGGCAGGAAATGCGGTCGTGCTGAGCCCGAGCGTCCCCGGCTCGAGCGATCCGATGCGCGTCACGTTGCGACTTGGAACCCGCGGCCCGCCGCGGCGGTGGCAACGTCCGTGAAGAGTCCTACCGGCCGCGGCGGGGCTTCCTCTACAGTCGCTACGTGGCAAACGAGGACCAACGGATCGACGTCGTCGAGCAGGGGTGGCGGCTTCCGGTGGTGGTGCTGGGCGTTCTGCTTGCGCCGCTGCTGGAGACGATCGACTCGTCGATCGTCAACGTCGCGCTGCCGACGATTCAAGGGAACCTCGGCGCCACGCTCGATCAAGCCGCCTGGGTCGTCACCGCCTACATCATCGCCAACGTCATCGTCATCCCGCTGACGCCGTGGATGCAGTCGCGCTTCGGACGGCGGCAGTACTTCGCCGCCACCATCGTCGGGTTCACCGTGGTGAGCGTCCTGTGCGGGACGGCGGGCTCGATCGAGCAGCTTATCGTGTACCGCGTCCTGCAAGGCTTGTTCGGCGGCGGACTGATCGCTACGGCGCAGGTGACGCTTCGCGACACGTTCCCGCCCGAGCAGGTCGGCGCCAGCCAAGGCCTCTTCGCGATCGTGATCCTCATCGGGCCGATCGTCGCGCCGATGATCGGGGGCGTCATCGTCGACAACCTCTCGTGGCAATGGATCTTCTTCATCAACCTCGTCCCCGGCGCCGCGGCGGCGTTCATCATCGCGACGATGCTGCGCAATCCGACGCGCCCGCGGGTGCTGCCGGTCGACGCACTCGGCGTGGCGTTTCTCGCCGTCGGGCTGGGATCGCTGCAGTTCATCCTCGATGAGGGCGAGCGGCGCGATTGGTACAACAGCGTCGAGATCCAGCTCGCGACGTTTGCGGCGATCGCCGGACTGATCGCGTTCGCGGTGTGGGAACTGCGCGGCACGTCCCGGCCGATCGTGGACCTGCGCGTGCTGCGCTATCGTGCGGTGGCGGCCGGCTCGCTCATCGCGATCGGGACGGCGGCGACGATCTTCGGGACGATCCTCGTGCTGCCGCAGTATACGCAGAACGTCCTCGGCTTCACCGCTTACGACTCAGGATTCTTACTGCTCTTTCGCGCGCTGCCGGTCATGCTGCTCACGCCGGTCGTCGCCGGACTCGTGGGGAGCGGACGGCTCGACGCGCGGCCGGTGATGGCGGCCGGGTTTCTGTTGGCGGGGATCGGTTCGCTGATGCAGGTCGGGGTGACGACGAGCGAGACCGGTTTCTGGACGCTGGTGCTGCCGCTGTTCATCGCCGGACTCGGCGGATCGATGCTGTTCATCCCGCTGCTAATCACCGTGCAGAGCACCACCCCGCCGAACGAAGCGCCGCAGGCCAGCGCGTTGATCACGCTCGCGTTTCAGCTCGGCGGCTCGATCGCCGGCGCCATCGCGGTCACGCTGATCGACCGCCGCGCCGATCTTCACCTCGACACTCTCGCCGGCACGGCGAACGCCGCGCGCATCCCGGTGCAGCAGTTCCTCGACACGCATCAGTCGGTGGGCCAACTTTTTTCAGCGATCGTGACGCAGGCGCAGACGCTCGCCTTCGCCGACGAGGCGTGGCTGCTCGGGATCGCGGCGCTGTGCATCATCCCGATCGCGTTCATGATGCCGCGTCAGCCGCGCGACCTGAGCGGTGTGGAGATCGAGGCGGGCTGACGAGGTTCCACGGGGCGCCATGCCGGCAGCATTCGGCCGGCGCGAGTGCGGCTGCGCTTTGACGAGCTCAGCGTACGTGCTGTTGCGCGTTGGCTCTTGCTCGTGAGGTAGACAGGGGAGGATACCGCGGGAACGACCTCCGTCGCAGACAGCATCTCGTCGTCGGCGAGAGGTTGATACGAAGTTGCATACCGGGCTGCAGGCGCTCATCATCAAGCACCCAATCGGTTGGGATGATGGTGCTTTGGAAACATTCGCAATGCGACAACCGCCGTATAGTCGGATTGCGACGTCAGGACAGGCTGCGCGATCGGCCCGAATTTCTCACTTTTTGGACGTGGCCGTCGAAACCGCGCGCTCATCTGGCCATGACCGAATTTGCAGCCGAAGCATGCTGCGGCAACTGACATGAACATTCCAGCACGTCCGGGCCGGTGAACAGCCCGCAGCACAAGTTCAGACTCGAGCACATCGATGAGGTCAGCTATGCGTGCTCGCCTGAGCTCGCCGACATGTACAAGCTGAGTCCGTTTGTCTGGGCCACCGAAGATCATTTTGAACTGCTGCTGCGGGTCGTCAACTACTCCGACGTCCCCGCAGAGAAGCTCGCCCGCATCCATCGAGGCGTTTCCCTCGATGGGCTGCGTTTTGCGTTAAGCACGTCTCCTGTGATCGCGCCCGGCGAGGACGTTGAGGACGCGTACGACAGCGGCGGATGCGAAGATCCCACCGTTTCCTTCGTCGACGGCATCTACTATGTGTACTACACGGGGTGGAACGAGCACCGCAAGCGCGGCGAGCTGCTACTTGCATCCGGCCCTTCGCTGGAGCGGCTGGAGAAACGCGGCATCGCGCTGCCTTCGATGCTTGGCGTCGTGAACCCGAAAGAGGCGGAGATCGTGCCCGTCGACGATGGAACCTGGCGCTTGTTGTTCGAGTACGCGCACGAGGGCCGCTCGAAGGTCGGCATCGCGTCATCGTCGAGCGCCGCCGGACCCTGGATCGTCGGCGCACCCCTGTTCGAGGCGCGTCCCGGCTGGGACGAATGGCACCTGAGCACCGGGCCGGTGATACGCGGCTCGGACGCGGCGCCGGTGATGTTCTACAACGGTGCCACGCGCGCCGCGGCGTGGCGTATTGGCTGGATCGTCTTCGACCCGAAGTTCACGCGCGTCATCGCGCGGTGCGAGCATCCGATCGTGCTGCCCGGCGAGCGCCGTTTCGAGGAGGATACGGACATTGCTTTCGCCGCGTCCGCGATCGTTGACGGCGAATGCATCCGTCTCTATTACTCGATCGCCGATCGGCACGTTATGCGCGCAACGGTGCGTCGCTCATGAGACGTAGCGAGTACCCCTCGTAACGACCCCAGGACCTCGGTGCCGGACGCATCGAGGGCAATCCCGCGGGCGCGAAGGGCCTCGACGAGAGCGATCGTCCCCTGGATACCGCCGGCCGGCGCGAGGTCGTGCGTCGACTCGATCGACGAAGCGGTGAGCGTTGTCGACGATGGACTCGTCGAAGGCGTGAGCAACGCGCGCGCCGTCTCGTTGGCGTTCAAACGCGCGATCGTGACGGGATCTTCGCCCGACGTGAGACGCGCGTGCAACGGAATCTGCACGAACGCGGTGACGGCAAGGACCGCAAACCCGGCCAGCGCCGCGACGAACGCCGCGGGTGACGGCTTCTGCAGCGCGAGCGCCGCATTGCCGAAGGCCGCGACGAGCAGCGCCGGTCCGATCGACCAAGTGATGCGTTCCGCGTGAAACGCACGCATGTGCACGAACGTCCGCGCATCGACCAGACCGAACAGCGGAACGCGATCGTCCACACATAGAGTTCGATCCCGGCAGCGATCAGAGCGGCGACGGCAGCGATTACAAGCATCATCTTCTAGCAGGCCGCCGACCGTGTCGGAGGCTTCTGCCGCGTTCGGACGTCGCGTTCCGTCGCCGGGATCGCTTGATCGTTGGGTTCGCCCGCGGTGAGGGAGTAGACTGAGAACCCAGGCACTGGAGTGGAGGACTCATCATGGCGACGGTCACCCAATTTGCGGAACGCAAGAATTTCACGCAGGCCGACGAGACGCGACCCTTTGCAAAGGGCCGGCTCGACGTCGTCAACGTCGGCGGGCACACGATCGGACGCGCGGTGTTCGAACCGGGATGGAAGTGGTCCGAGTGCGTCAAGCCGATCGCGAAGACGGAGTCGTGCCAGGCGGCGCACCTGGGATACGTGATCTCCGGGCGCATGACGGTGGTGACCGACGACGGCAAGACGCTCGACTTCGGGCCGGGCGATGCAATGTCGCTGCCGCCGGGACACGATGCATGGATCGTCGGCAACGAGCCGTGCGTCGTCGTCGACTTCGTCGGCTTCGAGAACTACGCCAAGCGGACCTAACCCGAGCCCCGGTCACCCAGAGCTCGTCGAAGGGCCGCCCGCATCGTTGCACGCAGGCCGCGGGTAGGTGCGCCGAGCTCAGCCCTTCGACGAGCTCTGAGCGACGGGGCTGGGCGCGCGCCCCGGCAGCATGCGGGTCGAGTTCAAGATGAACGTGAGCTCCGAGGCGACGTGGATGAACGCCGCCAGCAGCGGGTTCAGCAGGCCGAAGCCCGCGAGCAGGATGCCGACCGAGTCGACGGCGAGCGTGCCGGCGAAGTTCTGCATCACGATCGCGCGCGTCCGCCGCGCGATGCGGATCGTTTCGACGAAGCGCGCAAGGTCATTGCCGAGCAGGACGACGTCGGCGCTTTCGCGCGCGACGTCGGTCCCCGATCCCATCGCGACGCCGACGGTCGCCGCCGCGAGCGCCGGCGCGTCGTTGATGCCGTCGCCGACCATCGCGACGGTGCGGCCCTTCTGCACGAGTTCCGCAACGTAGGCGCTCTTCTGCTCCGGCAGCATCTCCGCAATGATCTCATCGACGCCGAGCGCGCGGCCCGTCGCCTCCGCGACGCGTTGGACGTCGCCGGTCAGGAGCACCGTTCGTATTCCCATCGATGCGAGCGCGGCGATCGCGCCGGCCGCTTCATCGCGAACGACGTCGGCGATCGCGATCGTGCCGAGAGCGTCCGTGCCGCGCGCGACCAGCACCGTCGTCGCGCCCGGATCGGTGCCATCGACGGGCACCGCCAGGGCGTGATAGGCAAAGAACGCCGCGTTGCCGACAAAGACGGCCTCGCCTTCGACGATCGCACGAATCCCGCGGCCGGGAACATACGAGAAGTCGTCGGGCTCGGCGAGCGCGATCCCGTCTTCGCGTGCGCGGGCGACGATCGCGCTCGCGAGCGGATGCTCCGAGCGCTGTTCGACGCTCGCCGCGATGCGCAGGAGTTCGCGTTCGCCCGAGGCAGCCGCGGCGATGCGTGCGATGCGCGGCGTTCCGTACGTCACCGTCCCCGTCTTGTCGAGCACCACCGTGTCGACGGTGGAGAGCGATTCGAGATACCGGCCGCCTTTGATGATGCTACCGCCGCGCGCGGCGCGGCCGATCGCGCCGAGGATCGCCAGCGGCGTCCCGGCGGCGATTCCGCATGCCCCGGCGACGATCACCACCGAGATCGTCGAGCGCGGATCGCGCGTGAGCGCGTAGGTGAGCGCCGCTGCGCCGAGCGCGAAGTAGACGAGGTAGCCCGAGAGCCGGTCGGCGAGGCGCTGGGCCGGTGCGCGCGAGCGTTCCGCCGTCTCGACCGCTTCGACGATCTTGCCGAAGCTCGTGTCGCGGCCGACCTTGTCGGCGCGCACGTCGAGCGCCCCGGACTGGTTGATCGTGCCGGCATACACGTAGGCGCCGGCGGCCTTTTCTACTGCCATCGATTCGCCCGCGATCGCGGCCTGGTCGACGAACGATCGGCCGGCGGTCACGATACCGTCGACCGGGAGCAGCGCGCCGGGTTTGACGACGACGTCGTCGCCGGGCCGCACGTCCGACGCGTCGATGTCGATCAGTATGCCGTCGCGGCGCACGGTCGCCGCGCGCGGCATCAGGGCGATGAGATCGCGGATCGCGTGGCGTCCGCGCGCGACCGTCAGGCCTTCGAGGACTTCGGCGGCAAGGACAAACGCCGTGATGACGAGCGCGGTGAAGAATTCGCCGATCGCGAGCGCCGCCACGAGCGCGATCGTCATCGAGAGTTCCATCGTCATCGTGCGCTCGCGCAAGTTCTCGAAGGCCTCGGCGAAGATCGGCCAGCCTCCGGCGACCGTCGCGACGATCCCGATGATGCTGACGTGCGGATACGGCTCCCACCAGCGGAACCATACCGCCGCAGCGGCGAGCGCGACCAGCGCGATGCGGATCAGGTCGGTGTGCTCGACGGCGTGCTCGGGCGCAGCGCGGTCGCTCACTTGAGGTAGGTGCGGACGACGCCGATCAGCTCGTCGGCCGCGCGGGTCTGCGCGGCGCGGGATAGGCTGCCGTTGCCGAGGTGCGCGTGGATGTGCTCCTCCAGCACGCGGCCCATCAAGCCGTTCATCGCGCCGCGCGCGGCGGCCATCAGGTGCAAGACGTCGCCGCACGGTTTCTCTTCTTCCAGGGCGCGCTCGACGGCTTGGAGTTGGCCGATGATCCGCCGGACCCGAGGCAGCAGCGTGTCACGATCGCGAGTGGTGTGTGACATGATCGCCGTTTCGGCAGGGCGGATACCCTACCCCCCTATGGTACGGGCATTACCGCGGGGAACGCGACGAATTCGCCGGCGCCGGCTTCGAAAGGCCATCGCCGTACACAGAAAGCCCATGGTTTCCGTGAAGCGCGCCGCGTAGAGCGGGCCGACCGGCCTGTTTCCATGGTTTGCACCCTCAGAGACGCTCGCGCAGGTAGCCTTCAAGCGCGTCCTGGCCGACGCGGTCTTGCTTCATGCTGTCGCGTTCGCGCACGGTCACGGTCGCGTCGCCGAGCGTGTCGTAATCGATCATCAGGCAGAACGGCGTGCCGATCTCGTCCTGACGGCGATAGAGCTGGCCGACGTTGCCTTCGTCGTACTGCGTGCGGCAATGCGCGCGCAGCCCACGTTCGATCGACTGCGCGCGTTCGACGAGTTCCGGTTTGTTGCGCGCCAGCGGAAAGACCCCGGCTTGGACCGGCGCGATCTTCGGGTGGAAGCGCAGCACGGTGCGCTCCGTGGTCTTCTCGCCGTCGACGATCGTCTCACGCTCGTAGGCGTCGATCAGCATCGTGAGCGTCGTGCGATCCATGCCGGCCGAGCTCTCGATCAGGATCGGCGTGTACTTCTGCTTCGTCGCCTCGTCGAAGAACTGCAGGTCTTTTCCCGAGTACTCGATGTGGCGGTCGAGGTCGTAGGTGCCGCGGTGCGCGATCGACTCGAGCTCGCCCCAGCCCCACGGGAAGAGATACTCGACGTCGATCCCGGCCTTCGCGTAGAACGGACGCTCTTCGGGGGTGAGTTCGTAGAAGCGCAGCCGGTCCGGCCGCACGCCGTAGTCGCTGTACCACTTCTTGCGCGCGGTGACCCACTGGTTGAACCATTCGAGATCGCGGCCGTCCTGCGGGACGAAGAACTCGAGTTCGGCCTGCTCGAACTCGCGCACGCGGAAGGTGAAGTTGCCGGGCGTGATCTCGTTGCGGAACGACTTGCCGATCTGTGCAATCCCGAACGGCGGCTTCTTGCGCGCGCTCTGGTAAATGTTCTTGAAGTTGACGAAGATGCCCTGAGCGGTCTCGGGCCGCAGGTACGCCTGCGCCGAGGTGTCTTCCATCGGGCCGATCGCCGTCTTCATCATGAGGTTGAAGTTGCGCGGCTCGGTCAGCGTTCCGGTCATCCCGCAGTCGGGGCATTTCTCGAGCGAGGGGAGGTGATCGGCGCGGAAGCGGTGCTTGCAGTTGCGGCAGTCGACGAGTTTGTCGTGGAACGCCGCGACATGTCCCGACGCTTCCCACGTGCGCGGGTGCATGACGATCGACGAATCGAAGGCGACGACGTCGTCGCGCAGTTCGACGTTCTCACGCCACCAGGCGTCCTTGACGTTGCGTTTGAGGACGGCGCCCAGCGGACCGTAGTCGAAAAACCCCCCGATGCCGCCGTAGATCTCGCTCGACTGAAAGATGAAGCCGCGGCGCTTCGCAAGGGCGACGATCTCGTCCATCGTTACGCGGGGTTGGTCCGTTACTGCCTCCGACATCGAATCGGCGGCGTTCGTGACGCACGCGTGCGCACCCTCGGCGGCGGCAGGCGAGACGCTCGCCTTGCCGCCGCGGTGCGAGCGGCCGACGACGGCCGCGGCCCTTACGCGACGTCGCTCTCGGGGACGACGCGCCGCAGAGCGGCGATGATCCGCGCGCGCACGCCGGGCTTGAGCCGGTAATAGCTCCACGTGCCGCGGCGTTCCGCCGTCACGAGGTCGGCTTCGCGCAGCAGCCGCAGATGATGCGAGACGGTAGGCTGGTTCAGCGGCAGGTCGGCGGTGAACTCGCAGACGCAGACATCCTCGTCGCTGCGCGCGAGGATCGCGAGGATCGCCAGGCGGTGCGGATCGGCGAGCACCTTGAAGAGCATCGCACTGGGGGCGAAATCCCAAGACGACCGCCGGCTGCGTGGTTTGCGGGACGTGGGCACCTCTCGATGTTACGCCAGTGATCGATGAACGTCAATGTCTTGCGGTCTCTGTTTATTGACATTTATCGATGCATTTGCGTAATATCGATGAGCGTCGATGTTTTGATCGCGTTTGGGGTCGGCTTGGGCGGCGCTTCGACAAGCTCAGCGTGACGGGGGACGGTCGGATGAAGATGCATCTCAATCTTGGGACGCGGGATCTCGAGCGCAGCGTGGCGTTCTATGGGACGCTGCTGGGGGCGGCACCGGCGAAGCGGCTTCCCGATTATGCGCTGTTCGTCACCGAGGAGCCGGGGCTCGAGCTGGCGCTCGATCTGGATGCGCAGGCGCGCGCCGGTGAGGCCGAGCACTTCGGCATCGTCGTCGATTCGACCGACGCGGTCGACGCGCAGATCGCACGACTCGAACGCGAAGGCTTCGCGGTCGACGTCGAGCGCGACGAAACGTGCTGCTACGCGAAGCAGACGAAGGTGTGGGCGAGCGATCCCGACGGCCGGCGCTGGGAGACGTACGTCGTGCACGAGGAGACCGAGACACGCGACGGCGACGCGTGCTGCGCCTGAGATGAAGGACAACGTGCTCTTCGTCTGCGTGCACAACAGCGCCCGCAGTCAGATGGCGGAGGCGTTTCTGCCCGCGGCGGCGGGCGATCTCTTCGATGTCTTCAGCGCCGGGATCGAAGCTGGCGCGATGAACCGGCTGGTCGTCGACGTGATGGCGGAGATCGGCTTCGACCTCTCGCGCGCGTACGCCAAGCCGCTCTCCGCGCCGGAGATCGCCGGGCGCGCGTACCGGTACGTGATCACGGTCTGCGCCGAGAGCGACGGCGAGCGCTGTCCCGTGGTGCCCACGCAGGGGCGGCGCGAGCACTGGTCGTTTCCCGACCCCTCCGCGCTGACCGGAACGATCGACGAACGGCGGGCGCAGACGCGGCGGATTCGCGATGCGATCCGCGACACCGTGGAGGCGTGGGCCGCCGCACGGCGTGCCGAACGCACGAGGGCCGCTCCGTGATCGCCCGCGCGACGGTCGCGGAATTCATCGGGACCCTGCTGCTGCTGACGGCCGTCGTCGGCTCCGGCATCATGGCGCAGCGGCTCTGCGGCGGGAACGTCGGGCTCGCGCTGCTCGCGAACGCGATCGCCACCGCCGGCGCGCTGATCGCGCTCATCCTCGCGTTCGGGCCCGTCAGCGGCGCGCACTTCAACCCCGCCGTGACGCTCGCCGACGCCTGGGAAAACCGCGAGCACCGCGCGCGCGTTCCGGCGTTCATCGCCGCGCAATGCGCCGGCGCGCTGGCCGGGACCGGGCTCGCCGACGCGATGTTCGGCCTGCCGCCGTGGTTCGCGTCGCATCACGCGCGCAGCGGCACGCCGCTGCTTGCGAGCGAGTTCGTTGCGACGTTCGGCCTGCTCGCGGTGATCGCCGGGTGCTCGCGCGTGCGTTCGACGGCGACGCCGTTTGCTGTTGCGGCCTACATCGCAGGAGCGTACTGGTTCACGCCGTCGACGTCGTTTGCGAACCCGGCGGTCACGATCGCGCGCGCGCTCACCGATACATTCGCCGGGATCCGTCCGCTCGACGCGCCGGGCTTCATCGTCGCGCAGTTCGCGGGCGGCGCGGCCGCGGTCGCGCTGTTCGCCTGGCTGCTCCCGCTCGCCGGCTCCCGCGACGCCTCGCTTGCGGGCGGTGACGCCGTCGGCTAGGTGATCTGCCCCGAAGAAGCGCGCGTTTTGCGTTCGGATGCGATCTCGGCGGTCGAGATCGCCGCGACGAACGCCACGCCGCCGACGCAATTCCCCGCCAAGGTCGGAACGATGAACGCGACGACATCGCCCCACCCGAACAGACCGCGCCACGCCCCGTAAAACGCCTCGACCGACCCGGCGATGATGTGGCCGAACTCCGCGGCCGCGACGACGTAGGTCAGGATCACGATGACGAAGACGGCGGCACCCTCGGCCAGCGGGAGCAGCCACACCATCAGCGCGATCAGCCAGCCCGCGAAGATACCCTTTGCGAACAGCACGAGGAACGGGTGTCCGACGGCGGCGCGCGCGAGTTCGTCGAACGCACGCTGCATCGCATCGGGAAACGCGCCGCTGAACGCGACGAATGCGGCGGTTGCCAGCGCCGCCAGCAGGTTGCCGCCGAGAATCACGCTCCACAATCGCAGCAGTTGACGGAATTTCCAGCGGCGCGGCTGATAGAAGATCGGGAGCAGCGGCGTGAGCGTGTTCTCGGTGAAGAGCTGCTGGCGGCCGAGGATCACGATCAGAAATCCGATCGTGTAGCCGAACGAAGCGACGAGATGGCGCCACGGCGCATCGGGGAGCATCGATTGGATCGCGCCCATCGTCACCATCGAGAACGTCATCGATCCGCCCGCGGCGATCGCCGACCAGAACAGCGCAGGCGTCGTGCGTTCGAAATCGTCCTCGCCTTCGCGCCGGATCGTCTCGAAGATGACCGCCGAGCGCGGACGCTGCCGCTTCTCGACCTCTTCGACCTCGTCGGGATTGACCGGTGTCGGACGATTCACACCGGGCCTCGTACCCGTTCTAGGGCTGTTCGCCGCCCACGCGCCCGGTGTAGCGGCGGCCGCGCCACGAGACCCCGCGCCCGCTCACGATCCGAAGGGTCGAGTTCAGCATGATCGCTCCGCACGCGGCATAGCCGAGCGGCGCCAGGAGCGCGAACCGGCGGGGGATGCGAGCGCGTTCGTAGCCCCGCGCGGCCACAGCGATCCCCAGGCCGAGTGCGGCGAACGCCTCGCATGCGCGCGCCGTCTTCCCGCGCGCGATCGCGTCGGCAGCGATCGCCGCCGGCACGACGGAGAGCATCGCGAGAAACGCTGCCGCGCCGGCGAGCGTCGCGATGTCGCCGTTCGCGCCGAGGTACATGTTCTTGGTGAAGCCTTCCCAGAGCTCGCCGAGCGACGTGTACATCCGCACGCGCACGTGGTCGGCGCCGTCGGCGAGCACCAGGCGAAACCGGCCGTCGGCTTTGAGGCGGCGCGCGAAGTTGACGTCGTCGAGGATCTCGCCGCGCAGCGCGTCGTGACCGCCGAGCGCGTCGTACGCCTCGCGCGAGACGAGGATGTACTGACCGTTCGCGAGCGCGTGTTCGGTGTCGTGCGGATCGTTGAGCTGACTCATCGTCCCCGACGCCATCAGCACCATCCCGAGGATCGCCGGCAGGATCGCGCGTTCGGCGAAGGAGCCGAGTTCTTGAAACGTCCAGAGCGTGAGCGCGTCGGCGCCGCGTTCGCGGACGAACGCCAGCGTCGAGGCGCAGGCATGTGCGGCATGCGTGCTGTCCGCATCGGTGAAGAGCAGCCAGCTGCCGCGCGCAACCCGCGCGCCCTGGGCGAGGGCCCACGGTTTCCCCACCCAGCCGGCCGGGAGTTCGGCGCCGTGCACGACCCGCAGCGCCGGGATCTCGCGCTCGAGACGGGCCAGGATCTCGGGCGTTTCGTCGTCGCTGCGGTCGTCGACGACGATCAGTTCGATGCCCGGCAGCGTCTGCGCCGCGAGCGAACGCACGCAGCGTTCGATCGAACGCTGCTCGTTGCGCGCCGGCACGATGACCGAAAGGAGCGGCGCGTCGGGGTCCGGGTCGCGGACGGGGACGTGCAGCCACCCGCTCGCGAGGTCGCTCGCGCGCGACGCGTAACCCAGCGCCGCCGCCGCCGCCGCGTGCGCCGCGAAGGACCGCACGCGTTCGCTCAGGAGATCGACCGCCACGGATCGGGTTCGCGCGCGACGAACGCGTCGTGCACTTCGGTCAGCACGCGCCGCTGGGCTGCGAACATGAGCAGCGCGGCAGCCTCGTCGAACGAGACCCAGCGGTGCGCGTCGTGCGCGTCGTCGGTGATCACGTCTCCTTCGACGACGCGCGCGACGAAAAACGGCACGTGCACGATCGTGTCCCGGACCGGATCGTAGAACGCGTCCAGCGCGCCGGCCGTGTAGAGCGACGTTACCGCCAGGCCGCACTCCTCCAGCACTTCGCGCCGCGCCGTCTCGCTCGCGCGCTCGCCGGGCTCGATCCCGCCCATCACGAACGTCCACGCACCCGCAAAGGCCCCGCGGGCGCGGCGCAGGACGAGCAGACGCGTCGCCTCACCGGCGCCGCGCAGCACCACGATCGCGGCCGCGTCGGGACGTCCGCTCAGACGCGCGTCCTCCCCAGGTACGCGCCGGGGAGCGTAAGCGGAACGCTCGGCCGGTGTGCTTTCGGCTGCGTTTCGGCGCGCAATTGGCCGCATGCGGCGGCGATGTCGCGGCCCATCGGCGTGCGCACCGTGACCGCCGTGCCGCGGGCCTCGAGCAGCTTCGCGAACGCCCAGATGCGCTCGTCGTCGCTCCCGCGCAACAGCGCGTCGGGGGTGCTGTTGTACGGGATCAGGTTGACGTGGTAGAGCGGGCCCTTCATCAAGCGCGCGAGGTCGTGCGCGTGCTGGTCGCTGTCGTTGACGCCGGCGAGCATGACGTATTCGAAGAAGACTTTGCGCTTCGTGGACGCGATGTAGCGCGCGACCGCCGCCATCAGCTCCTCGGTCGAGAATTTGCGATTGACCGGCATGATCGTCGAGCGCGTCGCGTCGGTCGGCGCGTGCAGCGAGATCGCAAGGTTGACCTGCGTGCGCTCCGATGCGAAACGATCGATCTTATCGACCAGTCCGACGGTCGAGATCGTGATGTGCCGGTGTCCGAGTCCGAAACCCTTGGGATCGTTGAGCAAAGCGACGGCGCCCATCACGTTGTCGTAGTTGGCAAACGGTTCACCCATCCCCATGAACACGATGTTCGTGATCCGCCGCCCGTCGCGCGCAAGCTGCTTGGCGAAGTAGCGCGCCTGATCGAAGATCTCGTCGGCGGCGAGGTTCCGCGTGAAGCCGGCTTGGCCCGTGGAACAAAACGCGCACGCATACGCGCAGCCCGCCTGCGAGGAGATGCAGACGGTGTTGCGGTCGCCGTGATGCTCCATCAGCACCGCTTCGACTTCGTTCCCGTCGTGCAGGCGAAAGAGTCCCTTCGTCGTCTGCCCATCGCGCGAGCGCTGGACGACCACCTGCTCGACTGCATCGAGCGTGAAGCCTTCGGCCGTCAGCGCGGCGCGCAGGTCCCTCGGCAGCGTGGTGATCGCCTCGACGTCGTCGACCAGTTCCTTGGTCGCGGCGCGATACAGCTGATCGAGCCGGTAGCCCTTGAGGGCGTGCGCGGCGGCGAACGCCGCGCCGTCGGGATGACCGGCACGGCGTGCTTTCTCGTCGATCCACCGGTCGCGGACGCTGAGCATGACGACATAGTGTACCATGCCGCGCCGGCGGCCGCGGCGACTTCGCGCGGCAAGGCCGTCAGTCAAAGAGCGTGTGCTGCGCGGGCGGCGGGGACGCCGGCGGCGGCGCGTTCAGCCGGTCGCGGACCTGCTTGAGGTCGTTCCAGACGAGGCGCTTGACCTCGGTCATCGCGCCGCCGGTCTGGCGGAGGATGTACGCCGGGTGGAAGGTCGCGATCACCGGCGTCCCGAGCGGGCCCTCGAACCACTGCCCGCGCTGCTTGGTGATCGAGAAGCGCTCCCCCATGAACGATTTCGCCGCCGGCGCGCCCAGCGCGAGGATCACCGCCGGACGGATGAGCGCGATCTGCTCGTCGAGATACGGGCGGCAGTTGCGCATCTCGTCCGGCGTCGGCGCGCGGTTTGCCAGACGCGCCCCCGTGTCGAGCGTCGGCCGGCACTTCACCGTGTTGCAGATGAAGACGTCCTCGCGCGGCAGGTCGATCGCCAGCAGCATCTTCTCGAGCAGTTCGCCGGCGCGGCCGACGAACGGGCGGCCGAGCTGATCTTCGGTCTCGCCCGGACCTTCGCCGACCACCATCAGCGCCGCGCACGGATCGCCCTCGCCGTACACGGCGTTGCGCCGCGTCGCGCCGATCGCGCACTTGCGGCAGCGCGCGACGATCTCGCGGGCGCGCGCCAATTCCGCCTCGCGCCGCGTGCGCTCCGCGATGCTCACGCGAGCGGCGCCGGCTCGAGCAGGACCGCTTCGCCGAACGCGACGACGCGCGTTCCGCCGTCGGGCGCTTCCGAGGCTTGGAACTGCAGGCCGATCACCCCGTTCGCGCCCATCGTCTCGGCCTTGCGCACCAGCGCTTCGAGCGAATCGGTCCGCGCGCGCTCCGCGTCGGTGAGATACTCGACCGGAGCCAAGCCGATCAGCGCGCCGATGCTGCGAAACGTCTGCCGCAGCACGTTGCGCGGGCGGCTCCCCTGACCGCACGCGTACCCGAACGATTTCACCACGCGGTACCCGTCGATGCTTGCGAACGTGGTGACCGCTTCCGGAGCCAGGGCCATCAGCGCAGGAACAGCCGCCGTCCGGCGATGACCGCGACCGCGACGACCCCGGCATACAGCGCGTAGCGGCCGATCAGCGCACCGGCGAGGCTGTAGTACCACGCGCGTCCGTGATGCTTGATCCAATACTTGCGCCGCGACGCCTGTTTGCGCCTTTCGACATTGTACTGGCCGCGCGCGCTGCCCATCCCCTCGTGCACCGCCTCGCTCGCGGGGACGAACCACGTCTCCCAATCCGCTTCGGCCGCGCGTTTCGCGAAATCGACCTCTTCGTGGTAGAGAAAGAACCGCTCGTCGAACGGGCCGATCGCGTCGATCAGCGCGCGCCGGATCGCCAGCGCCGCGCCGATCGCCAGATCGACGCGCCGCGGGCGGTCGTAGGCGAAATCGCGCAGGCTCGCGCCGTTGGAGAATCCCCGCAGCGCCGGCCACTCGCCCCACGCACTCGAACGCAAGAACGCGCCGGTCCAGGTATCGAACTCGCCCAGCGACTGCTGCACCGTGCCGTCGTAGTTGTAGATGCGCGAACCGGCGATCCCGCAGCGCGGATGCGCGTCGAGAAACGCGACGATCTCAGCCAGCGCGCGGTCTTTCAGCTCCGCGTCGGGGTTGAGCAGAAACACGTACTCCGACGACGTCGCCGCGAACGCGCGGTTGCACGCCGCCGCGAAGCCGAGGTTCGCGCCGTTCTCGACGATCCGTACGCGCCCGCCGTAACGCTCGCCGATGAACGCGCGCGAGCCGTCGGTCGATCCGTTGTCGGAGACGACGACGTTCGCGAACGACGGATCGTCGCGCACCTCGCTCAGCGCGAACACCGAATCGAGCGCGGTCGCGATCTTCTCCTTGTCGTTCCAGCAGACGACGATGACGTCGATGCGGCTCATGCTGCGTCGCCGCCGCCGGCGGGCGCGAACTTGTTGCGGTTCTGCAGATACGGCCAGATGAAGCCGTCGATGTCGCCTTCGAGGACGGCCTGCGCGCTGCCCGTCTCGACGTTCGTGCGCACATCCTTCACCATCTGGTAGGGGTGCAGCACGTAGTTGCGGATCTGCGAGCCCCACTCGTTCGCCATCCGCTCGCCGCGGATCTCGGCGAGCTTCTGCTCCTGCTCTTCGCGCGCACGCTGGATGAGTTTCGCGCGCAGGATGTTCATCGCGACATCGCGGTTCTGCATTTGCGAGCGCTCTTGCTGCGAGGCGACGGTGATCCCCGTCGGCAGATGGTAGATGCGGATCGCGGACTCCGTCTTGTTGACGTATTGACCGCCGGCGCCGCTGGCTTTGAACGTCTCGACCTTGAGGTCGTCGGGCTTGATCTCGAGGTCGCCGGCGTCGCCCTCTTCCATCTCGGGGACAACGTCGACTTCGGCGAACGACGTCTGCCGGCGACCCTGGTTGTCGAACGGCGAGATGCGCACGAGCCGATGCACGCCGCGTTCGCTCTCGAGCATCCCGTACGCGTTTTTTCCGCGTACGATGAACGTGATCGAACGCAGGCCGGCTTCGTCGCCGGGCGCCTCTTCGACGACGTGGGTCTCGAACTTATGACCCTCGGCCCAGCGCAGGTACATGCGGCCGAGCATCTGCGTCCAGTCGGCGGCGTCGGTGCCGCCCGCTCCGGCCCGAATCGTCACGATCGCGCCGTGCGAATCGTACGGGCGATCGAAGTTCGCGGCCATCTCGAGGTCGTCGAGCGCGCGCGTCGCGCGCGCGATCATCGCGTCGGCCTCGGCCTCGGCTCCCTCCTCGTCGCCCAGCACTGCGATGATCTCGGCGGCGTCGTCGAGGGTGGCGCGCACAGCATCGACCGCGTCGATGTCGGAACGCAGATCGGCGATCCGCTTCATCACGCCGCGCGCGCGATCGGGATCGTTCCAGAAGTCGTCGGCGCGCGAACGCGCTTCGAGTTCCGCTACGCTGCGGCGTTTCGCAGCGTCGTCAAAGCCGCACCTGAAGCGCGTTGAGGCGCTCGCGGGCGCGTTCGATGGCGGCGGTTTGGGCGTCGGACACGGAAAAACGGGGTTCTCCGGGAAGCCGGGGCACCCTACCGCCGGGACGACTCCGCCGCATCGACGCGGAAGAGGGCGGCGATGACGCGCGTGCTCTATCGTCCCGCGGCCGTGTTCGACGGCATGCTCGCGCACGCGGGCTGGGAGGTGCTCGTCGACGGCGACCGTATCGCGGCGGCACGTCCGCAGGTCGAGGCGGGCGATGCGCGCGTCGTCGAGCTCGACGGCTGCACGCTCCTTCCGGGGCTGATCGACCTGCACACGCACGTGCTGCTGCACCCGTACGACGTGCGCCCGTGGAACGACCAAGTGCTATTCGACCATGAGGCGCTGCGCGTGGCGCGCGCCGTCGTCGCGCTTGAGCGCACGCTGCGTGCCGGCTTCACCACGATCCGCGATCTCGGCACCGAAGGCGCGGGCGATGCCGACGTCGGCCTGCGGCGCGCCGTCGACGAAGGCGTCATCCCCGGGCCGCGGCTCATCCCCGTGACGCGCGCGATCGTCGCGAGCGGAACGTACGGTCCGAAGGGCTTCGTCGGCGACTGCTGCGTCGCGCAGGGCGCGCAAGAGGTCGACGGGCCGGAGTCGATCCACCGCGTGACGCGTGCGCAGATCGCGCGCGGGGCGGAGTGGATCAAGGTGTACGGCGACTATCGCTTCGGGCCGGCCGGCGACGCACGGCCGACGTTCTCCGAGCGCGATCTCGCGCTGATTGTCGCGATCGCGCACGACGCCGGCTGTCCCGTTGCGGCGCACGCGACGACCGCCGAGGCGATGGCCCGCGCCGCCCGCGCAGGCGTCGACACGATCGAGCACGGGAACGAGGGGACGCCCGAGGTCTTCGCGCTGATGGCGGAGCGCGGCGTCGCCTACGTGCCGACGCTCGCGGCGTACGACGCCCTGCAGGCGATCCGCAACCAGGACGACGCGCATCCCGCGGTCGTCGCGAAACGCAACGCGTTCGCGGCAGCGCGCGCGAGCGGCGTGACGATCGCGAACGGGAGCGACATCGGGGTCTTCCCGCACGGCGAGAACGCGCGCGAGCTCGAACTGCTCGTCGCGCACGGCCTCACGCCGCTCGAAGCACTCCGCAGCGCCACGTCGACGGCCGCCGCAGTCCTGCGCAGCCCCGAGATCGGCACGATCCGGGCCGGCGCACGCGCCGAGCTCGTCGCCGTCAACGGCGATCCGACGCAAGACATCACCGCCCTGCGCCGCATCGAACTCGTCACCCGGCGCTAGGCGGCGGCGCCGTGGCAGCGTTTGTATTTTTTGCCGCTGCCGCATGGGCAGAGATCGTTGCGGCCGACTTTGTCGGCGGCGGCGTTCTGCTTGGGCTTGGCGGGTTCGCCGTTGCCGAGGTTGGTGTGGACCTGCGTCGCTTCGTAGCGCGGCGCCGGGCCGAGTAACTTCTCCGCGGTCGCGGGATCCATCCGCGGCGCCGACGGCTGCGCGACGGGCTGCGGCGCGATCTCGCCGCTGGGGACCGTCGCGAACTGCGGCATCGCGAAACCGTCGCCGCCCGGCGGCAGCGCCTCGGCGCCCGGCGGGAACCCGCCGTGCGCACCCGGCAGCAACGCACCCTCAACGCCCTCGCCTTCGGGCGGCGGACCGATCTCGATGCGCATCGAGAAGACGGCTTTGATCGCCTCGTCGGCGATGTTGTTCTTGAGATCTTCGAAGATCTCGTACGCTTCTTTTTCGTACTCGACGCGCGGGTCTTTCTGGCCGTAGCCGCGCAGACCGATCCCGCTCTTGAGCGCATCCATGATGTAGAGATGGTCGACCCACAGCCGGTCGATGATCGGCAGCATGATGTACTGCGACTCGATCATCCGCATCAGGTCCGGCCCGACTTCGACTTCCTTCGCCTCGTACGCGGCGAGCGCGAGCGCGAACATCCGCTCCTTCATCCCTTCGCGATCGAGCTTCTCCAAATCCGCGACGCCGATCTGATCTTTCACCGGGAAGATCTGATCGAGCTCGTCGATGATCGCCTGGAGATTCCACTCCGAGGGATGCTCTTCTTCGGGCGCGCCGGTGTCGACGGCGTAGCCCGCCTTGCGGCGCAACGTGTCGACGAAGAAATCGCGCAGGCTCTGCCCTTCGAGGACGCGGCGTCGTTCAGCGTAGATGATCTCACGCTGCTTGTTCATGACGTCGTCGTATTCGAGGACCGACTTGCGGATCTCGTAGTTGTGGTTCTCGACCTTCGACTGCGCGTTCTCGATCGAGCGCGAGAGGATCCCGGCCTCGATCGGCGTCTCGTCGGTGAACTTCACGAAGTCCATCATCCTCTGCAGCCGCTCTTGCCCGAACAGCCGCATCAGCTCGTCTTCGAGCGCGATGTAGAAGCGCGTGGTACCTGGATCGCCCTGACGTCCGGCGCGCCCGCGCAGCTGGTTGTCGATGCGGCGCGATTCGTGCCGCTCCGTGCCGATGATGTGCAGGCCGCCCGCTTCGGGGACGCCGTCGCCGAGCTTGATGTCGACGCCGCGGCCGGCCATGTTGGTCGCGATCGTCACCTTGCCGGGGATCCCGGCATCCTTGATGATCTGCGCTTCCTGCTCGTGATACTTCGCGTTGAGGACGTTGCACTCGATCCCGCGGCGGCGCAGCAGGGTCGCGAGCCGTTCCGACTTTTCGATCGACCGCGTACCGACGAGAACCGGACGGCCCTTCTCGTGCTCGGCGATGATGTCGTCGATGACGGCGTTGAACTTCGCCTCTTCGCTGCGATAGACGATGTCCGCGTAGTCCTTGCGGCGCACCGGCATGTTGGTCGGCAGAACGACGACCGCCAGACCGTAGATCTCGCGGAACTCGCGCTCTTCCGTCTTCGCGGTACCGGTCATCCCGGCCAGCTTGTCGTAGAGGCGGAAGTAGTTCTGGAACGTGATCGTCGCGAGCGTCTGGTCCTCGCTGCGGACGTTCAGCCCTTCCTTCGCTTCGATCGCCTGATGGATGCCGTCGGAGTACCGGCGGCCGTACATCAGCCGGCCGGTGAACTCGTCGACGATGATCACCTCGCCGTCCTTGACGATGTACTGCTGATCTTTGTGGAAGAGGTTCCACGCCTTGAGCGCGGCGTTGAGCTGGTGCGTGAGCTCGAGGTTGCGCTGGTCGTAGAGGTTGGTGATGCCGAGCATCTTCTCGACCTTGGCGACGCCCTGCTCGGTGATCGGCGCCGCGTGCGCCTTCTCGTCGACGGTGAAATCGTCGCCCTTCACCAGCCGCGGGATGATCTTGGCGAATTGCGCGTAGAGTTCGGTCGCGTCGTGTCCCTGGCCGCTGATGATGAGCGGGGTGCGCGCCTCGTCGATGAGGATCGAGTCGACTTCGTCGACGATCGCGAAGTTGAGGTGGCGCTGCACCATCTGGTCGAGCGACCACGCCATGTTGTCGCGCAGGTAGTCGAACCCGACCTCGTTGTTGGTGACGTACGTGATGTCGCTGTCGTACGCGGCCTTGCGCGCGCCGTGATCGAGATCGTGCTGGATCACGCCGACCGTCATCCCGAGCGCCGTGTAGATCGGCGACATCCATTCGGCGTCGCGTTTGGCGAGGTAGTCGTTAACCGTGACGACGTGGACGCCGCGGCCGGTCAGCGCGTTGAGGTAGACCGGGAGCGTCGCGACGAGCGTCTTGCCTTCGCCGGTGCGCATCTCGGCGACGTTGCCTTCGTGCAAGGCCTGGCCGCCCATGATCTGGACGTCGAAGTGGCGCATCCCCATGACGCGCTTGCCGGTCTCGCGGACGACGGCGAACGCTTCGGGGAGGAGGGCGTCGAGCGTCTCGCCCGCCTCCACGCGACCTTTGAACTCGGCGGTCTTGGCGCGCAGCTCGTCATCGGAGAGCGCCGCCATCGCCGGTTCGAGCGCGTTGACCCGTTCCACGGTCTTGCGCAGCCGCGCGAGTTCGCGTTCGTTGCCGTCGAACAGGGTCTTCAGAAAGGCCATACGAGGTAACAACCATTCGGCGCGCGGCGGGGTTCCTCCCGAGCCGCGGCTCTTAGGATGAGGGGAAGGGGATCGCCGCCGGGCGGTTCAGCTCGGCAGGCGACGTCAGGCGGAGCAGACGCCCTACTGTAACGAACGCATACCCCGCTTGTCGATACCGGGTGACAAGCTCGGGCAGCATCGCGATCGTCGCGGTGCGTCCGCTGTGCAGGAGGAGGATCTCCGGCGCCGTGGCGTGGGCGAAGACGTGCGCGGTGAGCTCGGCGGTGCCGACCGACCGCCAGTCGCCCGGATCGTCGTTCCAGAGGATCGTGTCGTATCCGGAGACCTGCGCGGTGCGGACCGTCGCCAAACGGTAGCGGCCGTGCGGCGGCCGGAACAGCCGGCGCTCGGCCGGATCGGGTGCGATCCGGTTCAGGACGTCGGCGCCGTCACGGAGCTCGGCGGCGACGTCGGCCTCGCCCAGCGTGTCGAGGTTCGGATGGGTGAGGGTGTGGTCGGCGATCTCGTGGCCGTCGGCGGCGATCGCGCGGGTGAGGCCGGGATACTGCTCGGCGTCTCGCCCGATGAGAAAGAACGTCGCCGGGACGCGAAGGTCGTGCAGCGTCTGCAGCAGGAGCGGCGTGGTGACCGGATAGGGCCCGTCGTCGAAGGTCAGCGCGATCAGTCTCGGGCGGCCGGCCGCCGGGGCTCGGCCGCCGGATGCGAGCGCGTGCAGGCGCGCGCCGAGCCGCGGCGTCACGAGCGCCGCAGCGTCGGCGCCGCGAAGCACCACGACGGGCCGCAGCTGGTCGCCGGACTTCACCCACAGCCGCCAGCCGACGTAGAACACGACGGCCAGGGCCGCGATCCCCGCGACCAGGGCCGGGACCCGGCCGCGCACGGCTCAGTGCTTCGCGGCGGTCGCCGGCGGACTCGCCGTCTCGAGCGCGGCGGCGAAGTCTTTTCCGACGATCACGGTCGCCGCGATCTGGGGGCCCGGCGTCGCATCGGTCGCCGGCGAGATCGTCGCGCCGGGGACGCCGAGGTCGGCGCGAACGCGCTCCCCGACGAACGGCGTCTGCGACGCCGGCCGGATCTCGCTGCTGTCGTAACTGAACGCGTCGGCATTGGTCACCGAATCGACGCGATAGCCCAGTTTCCGCAAGCGCTCGGCGGCGCGGCCGGCGAGCCCCGGGATGCCGCTCCCGTTCTCGACCGTCAGGTGCACGGTCGCCGGCTTGATCGCTGCCAGCGCCTTCGACGAAGGCGGCGCGACGTTGCCGTACGCCCCGAGGAATTGGCGGATGATCTTGCCCTTCGCGACCGGGTCGAGAATCAGCGTCTCGCCGTCGGCGGTGTCCTTCGTGTCGACGTACGGGATCGTCTCGGCGTGGCTGAGGTCGGCGAGGTTCGCGTCTTTGAACGCCCACGCCAGCGACTTCTCCTCGTCGAAGTTCAGGTCGGTGTAGATGTTTTTGTTGAGCGCGGCGATCAGCGAACCGATGTGCAGCAGGTCGTTGATCTTCTCCGACTTCAGCTTCTGCATCGTGATGTGAATGACTTGCTGCTGGCGCTTCACGCGGCAGGGATCGCTGCACGCGTCGTGGCGGAAGCGCGAGTAGAACATCGCCTGTGTGCCGTTCATGTGCTGCAGCCCGGGCTTGAAGTGGATCGACAGATGTCCCCAGTGGTCCTCGTAGTCCATCTTCTCCGTCACCGGCACGTCGATGCCGCCGATCGCGTCGACGAAATCCTTGACGCCGAACGAGTTGACGACGACGAAACGATCGAAGTGCGTCCCCTTCTCGTTGAGCGGCAAGCCCATCTGCTCGCCGATCACCTTGTCGGCAAGCTTGACGCCGCCCACGGCGTACGCTTCGTTGATCTTGGCATCCCTGCCGTTGACGATCGCGTCGGTGTCGCGCAGGACCGAGATGAGGTGCAGCGACTTCGTCGGGAAGTCGAGCGATGCGAGCATGATCGTGTCGCTGCGCGCACCCTTCGAGTACGGCATCCCCTTGTTGTCGTAGTTGAAATCGATGCCGAGCAGCATCACGTAGAGGCGCTGCTTCGCGAAGACCGTCTCGGGCGGCGGGATGTAGGCCGGCAGCGTCGTGTTGACGCTGTGCCAGAAGTTGTCGCCGCGCACCATCTTGTACGCGACGATCCCGAAGAAGGCGCCGATCAGGATCAGCAGCGCGCCGAGCGCGTAGGGGAGTGCGCGGAAGAACGCCGGTTTGCCGTGCGGCGGTTCGCTCGGCTCGGGCCGACGGCGGTCGCCGCGCGCGGGCGGCTGAGGCGGGTCGACGACGGTTCCCTGGCTCACGCCGGCACCAGCGCCGGCACGAGATCGCCGTAGAAATCGAACGAGGTATTGCCGCGCAGCGTGACGTCGACGAACTCGCCGATCTCGGCGTCTCCGGTGAACGCGATGATCCCATCGACTCCCGGCGCTTCGCCGCTCGAACGTCCGGCGATCACGTGGCGCGAGCGCAGCGCCGCCGCAAGCGGATCAGTCTTGCGCAGCGTCCGCTTCTCCTCGACCAGCACCTGCACGGTCTCGCCGATGCGCTTCGCGCGCGCGCGCTCCGACGCACGCCGCTGCGCGTCGCGCAGACGCAGCAGCCGGCGCCGCTTCTCGCGCTCCGGCACCTGGCGGTCGAGTTCCGCGCCCGGCGTCCCATCTTCACGCGAATAGACGAAGAACCCGACGCGATCGAGCTCGGCGCGCCCGATCCAGCGTTCGAGTTCCGCGACGTCCTCGTCGTTCTCGCCGGGAAACCCCACGATGAAAGTCGAGCGCATCGTGATCCCCGGAACGCGCCGCCGAAAGTCCTCGACGATCTCGAGATACCGCTCGCCGTTGGACGGCCGCAGCATCCGCCGCAGCACGCCGGCGCTGACGTGCTGCAGCGGCATGTCCATGTACGAGCACACCTTCGGGAGCGACGCCATCGCATCGATCAGCTCCGCATCGACGGTCGCCGGATACAGATACAGCAGCCGAATCCACACGATGCCGTCGATCGCGTGCAGCTTCTCGAGCAGCGCCGCAAGGCCGCCGCGCCGATACCCGCGATCGCGTCCCCACATCGACGTGTCCTGCGCGATCAGAATCAGTTCTTTCGTCCCGCCCGCAGCGAGCGCACGCGCCTCCGCCAGAATCGACTCCTCGCTGCGCGACCGAAACCCGCCGCGCAGCTGCGGAATGATGCAGAACGTGCACGGATGATCGCATCCTTCCGCGATCTTCAGATACGCCGTCGCGGACGGCGTCGTGATCAGCCGCGGCAGAAAATCATGCTCCGGCTCCGCCTCGAAATCGAGCCGGACCGGGCCCTTGCCGGCCCGCGCATCCTCCAGCAACTCGACGATCGACGGATAGGCTCCCGTTCCGACGACGCCGTCGATCTCAGGAATCAGCGACTGCAGTTCATCCCCGAACCGCTGCGACAAACACCCCGCAACGATCAGCTGCTGTCCGTCCCGCTTCTTCTCCGCGTGCGCCAAGATCGTCTGGGTCGACTCCGCCTTCGCCGGGTCGATGAACGCGCACGTGTTGATGACGACCGCCTCCGCCTGCTCTGTCTCCGGCACAAGCGTCCACCCCGCCGCCCCCAGCTTCGCGATCATCACCTCGCTGTCCACGAGATTCTTCGCACAACCCAAGGACACAAACGAGACCGTCTTGGTCATCAAATCAACAGTCATTCAAATCCAACATCGGCCGAAGAACATCGCCAAGGGAGCGAAGCCAGAATGGCGAGAGCGACCGGAGCACCGAGCGTTCGAACGCCCCGGATGGGCGTTCGAACGCGTTCTCGGCACCCCCCGTCACCCCCAAGGCGCTCTCACCGATAGTTCACAAACTGCAGCGGCAGCTCGTACTCCAACCCTTTCAAGAGCTGAATAACCTTTTGCAGATCGTCCCTGGACTTCGCTGAGACGCGGATCTGCTCGTCCTGGTACTGCGCCTGCACCTTGAGCTTCGAGCCCTTGATTGCTTCGATGATCGCCTTCGACTTGTCTTTCGGAATCCCGGCGCGAATCGTGATCTTCTGACGCAGCGCACTCCCCGACGCCGATTCCGGCTTCGCCGAGGCATCGAGCGCCTTGAGATCGATCCCGCGCTTCACCGCTTTGGACTGGATGATGTCGACGACGTTGCGCAGCTTCATTTCGTCGTCGGCGAGCACCGTGATCGTCTTGTCGTCGTTTTCGATCGACGCGATCGAGTTCTTGAAATCGAAGCGGCCCGCGATCTCTTTGCGCGCTTGGTTGAGGGCGTTGTCGAGCTCTTGCGGATCGACTTTGGAGACCACGTCGAAGGAAGCGTCGGATGCCATCGGTTCTCGTGCGGAAGCGGGATCAGAGGGTGTAGCGCTGCTCGGCGACGTCGCCATTTTTGCCGAGCGCGGGGGTGGGGCGGCCGTCGACGAGGATCTGCACGCCGCCGGCGTTGCCGACCCGGACGACTGCAACGCTCCCGGTGAACGACTTGCGCGTTCCCGCCGGGTAGAGGCCCTCGGCGAGCGTCGCCCCGTCGACCGTCACCCGCAGCCACGACGCCTCGGAGAGGCGGATCGCGAGCTCGTGTTTCGGCAGGACGGCGGGTGTGGCCGTGGGCGCACTCGCCGCGACGGGAAAGGCCGAAGGCGCGGACCCGCCCGAGGGCGCCGTCGGTTGCGTCTGCGGGCCGGGCGCCGCGGCCGTCCGCACGTCGGTCCCCTGCGAGTACGCGTACCACTCGTACCCGGCGAAGAGCACCAGCAGGAGCGCGACCACGATCCCGCCGATCGCCCAGACCGAGGGGCCGCTGCGTTCGCGGTCGACGGCGTGCGTCACCGGCGCCGCCGCGGGCCGCTCGGTCGCGGGGATCATCTGGTTGAATCGGGCGACGGCGGCTTCGCCGTCGAGACCGAGGAACCGGGCATACGTCCGGATGAAGCCGCGCACGTAGACCGGCGCCCCGATCGCGCCCCAGTCCTCGTGTTCGATCGCGTTCAGGTAAACCGAGCGGATATGGATCTGCTCGGCGACGTCCGAGAGGGTGAGACCGCGCGCTTCTCGCGCGCTCCGAAACTCCTCTCCGAGCGCAGACATGAAATCGCACCTTAGCGGGCGCACCCGGTTTCCCTGTTCCGTGGTTCAGTAGTGGATGTGATGAAGGAGCGAGTGCGCGTCGTCGCCGCGATGAGCGGGGGCGTCGACTCCGCCGTCGCGGCGGGATTGCTGGCGGAAGCCGGCTACGACGTCGTCGGCGTGACGATGAAGATGTATGCGCCGACCAAACCGGCGCACGCGAAATCGTGCTGCGGCGCCGACGATTTCGACGACGCTCGCCGCACCGCGTCTGCAATCGGGATCCCCCATTACGTCCTCGATTTTGAAGAAACGTTCCGCCGCGGCGTCATCGAACGGTTCGCGCGCGAGTACGCGCAAGGCCGCACTCCCAATCCGTGCGTCTCCTGCAACAACGACGTGAAGCTCGGCACCCTGCGCGCCTACGCCGATCGGCTCGGCGCGCGCTACGTCGCGACCGGCCACTATGCCCGGCTCGAACACGGGGCGGACGGCCCGCGCCTCTTCCGCAGCGAGTCGCCGAAAGATCAGGCCTACGCATTGGCGCAGCTGACGCCGGAGCAGCTCTCTCGACTTCTGCTGCCGGTGGGGCAGATGACGAAAGCCGAGACCCGTGCGCACGCCGCACGTCTGGGACTGCCCGTCGCCGAGAAGACCGAGTCGCAGGACATCTGCTTCGTCGAAGGCGGCGACTACCGCGAAGTCCTCGCTGCGCTGGCGCCCTCGACGGCAATACCGGGCCCGGTGATGACGACGGCCGGAGCGGCCGCCGGGACGCACGCCGGGATCGGCTGCTACACCGTCGGACAGCGGCGCGGGCTGCCGGCCGGCGGTAGCCCGCGCTACGTGACCCGCATCGACGCGGCGACCAACACGATCGTGATCGGACGCGAAGACGAACTCGACGTCGACGGATTGATCGCCGACGAAGTCAACCTCATCCGCCCCGAACGGTTCACTGCCGGACCGGCCCGCGTGCTGGCGATGACGCGCTATCGCGCCAAGCCAGCTGCCGCGACGGTGACGCTCGACGGCGACGCACTGCACCTGCGCTTCCAGACGCCGCAGCGCGCGGTGACTCCCGGCCAGCTCGTCGCATTGCTCGACAACGACGGCACCGAAGTCCTCGGCGCCGCCACGATCCGCGCAACCGCGTAGCTGTTAGGCCGTGGCGAGCGCCAAGTCGTTGCGCAGATTCCAGTACGTATCGCGGATGACGGGGGTGAAGCCGGCGCCGCGGATGATCTCTTCGAGCTGCGCGCGCGTCGCTTCGTTGCCGCCGCCGGCATCGTGGACGACCTGCTCTTCGATGATCGTCCCGCCCATGTCGTCGCAGCCGTAGAACAGCGCGAGCTGACCGAGCTTCAATCCAGGCGTCAGCCACGACGCCTGCAGGTGCGGCACGTTGTCGAGGAAGAGCCGCGAGACCGCGAGCACGCGCAAGTACTCGAGGCCCGTCGCTTCGCGCCCGCGCAGCGGCGTCTTGTACGGCACGTAGTACCACGGGATGAACGCGGTGAACCCCTCGGACTCGTCCTGCAGGTCGCGGATCACCTTCATGTGCGCGATGCGTTCGTCGTCGGTCTCGATCGAGCCGAACATCATCGTCGCCGTGGTCGGCATCCCGAGCTGCTGCGCGTCGCGCATCACGTCGATCCATGCGTCGGGGACGATCTTGCGCGCGCTGATCCGCTTGCGTACGCGCTCGACCAGAATCTCCGCACCGGCGCCCGGCAGCGACTTCATCCCGGCGGCCTTGAGCCGCTCGAGCACCGCCCGGGTCGTCATCCCTTCGATCGTCGCGAGCCCGGAGATCTCCGAGACCGAGAGCGAGTGGATGTCGACGTCCGGGTACTCCGCGGCGACGCGCCGGAAGAGTTCTTCGAACCAGCCGATGCGCAGCTCGGGGTTGACGCCGCCCTGGATCATGATCTGCGTCGCGCCCTGATCGGCCGCGTACTTCACGCGCTCGAGCACCTTGTCGTGCGACATGGTGTAGCCTTCGGCGTGGTGCTCGGGCCGGAAGAACGCGCAGAACGTGCAGTGCACGTTGCAGACGTTGGTGTAGTTGATGGTGGTGTCGACGACGTAGGTGACGTCGTTGGTCGGATACATCGCCATGCGGCGCGCGTGCGCGGCGGCGCCGAGCGCGTGCAGCGGTGCCTCGCGGTAGAGCCGCACGCCCTCATCGAATGAGAGCCGGCCGCCGGCGGCGGCGCGGTCGAGGACGTCAGCGAGGGACACGAGCGGGCTCCTTGGGCAGGAAAAGGTCGGCGAACCGGGCGAGGCCGCGCTGCGCGCGTTCGTCGAGCACGTAGCGCAAGCGGGTAAAATAGTCGGCGTACAGACCGCGATGGAACGGCTTGCGCGCGATCGCCGCTTCGATCACGGCATCGCGATGCGCGGTGCCCCACGCGCGCGCCTCCGCGAGCGCCGCGGCGAGCGCGGCGACCTCGGCGGGACGGCGCCGCGCGACGTCGCGGCGCACCGCCCACACGGCGAAGACGAACGGCAGCCCGGTCCAGCGCGACCACGCTTCGCCGAGATCGTGAATCTGCGCCGGCGGGCACGCGCCGCGCGCGACGAGCGCGTCGTCGCCGATGATCAGGGCGGGCCGGCCGGCGCGCGCGGCGCCGAGCGCATCGTCGACGACGTCGTACGTCGGACGGACGTGCTGCACGTGCTCGAGCAGCGTCGCAAGGAGCGCGCGACCCGACGCCGACTGCGCCGTAACCGCGATCGACGCGCCCTCGAGCAGTGCGGGCGGGATCGGCGAGACCAGCAGCACCGAACGCACCGGGCCGTCGGAGGCGATGCAGCAGTCGCCCAGCAGCGCGAGTTCGTCGCGGTGCGCGAGATAGTGCGCGGCGCTGATCGCCGCGACGTCGAGTTCGCCGGCGACCAGCATCGCGTTGAGACGCGTCGGTACGTCGGAGACTTCAACGACGTCGCGCGCGACCGCGCCGGCGTCGAACGCCGTCTCGATCGGCGCCACGTTGACGAAGCCCATGCGGCCGTAGCGCAGCGGCTCGCCGGTGCGCGTGTTAGACAGCGCCGGCACCCGCGAGCGCGCGCTCCGGCATCCCGTCTTCGGGCTTCCAGTCGTGCGGGAACGTCTGATACGTCGAGTTGCGGCGCACCGGAACGTAGCCCGCCTCTTCGATCAAACGCCGGAACTCGCGGTCGTCGACGTACTGCCCCGAACGCGTGCCGGCCGAGTGGTAGATCATCTCTTCGTCGGTCGAACCGTGCGTGCCGTCCATGTCGTCGGCCCCGAACTCGAGCGCGAGCTGGCAGACTTTGATCCCCTGGATCATCCAGTACGCTTTGATGTGGTCGAAATTGTCGAGCATCAGCCGCGAAACCGCGAACATGCGGATGTCGTCGAGTCCGGACGTCCAGCCGTGGTGCGAGAGCGCGTTGCCGTCGGGATGGAATGCGAGCGGGATGAACGCATTGTAGCCGGGCGAGCGGCGCTGCGATTCGCGCAGCATGATCAAATGTTCGAGCCGTTCTTCGAGCGTCTCGATCGTGCCGTAGAGCATCGTCGCATTCGAAGCGACGCCGTGACGGTGCAGCGTCTCGTGGATCTCCAGCCAATGGGCGGCGTCGACCTTGTTGGGGCAGACCTCGCGGCGGAATCGCTCCGAGAACACCTCGGCGCCGCCGCCGTTGACGTTGTCGAGGCCGGCCTCGGCGAGCTGAGCGACGATCTCATCGTACGAGAGCCGGTGCCGGCGCGCCATGTAGTCGATCTCGGCGGCGGTAAACAGCGAGAGCTGGACGTGCGGCAGCTGCTCTTTGAACCGGCGCATCAGCGGCAGCCAGTAGTCGAGCGAGAGCTGACGCGGATCGTGCCCGCCGACGATGTGGAGCTGGTTGAAGTTGGTCCCCGTCTCCAGCGCCTTCGCGACGACTTGATCGGCCGACATGCGCACCCGGTCGACGTCCTTTTCGCCGCGCGAGAACGAACAGAACGTGCAGTTCGCGTAGCACACGTTCGTCGAGTTGATGTAGCGGTTGAGGACGTAGTAGACCTCGTTCCGGCTCTTGCGTTCCTTGGCGGTTTTGGCCAGGCGCCCCAGCGTGTGGATGTCGCTGGTGCGGAAAAGAGTCAAGCCGTCTTCGAGCGAGAGCGAGATACCCTCATCGAGCTTGCACTCGATCGCGCGCAGGGCGGGGTCGGCCGTGGTCACCGGGACGGTTCCTCCAGAAGTGCAGCAGGCGCCGAAAAGGCACCCTCCCGGCCCCGCTCGTCACTCATTAGAGTACCGTTCGGCCGAGATCGTCACGAAGACGTAGGTCGGGCCGCGTTCCGTTTCGCCATTGACGAGGGACCTTCCGGCGCTCGCCTGAACCCACGCCGTTCCGTGTCCTCGACCTCGCCGGGCGCCTCGCAGGCGGCCGCACTCGATGCTCCGTCGCGCACGTTTCTGGCTGACGTCTGGCGGCGTTTCCGGGCGACGCCGGGCGCACTCGTCGGCGCCGTCATCGTTCTCGCGATCGTGCTCACGGCGGTGCTCGCACCGGTGCTGGCGACCCACGACCCGCTGGCGCAGGACGTTGCGCTCGGCGCGACACCGCCGAGCGCGCTGCACGTCTTCGGTACCGACAAGCTCGGCCGCGACCTCTTCGCGCGCGTCGCGTTCGGCGCGCGCATCTCGATCCGCATCGGCTTCGTCGCCGTCGGTCTCGCGATCACCGTCGGGACCGCGATCGGCGTGATCGCGGGGTACGGCGGCCGCCGCGCCGATGCCGCGCTGATGGCCGCGATGGATTTGATGCTGGCGTTTCCGTCGATCATCCTCGCCATCGGGATCACGACCATCTTGGGTCCGAGCATCACCAACCTGATGCTCGCGGTCGGGATCGTGTACGTGCCCCAGTACGCGCGGCTCGCGCGCTCCTCGGTGCTCGCGGTGAAAGAGCACGAGTACGTCGAAGCGGCGCGCGCGATCGGCGCGCCGACCGCGGCGATCTTGGCGCGTCACGTCCTGCCGAACATCCTCACGCCGCTGCTCGTGCAGGCGACGCTCGGCATCGCGACCGCGGAACTCGAAGCCGCCGGGCTTTCGTACCTCGGCCTCGGCGCGCGGCCGCCCGCGCCGGAGTGGGGCGCGATGCTCAACGACGCGCGCGACTATTGGCTGGGCGCGCCGTGGGCGCTGATCGTCCCGGGCGTCTCGATCACCGTGCTCGTGCTCGGGTTCAACCTGCTCGGCGACGGTCTGCGCGACGCGCTCGATCCGAAGACGCGCTGAGTTCCGCACGCGGTGGCTGCTGTCTCGCTCGCGCTGGTGTGCGCGCTCGTCTACGGTGCGGCGGACTTCTTCGGTGGCCTCGCGACGCGCCGCGATTCGGCGGTTGCCGTGGTGGTTTGGGCGCAGGCGGTGGGGCTCGTCGTCCTGCTCGTCGCGCTGCCGTTCCTCGGCGTGTCGGCGCACGCGAGCGACCTGTGGTGGGGCGTTGCGTGCGGCCTCGCCGGCGGCGGCGCGATCATGCTGCTCTATCGCGGTCTCGCGATCGGCACGATGGGCGTCGTCTCACCGATCACGGCGGTGCTCGCCGCCGCGGTGCCGGTCGCGTTCGCGATCGCCCGCGGCGAACGTCCTGCGCCGCTTGCCGTCGCCGGGATCGTCTGCGCGCTCGTCGCCGTCATCTTCGTCTCGGCCTCCGATACCGGGGAGGCGCGGCGTGCCGCGCACTCGCGTGCGCTCCCCCCGGGCGTCGCGGAAGCGCTCGGCGCCGGGATTGCGTTCGGGTTTCTGTTCATCGGGCTCGCGCAGACGCGCAGTGACGCGGGCCTCGTGCCGGTGCTGATGATGCGCGTGACGTCGATGACGCTCGTCTCGCTCGGCGCGCTGCTGACACGCCGCTCGCTGCGGGTCGGCGCGGCGAATCTGCGGACCGTTGCGCTCGCGGGGGCGCTCGACATGGGCGCGAACGTCGCCTACGTCCTGGCCTCACACCTCGGCGCGCTGAGCATCGTCGCCGTGATCTCCTCGCTCTATCCGGCCGGGACGGTCGCGCTCGCGGTGTTCATCCTGCACGAGCGTCTGCTGCGCGCGCAGTGGGTCGGCGTGCTGCTCGCGTTCGCCGGCGTGCTGTGCATCTCGCTCGCGCGCTGACGTGCTTCCGCGCGCCCGGCGTCAGCGACACGACTGAGCGATCGGGAAAAAGACCTTCGCTGCCCCATTTTCGGTTTGGCGGACCTGGCGAACGTAACTTCCGGTCCAGTCGGCGATCGACGCGATATCCCCAAACTCGATTCCGCTTCGCACCGGCATCCCGATGGGCTGCCTCGTCGGCGCCGCGGCCGGTATCGACTCGGTCGCGGGCGTCCTCGTGCCGCGTCCGGAAAACGCCGTGCTGCCGGCGCTGAATTCGGCACGGTTCATCGCCGCTTGTTCGCGCATGACGAACTCACCCAAGGCATTCGTGCGATCGGCTTGCACGGCGTAGATGCGCTGTAATTGTGCGCGAAGGTCGCTCAGTTGCGGATTACCCCTCACCGCGTCGGCAGAGATGCGCGGATCGCCCAGCGCGCGATTGATGACGAGCAGGCTTGTCCGCAGCGCCGAGACATTCATGTCGAGCTTGGACAGCAGACCCTCGAGGTACGCCGGAGCCTGCTTATTGGAGTCGTCGTCGGAAGCACTGATGTAGCGCTTCAGACGCTGGGTCGCATCCGCGTACTCCGTATCGTTGCGGCGAGCGGCGGCGAACGACGGGATGACGAGGTCCCGCATCGCGACGCATGCGATCCCCGTCGAACGGACACGGCCGATCTCGGGCAGAGCGATCGGCGACGGCGACGGGGTCGCTGCGTCGAGCGTAAACGGGTTCGGCGGAGCGGTGGAAGGCGCGGCGGCGATCCAGGCACACGCGCTCGCGACGGCGATACCCGCTCGAACGTGCGATGTCCGGACGCGGTTAGAGCGTAGCCCACACATCGAGCTTCGTTTTCACCTTCGCGATCACGGCGTCGGTGAATTCCGTGGTGGACGCCTGGCCGCCGAGGTCGCTGGTCGCGATTCCGTCGCGGACGGTCTCGAGCACCGACTCGTAAATGGCGCGCGACGCATTGGTCGCCCGGCGGTCGTCGACGAACGTCAGCAGCGCAGCGGCTGCGAGGACCATCGCCATGGGATTGGCGACGTTCTTGCCCTGCAGTCGCGGCGCGGTGCCGTGCGGCGCTTCGGTCATTACGACGTCCGGCTTTCCGTCGCGCGTGAACGACATCAGCGTCGACTCCGCGCCGGCGATCGAACCGAAGAGCTGCATCACCAGATCGGAGAGGCAGTCGCCGTCGCGGTTGAGCGACGGGATCACCATCGGATCGCCCGAGGTCGAGATGAGGAGCGCGTAGGTGGCGTCGATGAGCTGCGGTTCGTACGCGACGTCGGGGTAGCGCTGCGCTGCGGCATCCATCTCCTCTTTGAGCATCCCTTCGTACACCGGACTGACAGTGTACTTGGGACCTCCGAAGACTTTCGCTCCGGCGCGGCGCGCGTGATAGAACGCGTACTCGGAGACGACGCGGCACACCGATCGCTCGATGCGTTCGGTGCGGTACGCGACCTCGTCGCCGTTCTGCTCTTCGCGCCACTCCTTGGCGCCATACGCGTCGCCGACCGCCATGCGCACCACCGAGATCGGAGCGTGAATCCCCGCAACCGGGCGAACGCCGGGGATGCGCCGGCCCGTGCGCACGATGACTTTGCCGTCGATCGCGCTGCGCAGGATCGCGTTGGGCGAGCCGACGTCGCCCTTCGTCTCCGGGGTGATCGTCGCGGCTTTCAAGCCGAGCTTCGTTCGCTTCATCGCCGCGGCGGCTTCGTGCACGACGGCGTTGCCCGTCTTGCGGCGGTTTTGGAGCGAGAGATCGAAGTGCTCGCGTTCGACGTCGAGGCCGATCACGTCCGGTGCCAGCACGCGCAGCGATTCGACGAGGAGTTCTTGTCCGGTTTGATCGCCCTCGAGGACGACGATGGTCGGTTTCGGCACGTCCGCAGCGGTTCGCGCTGGCGATTGCGGTGTCCGCCCCCACACAGGTGAGACCGCTGGTCGACCGGGAAGTCCGGAGCAATGGCACGCGTTCGACGCAAGCCAAGCGCCGCGATGCGCTGGAATCTCGAGGTGGCGGGAATCGTCGCCCTCGGCTTCGCCCTGCTGCTCGGGGTGGCGCTGGTGGCGCCCCCGCGCGCGACCGGCGTCGTCGGAGGTGCCACCACCTCGGTTCTGCACCTGCTGTTCGGCGCCGCTGCGGGGCTATTCGTCGTGCTCGTCGCGCTGCTCGCTGCGATCGTCTTCCTTGAAATCAACGTGCCGCGCATGATCGTGCGGCTCGGCGGCGCGGCATGCGCGTACTTCATCATCGTCGACGCCTTGCTCGCGAGCGCGGGGTTCGACGGCGGATGGCTGGGCAGCGCGCTGTCGCGCGGACTGCACGCCCTCGTGGGGGACGCAGGCGCGTGGATCGTCCTTCTCGTCGCCGCGCTCGCGATCACCGTCGCGATCACGGGGATCTCGCTCAAGAAAGTCATCGGCTGGGCGATCGCGCAGGCGTCGGCGTTGCGCGTCGAACCCCGCAGCGAGAACAGCGCCAGCAAGACGGCCGGTCCGAAATCGCTTCGCGAAGCGTTCCACCTGCCTGTGTTGCTCTCGCGCGCTCCGGCGGTTGCCGTCGCGGCGCCGGCATCCGAGATCCCGCTGCCGACGCACACCGTCGTCGACCCGCCGCCGGTCCGCTTCTACGATGAAGACCTCGACGACGACGAGATCGAGGACGAAGACGAGGACGGAGAGGACGGGTACGACGATGAGGACGACGACGATGAGGCGTTCGACGAAGACGAGGACGAGGATGCCGAGTACGACGACGAAGACGACGAAGACATCACCGACGAGCCCGAGGACGACGCCGAAGACGACCTAGAATCGGGGGTCGATGACCGGCTCGCGGCGCCGGCCCTGGTTGCCGTGAACGGGGCACGCCGCGTCAGCGGCGAGTACGAGCCCGCGCGGCGCATCGTCTACCGGCTTCCCGACATCACGACGATCTTCGATCCGCCGCAGGCGCAGAAGACCGACGACGCGAGCCGCGCGCACGTCCTCGAGGACACGCTGGCGTCGTTCGGCGTCGGCGCGAAGGTCACGCACATCGAACGCGGACCGTCGATCACGCGCTACGAACTCAAGCCCGAACGCGGCGTCAAGATCTCGCGGATCTCGTCGCTCGCCGACGATCTGGCACTGGCGCTCGCCGCGACGTCGGTCCGCATCGAGGCCCCGATCCCGGGGAAGTCCGCGGTCGGGATCGAGGTGCCGAACGCAACGGTCTCGATCGTCGCGGTGCGTGAAATTCTCGAACGGATACCGCAGGGCGTGCCGCCGCTTTCGATGGCGCTCGGCAAGGACATCACCGGCAAGCCGGTTTTCGGCGACTTGGGCAAGATGCCGCATCTCCTGGTCGCCGGCGCGACCGGAGCCGGCAAGTCGGTCTGTCTGAACTGCATCATCGCGTCGCTCCTGGTGACCGCGACGCCGGATCAGCTCGAACTGCTGATGATCGATCCCAAACGCGTCGAGCTGACGGTCTACAACGGGATCCCGCACCTCAAGAACGACGTCATCACCGACCCCAGCATGGCCGCGGGCGCGCTCGCGATGATCACGCGCGAGATGGACATGCGGTACGAGCGCTTCGCCAAAGCCGGCGTGCGCAAGATCGAAGAGTACAACGCGAAGTATCCCGACGAGAAGCTCCCGTATATCGTCGTCATCATCGACGAGCTTGCCGACCTGATGCTCGTCGCGCCGGCGAAGGTCGAGATGCTGATCATGCGCCTCGCGCAGCTCGCGCGAGCGACCGGGATCCACTTGGTCGTCGCGACGCAGCGCCCGTCGGTCGACGTCATCACCGGTCTGATCAAAGCGAACATCCCCTCGCGCATCGCGTTCGCGGTGAGCTCGCAGGTCGATTCGCGCACGATCCTCGATATGGGCGGCGCGGAGCGGCTCCTGGGACGCGGCGACATGCTCTATCTCCCGATCGACGCGCCCAAACCGATCCGCGCGCAGGGCGCGCTGGTCACGGGCGCCGAGATCGAGCGGCTCGTCGAGTTTTGGAAGCGCCAAGCGAAGCCCGACCAGTCAAAGGCGATGGAGATCGTCCCGATCCGCGAGGACGACGAACGCGCCGCCGGCGGCGCCGAACGCAAAGTCGACGAACTCTGGTACGAGGCGGCGAAATTCTTGCTCGACTCGCGGGTCGCGAAGGGCGACGCCGGCGTAGGCTCGACCGCGGCGCTGCAAGCGCGCTTCTCGATCGGACATCCGCGCGCGGTGCGTCTCATGAAGCAGCTCGAAGAGTTCGGGATCGTCGGACCCAACGAAGGGACGAAGCCGCGCGTCGTCGTCATCGAATCGCCCGCCGATCTCGAACGGATCGCCGAACGCTTCGGGCGCCCGACGACGCAAGCCGATCTCTTCGGCGGATGACGCGGTACCTCGCGATCGGCGCGGCATGCGCCGTCGCCTACGCGTTCCTCGGCGCCGCGGTGTCGCATGCGCCGCCCGGCGCGCTCGACCGCGCGGGGCGCTCCCTGCTCGGCGGCGATCCGCAGCTCGCGCTGGTCTTTACCGAGTCGTGCTGGTGGTACGTGCTGCTGATCCTGGGCGTACTGATGATCGTCGTCGCGGTGTTCCGGCCGGAATGGCGCGCCCGCGTAACCTACGCGCTAATCACCACCGTCGTCACGTGGCAGGTGAGCGACGTCCTCAAGAACGTCTTTCGACGGCCGCGTCCCGAGTACTGGCGGATCATCCACGAGCCGACGTTCGCCTACTCCAGCGGGCACGCGATGTTCGCGACGGTCGTGTATTGGCTGTGGGCGTGGTTCTTGTGGCGCAGCGCGTTGCCTCGGCCGGTTCGTACGGCCGGCGTCCTTTTGCTCGCGCTGTGGGGCTGCGGCGTGATCTGGTCGCGTCTCGCTCTTGGCGCGCATTACGTCAGCGACCTAATCGGCGGCATCCTGCTGGGCTCGGCGACGCTCGCATTTGCGGCGGCCGCGCGCACCGCAATCGAGCGGCGACGGGAGCTGCACCCGGCGCCGCAACGCAATGCCGGATAAAGCAGCAGGATCCGGCATCGTAGCCACACCCTGCTGTTCTCGTTCGTCGCTTCGACGAACGACGAAACTAGGGAAACCCTGAAAAAGGGGGTGTATTTGCTACAATGTTGATGATGAAGCGTAAAGAGCAAATGTCGTTCGCGAGCGCTGGATTCGAGCGTTACGCTCGCGCGACGCGACGTGCTGAATTCCTCATCGAGATGGACGCCGTGGTGCCGTGGGAGCGATTGTGCACGCTGATCGCACCGCACTACCCGACCGGCGAAGGCGGTCGGCCGCCGATTCCGTTGGAACGCATGCTTCGTATTTACTTCTTGGGGTCTTCCGGTTTTGTAGTGGGCGGGCGAGAGGAAATCGGTCGGCCGTCGTAATGCTACGCCATGCGAGACACCGAATTCATCCGCGGGTTGCTGCGCGTCGAAGATCCTTGGGACGTGACCGAATCAAAGCTCGATCTCGAGCGAAATCGGGTCGATGTTCGGCTTGAATGGCAAGGCGCGGGTCGCTGTCCAAAATGCGATCGGGAGTGCCCCAAGCACGATCATCGCGAGCGCGTCTGGCGTGACCTCGATCTGGCCGGCGACCAACTTTTCTTGCACGCCTCCGTACCCCGGATCGATTGTCCCGAGCACGGCGTCACGACCGTTGCGATTCCCTGGTCAAGCGGTCGCACCGAGTTTACGTCGCGCTTCGAGCGTTTGGCGATCGCCCTCCTACTCGAGATGTCCGTCGCGGCGGTCGCGCGTCGCTTGGGCATCAGCTGGGAGCAAGTCGATTCCATTATGCTCCGGGCGGTCGAGCGCGGTAAGCAGCGGCGACTGCCACGTCTTGTGCGGCATCTCGGCATCGACGAGAAGGCCGTCAAAAAGCGGCATCGGTACTTCACGATCGTGTCCGACTTGGACCGCGGCGAGGTCCTGTGGGTCGGTCGCGGTCGCAAGCGCGAATCGATTGACGCTTTCTACGACGGCCTTTCGCACGAACAACTTCATGCCATTGAGGGCATCGCGATGGATATGTGGCAGCCGTACTTCGAGTCGACCGTAGCACACGTGCCCGATGCGGCACGGAAGATCGTCTTCGATAAGTACCACATCACGGCATATCTCACCAAAGCCGTCGATCTCACTCGTCGAGCGATGATGCGTGACAAGACGCTCGACCGAACGGCATTGAAAGGGACTAAGTATTCCTGGTTGCGCTCGTTTGCGAATCTCGACCGCGACGAACGACGTGATCTGAGCGCCTTGCGGAGCCAGTACAAACGCCTTGGCCGCGCGTGGTCGATGAAGGAGCACTTTACGGAGGATCGTGTCCCCAGCCGTGGTGTACGAGCGGTGGCTCGGCGAGGGTAGCGCTCAGCCGTTAATCACGGCGGAGAGCTTGGCGGGCTGATTATCGCTGACGGCACTGAGTCCTTCGAGTTGCATGTAGCGCCGCTGCAGTTGCCATTCGTCGTTCTGTTCCAGTAGGAGCGCACCGACGAGGCGTACGATGGCAGCATCGTTCGGGAAGATACCGACGACATCGGTGCGCCGCTTGATCTCCGCGTTGACCCGTTCGAGCGGATTGGTTGAGGCGATCTGCTTGCGGTGCGCCTTGGGAAAGTCCATGTACGCGAGCACGTCGTTCTCGGCGTCGTCCATCATCGCCGCGAGCTTCGGGAACTTCTGCCGAAGCTGCTCGGAGACGATACGCCATTGCTCGTGCGCAGCTTCCGCTGTCTCTTGCGCGAATACCGTGTTGATCAACGCGAGGACCATCTGCCGTTGCCCTTTACCCGCATGTGCGAGCGCGTTTCGCATAAAATGCACGCGGCAGCGCTGCCACGTTGCTTTGAATACTTTCGCGATGGCCGCTTTCAGGCCGACATGCGAGTCGGAAATGACGAGCTTGACACCGCGCAATCCGCGGCGGCTCAAGCTGCGAAGAAAGTCGATCCAGAACGGCTCTGCTTCGCTCGGACCAACCGCGAGGCCCAACAATTCCCGTGTCCCATCGGTGTTTACGCCGACGGCCAGTATCACGGCGACCGAGACGATGCGTCCGCCGGAGCGCGTCTTCACGTACGTCGCGTCGATCCAAAGATAGGGCCAGTCGCCTTCGATCGGCCGGGTAAGAAATGCGTTCACGCGTTCGTCGATCTCTTCGCACAGCCGTGAGACCTGACTCTTGGAGATGCCTGTCATCCCCATCGCCTTGACGAGCTCGTCGACCGAGCGCGTGGAGATGCCCTGGATGTAGGCCTCTTGGATGACGGCGGTGAGCGCCTTCTCCGCCGTGCGGCGCGGCTCGAGGAACGCGGGGAAGTAGCTACCTTTGCGCAACTTGGGGATGCGCAGTCCGATCGTGCCGGAACGCGTCTCCCATTGGCGCTCGCGGAAGCCGTTGCGGGCGTTCTGTCGGCCGGGGCCGCGCTCGCCGTAGGGCAAGCCGCAGAGTTCCTCAACATCGATCTCCATGATCCGCTGCCCGGCGTACTGGAGCATCTCGCGAACGAAGTCGACGTCGCCGCCCTTTTCGACGAGCTCGGAAAGTGCGATACTGGGTTTGGCCATCGTGGATCCCTTTCGGTCGGTTATTTGTTGCAAAAACAACCTTCGCCGAAAGCCACGATGGCCGCTCTCTATGCTACAAGGGCGACCCTCTCATACACCACGGGCCGGGACACGATCTTACGGAGTTCTGGCGATATCGGCGTGAGTCCGCAGCGCGTCGTTTCTTTGCCGATTGGTACCGGTGGGCGACGCACTCTCAATTGCCCGAAATGATCAGCGTCGCGCGCACGCTCAAACGTCACTTTGCGAACATCATCACGTACATTCGCAAGCCGATCACCAATGCGGCAGCCGAGAGCCTCAACAGCAAGATCCAAATGATCAAATTCCGCGCGCGCGGCTATCGCAATGAGGGCCGATTTGCAGCGGCGATTCTATTCCACTGTGGTGGGCTCGACCTCTTGCCCGCCCACCCGAAGTCCTGAAGCGCCACTTCTTGCAGCAGTGGTTCAACCTAAGCGACCCCGCCGTCGAGGAATCGCAGCGTTTCGATGCGGGCGTTCGCGAAGATCGACCTGGGACGGGAGCCGGCGCCCGACGAGACGACGGTCTGCAAGTTTCGGCATTTGCTTGAACGACATGGTTTGGGGCCGAAGATTCTACACGAGATCAACGATCATCTGGCGAAGGCGGGCGTCAAGGTTTCGCGCGGGACGATCGTCGACGCGACGATTATTCACGCGCCCAGCTCGACCAAGAACAGCGACGGGAAGCGTGATCCCGAAATGCACCAGACGATGAAAGGCAACGAGTGGCACCTCGGAATGAAGGCTCACATCGGCGTGGATAGCAAGTCGCGGATCGTGCATTCGTTCGTTGCGACGCCGGCGAACACGCACGACAGTCGCGTTCTCCCGGAACTCTTGCACGGAGCCGAAACGCGGGTCTGGGGAGACTCGGCGTATCGCGGTCAGACCGCGGTGATCCGGTCGCAAGCACCACATGCGGCGGACTTTACGGCGCGCGGGTCCGCTCGTCGGAAGAATATCTCCGACCGCGAGCGCGAAATTCATCGAACAAATTCAGGGTGCGAGCCCGAGTGGAGCATGTGTTCCACGTCGTCAAGCGGATCTTCGGGTTTTCGAAAGTCCGCTATCGCGGCATCGCGAAGAACGCACATCGCCTGGTCGTCAACTTCGCGCTCGCCAATCTGTACCTGCATCGTCGACGACCGGCACTTCGAGGGGTGTAGTTTCTCTCGAAACCAGCGATCTGGACCGCGAAGCTCGCAAACGCGCTCAGTAAATCGAGGAAAGCCGCTCAACATGAACCCTTTTACCGACAGCCGACGTAGCGCGCGCTCTTCATCAGAGTTTCCCTAGTATGTGAACGTCGTGCTCGGCGACACTGTGATGTCGGCCTGTCCGTTCAAACCCGTGATCGACGGGGCAGCACTCGTGTTGGACGGCGGGCTTGCCTCGTACGCGCCATAATCGTAGCCGACGACGTACGCCACGAGGCTGTCACCGGTATTGAACGTCGGCGTCGGCGCGATGCCGAAGCCATGCGCACCGAGATTGTCGGGGAATGTCACGGTCTGCGGGCCGCTTCCCCGGGTAAGCGCCGAGAAGTTCGTACCCTGGGTGGAATCGACGATGTAAACGATCGACTCGGTGGTGCCTGCAGCGGCAGTAAACGTAACGGTTGCTCCGTTCGCGCCTGCGCGCGCAACGGTCGGCGCAAGGATCGCCGGCAGCAATGCCGCGGAGGAGAGGGTCGCCGACGCCGTCTGCGTGATCCCGGAAGCATTGACGACGGGGACGTTGACACTGAGCGAGTAGGTTCCGATCGACAGCGGGACGCCTGCAAACGAAGTGAACCCTTGCGACCAGCCACGGAAGTTCGGAGGATACGTGCCGTCCTGCGGGTTCGGGTAGAGCGGTGGCCCCCCCGTAAATTTCCGTTGCGGCGTCGTGTAAAAAGGCTGCGAGTAGAGCGTATATGAGGGCGCTCCGGCATTATTGGAATTCACCGGCGCGAACCCGTACGAGAAGGCTCCGCCGCTCTGTCCGAACGTCGAGGGCGTCGCGGCAGTACCCGGAGTTGCCTGCGGGCTGCCGCTGATATGGTTGGTGCCGGCATCAACACCTGCCGACGCAACGCTCGGAATGACAAAGCCGGCCGGGCCGGTGATCGTCGGCGTATCGAGCAGAACCGCGGAGTTTCCATTGGGCTGGCGATATGCAACCACCGTGTTGAGCGCGGCAGTTCCTGCATAATTCGCCGTTCCGACGGCGAACTGGAGCGTATTGACGGTCAAGTTCGCCTGCGTAACGGACGGTTCGACGGCGGCGCCGTTGGACGTACATGCCGTGACGAGCGCGCCCAGGGCCGCCGTCGCGGCCAGTCGGAAAATTGTGTTCAACGAGCTCTCCATTAGAACGCGAACTGGTAGTAGAGACGGAACAAGCGCGGAGCGCCGTTCGGAGTGATGATGTACGGCTGGTTGCCGAAGCGCTGCACGTAATCATAGTTCGCGAAGCCGACGCCCGGGAACAGGACGGTTTGCGACACCTTTCCGGTCGTGGGGCCGGCGAGGCCCGTCGCGACCGGCTGCCAGCGCGAGTTGAGCGACGGCTGTCCGTACACCTGGTTGAACAGGTTTGAGATAAACAGCCCGTAGGTCCCGCCTTTCTGCGTTCTCGAGGGGGTAAACTCGATCGAGAGGTTTGCAGTCACACGCTGCGCCGACAGTTTGCTGCCGGGATCGTTTCCTTCGTTCGTCCCGCGCGATGCCGCGATGTTTGGACGTTGCAGCGTTCCCGGATTCAGCGGATCGACGTAGTTCGGGGCCACCGACGACCCGAAGCCGCTGGTGACGTTCGTATTGGGAACATTGAGCGGCTTGCCGCCCGCGAGATACGCCGTCGAATTGCCATAGCTGATCGGATAACCGATGTTGTACGACACGATCGGATTGATGCGGAAGCCGCTCTTCGTCTGATACGCTAGGGCGGCCGTGGCCTGGAACGGTGAGAGGAAGCCGACGCGGTAGACCTTGCCTAACAACGCCGACGCGGCCGGAATGGTCGGAAAGAAATCTTCACTCGCCGAAAGCGGGATGACGTTGGAAAACTCGTTGAGGTACGTTGCCGAGATCGAACCGGAAAATCCCGGACCGGGGTTGTCCTTGGTAATGTAGAGTTCCACGCCGGTTGTCCGGTTGATACCGAGATTCGACGACTGCGACGGATTAAACTGATAGGCACCCGTGACGGGGTCGGTTACCGGAACGCCGTTCACCGTGCGGACTGTGGCGTACTGGACGAGCGCGTCGTAACCACGCCGGTAGAACGGCGTAATCTTCACCGAGAGATTGTTCGGGAACTGGTGCGAGTACGAAAAATCAAAGTTTGAGAACGTCTCCGGCTTGATCGGCTGGAACGGCACTCCGGAGAAGTTCTGATTTTCCCAGAATAGCTGCTCGCCATAACTCGCGCACTTCCCGGTTCCGGAGATTCCACACACGGGCTGTGTTGCAGGCAGATTCGAGTACGGCAAGGAGTTGTAGTATGCGCGGTTGACAAAGGCATCTACGTCGGCGAGCGGCGGGAATTCGACCGTGCGCGCGTATGAGCCGCGGATCGCATCGTTACGCCCAAACTGATAGGCGAACGCGAAACGCGGTTCGATGATGTGCGGATTCCGCTGCGCCGAATCGATAGAAGTGAGCGCCGAGCCGTCGGGATTCGTCGCGAAAAGTTCCGGATTTCTCGTCGGGCTCGGGTAGCGGTAGTTGCTAATGTCGAGCCGGACGCCCGCGTCGATCTTCAAACGCGAGGTCGGAGACCACGAGTCCGTCACGTAGGCGGAGGTGTCCTGCCGCACCGTCGATGTCGACTCCCAAAACACCGGCACGGTCTGATCGAAGAAGCCGTTCTTCGCCAAGTAACCGCCGGGCAAAAAATCCTTGATCTCGTTTCCATTACCGAGGATCGGTCCGAGTACCTCGGCGCCGAAGACCGGTGAGGCGTAGCCGAAGACCGGCGTGAGCAGTTCGTACTTGCCCCCAAACTTTAGCAAATGCTTGTTGCCGAGTTGTAGGTTCCCGTCGCCGGCAAATCCGGTCCGCTGACCGCCTTGCTCCGAGAAGTAGTAGTTTCCTAAAGAGTCTTCGCTGTTGAACGGACGCCGGAACTGCGCAACGGAGTTCACCTTGTAATACTTAACGGTATAGAACGACGAAGGACCAGGATTGAGCGAATACTGGAGCTTGATCGTTTCGTTGGGCTGTGTGCTCCCGGACACGTATTGCAACAGATCCGTCTGGCTGGTTTGACCCAGGTAAGGCTGCAATAGCGGCAGGAACTGGGCGGGCGTGAGCCCCGTGTACACGCGGATTCGGGAAAGCGCATACGGATCGTTGGTCTTGTACGGCAATTGATTGACGCCGCCGCCGTAGTTGCCGTTGAAGATGAACCACTGGTTCTGGTACAGGGCCTGAAGCGATTGATTGTTGTTCTTGCCGAACTTGTACACAAAATTGTTGATGAGATCGTTGCCGTGCTGGTGCTGGGTGGAGAAAAACGCTCCAATCGAAGCCGGGTCTGCCCCGTACGGTCCGTAGATACGATCCTGATCGTTGAATGTGTACGTCGTATAATTTGACACTTTGCCGTCCGGCGTAGCAAAGCCGTACTCGCCGGCGAGCTGCTTGCCGACGATACGGGTGAGAAGCTCGGCATCTAAGGAACCGAACGCCGGATACGAACCGCGTTTTGTTAGCAGATTGATCACGCCCGTTCCCGTGTTGCCGCTCGAGGCGTCGCCGGCACCGGGCGTCAACTGAAAATTACCGGCGTTGTTCAACGCGAGCGAGTTGACGAACTGGCTGGTAAAGGCGTCGGTGTAGTCGATGCCCTCGAACTGGAAGCCTTCTTCGTTTTCACGGCCGCCGCGAAGAACGGGATATCCGCTGGAGTCCAAGCTGGCGCCCGGGAGTGAGACCAGCAGGTTGCTTTCCGAGACGTTGTTCTTCTTTCCCAACTGGGTCTGAATTTGCGTCGCCCCGAGATTGATCGTATTTTCCGGCACCGTCGGCTGAAACGCCGAAGCCTGATTGCGCGCCGCCGTCCGGCCGATCGTACGCAACGCCGTGTTCAGTTGCTGGTTAACGGCGACCGTCTGATCTTGGAAGACCGTGACGCCGCTGACCGTATACGGCGAGTATCCCGACGCGGAAAGGATAACGGAGTAGGTATCGGGCGTGACGCCCGCAATCGCGAAAAAGCCCTTGGCGTCGGTGGTCGCGGTATATTTCGCCGAAGGGGAGATCGCGATAACCTGCACGCCCGCCAACGCCGTGCCGTTGACAGCGGTAATGGTTCCGTTGATGTTGCCGGTCGTTCCGGCGCTGGCAGCGCCGAACGTCGCCGCCAGAAAAGTCGCGACAGCCACGACGCCAAAAAGGCGCCTGATGGCCTTGGATGTCTCTGTAAGAGTCACGAGCGCTCCTCGATCGTAAAGAAAAACCCTCGCTCGCTCTGCCGCGACGGCGAGGCCTGTACGAGCTGATCCTGCGGACGCCCGGACCTAAGGGACGCGTCCGCAATTCTCCGTATTAAATGTTTATTAGCACAGAGGCAAAGACCTTGCGTCTCTGAGGTTTTTGGGGGCGGCCCGGCGCGGCAGGGCAGCGACGGCAACCAGGCATACACAATCAGACTCTCTAAGGAAACTTTAAGGTTCCCGGGATCGTCCGGAGGGCGCCCCTACCTGCGCGTTCCGCGTTGCCGATGGGACCGATCCCTTCCCCGAGGATCGCGATGAGTAAAACATCCTCGAGGCTGGTCGTCCTTCTCGCGCTCATCGCCGCATTTCTGTGCAACGGCATGCTCGCCGCAGTCGCAGGAACGACCGGTGCTCTGAGCGGGCGGGTCGTCGACGTAGCTTCGCAAGCGCCCGTCGCAGGCGCGCGCGTAACGGCCTCAGCTCCCTCCGGCTCTGCCACGCAGATCACTGACGCGAACGGCTCGTTCCAGTTCCTAACCCTCCAGCCGGACACGTACACGCTCGTCGTGTCGATCGCCGGCTACGATTCCGCGTCGCTGAGCGGCATCACGGTGCAAGCCGATCAGACGACCACCTTCAACGTCACGATGGCCAAGACACTCCAGCGCATCGGCGCCACGCGTTCGCGCGCGACGACTTCGCTGATCCAGCCGGGCGTGAGCACCGACGTCTACAACATCTCCGCAGCGCAGCAGAGCGCGGCGGCGACGCTGGGCGGCGGCGGCGGCCTCAACAACGCCTATTCGGCGATCGCGTCCGTTCCCGGCGTGTTCGTCCCGCAGGGACAGGACGCGTCATATCAGTCGATCTTCATTCGCGGCTCGAACTACACCCAAGTCGGCTACGAGTACGACGGCGTACCCATTCAGCGCGCCTTCGACCAATATCCGGGCAACAATCTTTCTAGCCTCGGCCAGCAGTCGGTGCAGGTCTACACCGGCAGTGCGCCCACCAGCACCGGTTCGACCGCCCTTGCCGGTTTCGTGAACCAGGTCATCCGCACCGGAACCTACCCCGGCTTTGCCGGCGGCCAGCTCGGGGTCGGCGGGCCAACTCACTACGCAAACATCCGCCTCGAAGGCGGCGGCGCCACTCCCGATCGCAACTTCAATTACTACGTCGGGACCGGCGGCTACAACCAGAACATCGTCGACGTGCGCGGAAATCTCTACGACGCGAAATACGGCACCCTTCTCGACGTCTATAAAGCCAACTGCACGACGCCCAATCCGACAGTCGGCTGCTATAAGAACACGGCTGCGGGCGGCGCGCCTCTTGGACCGAACGGCTACGAGCTGGGACCGCTCTTCTGGGGCAGCCGCGCATACGACACCGATCGCGACACCGTCGCGAACTTCCACTTCGGGATCCCCCACAAGCACGACGACCTGCGCGACGACGTACAGCTTTTGTACAACACGACGCTGGTGCAGACGTACTTCGCCTCGGCGCCCAGCGACTGGGGACCCGGGTTCCAGGACTGGATCAACACCGGTGCCTACTTCGGCAACCCACCGTGCGGTGGCGCGGTGACGGCGAACTGCAACGTCTTCGGCGCCACCCCCGAGTCTACAACGACAAGCAGATCTATAACGGACTCACCGGAACGTTCCTGGGCGCCGGCGACCTTGCGAACACGCAGCTGTCACTCTTCCCGGGCTCGCCGACGAATCGCGCGGTCAACGGCCCGCAGGATCCGTTCGAACGCGACAACTACCAGCAGAACGCGTCGATCGCGAAGGTGCAATACCAACACAACATCAACGCGCGTTCGTACATCCGCGTCTACGGGTACACCGAGTACTCCGACTGGCTGCAGTACGGCGAAGGCGGACTCAACCCGAACTTCACCGGCTCGATCTCGCAGGATTACAAGCTCGGCGCGCACACGCGCGGCGGATATCTGCAGTACGCGAACCAGATCGACGCCAAGCACCTGCTCATCCTGAGCGGCTCGTACACGACCGCGACGACGTTCCGCAACAATAACACGTCGACATTCCTTTCAGGCGCGACGACCGCTGCAAACTCCCGCACCGTCGCATTCCTCGTCGACAGCACGAACCCAACCGCGGGCCTCTGCTACACGGCAAACGCGGCCCCGGTGAATTGTTCCTCGTCGACGGCTGCCCGGTACACGCTTCCCGCTGCTAACGGGGGCCCGCTGGTTGCCACCTCGGCGGTGAACGTGGCAAACGCCGGGGCCTTGAAGTGCGGCAACGGTCCCTGCGCTTTCTACACCGTAGCGACCGGAAATGCGGCAGTGTACAACACGGTCACGCCGCAGTTCCTCAACGTCTCGCTGAGCGACAAATTCCAGGTCAACGAGAAGCTCTCGCTCGATCTAGGACTGCGCTACGACGACTTCCGCTACCAGCTCGTGAACACCGACGGTGGACCGGCGCGCAGGTTCTGGGTCAACTACTTCAACAACTTCAACTGCTTCGATCCGGTGGCCGAGGTGCTCGTCACGCGCACGGTCGGGGCGGCGTGCCCGGCGGGAACGCAGCCGGCTGCGTTCAACGCGCACAGCGACTCGCAGGAGGATTATCCGGAACTGCAGCCGCGCATCGGCGCCACCTATACGGTCAACCGCAACAATGTCGTGCGCTTCTCGGCCGGCAAGTAAGCGCAGCCGGCGAGTTCGGCGTTCCAGCAGTACAACACCACGCAGCCGAACTTCATCGCGGCGAACCAGGTGTTCTATCCGATCGGGTTCCGCAACCCGAGCCACAAGATCTTCCCCGAGGAGTCGTACAACATCGACGCCTCGTGGGAGCATCAGTTCAACGGCACCGACGCGTCGTTCAAGCTCACGCCGTATCTGCGGCAGACGAAGAACGAACTGACGACGGTGCTGCTCGACGCGAAGACCAGCTTCGTCTCCGGCATCAACGTCGGGCACAAGAACGTCAAGGGCCTCGAGCTCGCCTTCAGCAAAGGCGACATCGCGCGGGACGGCTGGTACACGCAGCTCGGGTATACCTACACCTTCGCCCGCGTCACCTTCGACAAGTTCCAGAATGGGACGAACATCAACACGGCGCTGAACAACGCGATCGCGCGTTACAACGCGTACACGTCGTTCTGCGCGACGAACCCGAGCGACGCGCGCTGCAACACGACGTTCGGGACGCCGGCCACCACCTCGACCGGGACGGTCGGAGCCCCCTGCTTCACGGCGAAGGGTGCTCCCGACCCCGCATGCGCGGCGGGCAGCGTCGCGAACCCGTACTGGAACATGCCGGTCCAGAGCTTCTTCGATCCGGGCGGCCGCTATCCGGTGTACAACACGTACTCCGGCGGCCTGCGGGGCACCGGTTCGAACCAGAGCTACATCCCGCCGCACGTCCTGACGCTGATCGCGAACTACAAGCGCGGCCCATGGAACTTCACGCCGACGGCGCAGTTCCAAGGCGGCGCGCAGTACGGGCGTCCGCTGCAGGTCGTCGGCGTCGATCCCGCGGCCGGATGCTCGGCGCTCAATGCTGCGACCACCACGAACGGCGATCCGCGCTATCCCGGAACGCAGGCCGGCTCGCCGTACAATGCGGCGACGTGCGGCGGTTCCATCGTCATCCCCGATCCGTTCGTCAAGCACTTCGACAACTACGGTCAGTTCACCGAACCCAACAAGCTCGGCGTCAACTTGACCGTCTCGTACGACCTCAATAAGCAGTCGACGCTGCGCGTCGACTTCGTGAACGTCGTCGCGCAGTGCTTTGGCGGAACGCCGGTTCCCTGGAATCCCGGCGGGCGCGCGGGCTGCAACTTCGGCGGCGGCACGTACGGATCGAACTTCTACAACCCCGGCGACACGCTGCAGCCCGGCTTCAATTATCCGTATGCACCGACGTTCGGGAACGTGTTCCAGTCCGTGACCGGAGCACAGGCCAACCCCTTTGAGCTCTACGCGACGCTGAACATTAAGTTCTAGCGCGCCCCGTCACCCTGAGACGGTCGAAGGGTCGAACGACTCGCTCTTCGACCGGCTCAGCGTGACGCGGGAACGTCACACGCCGACGATTGAACTCGTCGGCGTTTCTATTTCGACGAACTTACGGGCGGCCCGTCGTGAGCGGCGGCCGTTTGGTGTGAAAGTCGGTCGCGCGCTGATAGCGTGCGCCGATGGCGGTGAGCGTCGCTTCTCCCCACGCTCGCCCCAGCAGCGCGACCGACGTCGGCAGGCCGTTGGGACCGAAGCCGTTCGGCAGGGCGATCGCCGGCAGTCCGGCGAGGTTTCCCGGCGCGATCAGCGACGGACCGCCGCCGAACTTCGGATACGCCTTGTCGAACGGTATTCCGACCGGGTAGGTCACCGTGTGCAACGTCGGCGAGACGATCGCGTCGTACCCGGCGAAAGCGGCTTCCAGCGCCGCGTTGAGCTTCGCGCGCTGCCGGAGCGCGTCGATGTAGTCGACCGCCGGCGTCGCATACGCGACGTAGCCGCCGAGTTTGTCGTCGGCGTTGCGCAGGCCGCGCGACTTCCCCGACTCGATCAGATCGCGGAACGCCGCGGCGCCCTCCGCATCGACGATCGTGCCGACGACCGGTCCCCACGGCCCTTTCGGGAGCGCGACCTCGCCCGCGATGTCGGCGAACGTCGCGAGCGCCTTGAGCGACGCGCGGAAGTTCGCCGCCACCGCGGGCATCGCGCCCTTCGTCGCATTCTTCAGCACCGCGATACGCGGCCGGCGCCGCGGCGCGGTGAGCGGCACGTCGACCGCCGTGGGATCGCGGGGATCGGCACCGGCGATCGCGGCGAGCACGATCTCGAGATCGCGGGCGCTGCGCGCCATCGGGCCGAGCTTGTCGAGCGTCCAGCAGAGCGCCATCGCACCGTGACGCGACACGCGGCCGTAGGTCGGACGCAATCCGGTGATCCCGCAGGCGGTCGACGGGAAGAGGATCGAGCCCGACGTCTCCGAGCCGATCGCGAAGCCGACGAGCCCCGCCGCGACCGCGATCCCCGAACCGCTCGACGAACCGCCGCTCCAGAACTTCGCGTTCCACGGCGTGCGCCCGGGACCGGTGAACGACGCGTCGGCGTCGCCGTAGCCGAATCCGCCGGCGAGCTCGACCATCGCGAGCTTCGCGAGCAGCACCGCGCCCGCGTCGCTCAATTTGCGCACCGCCGTCGCGTCGAAATCGAAGTGCTGTGCGCGGTACGGCTGCGCGCCCCACGTCGTCGGCGCGTCGGGGGTCGCGAGCAGATCCTTCACCCCGTAGGGGATGCCGTGCAGCGGACCGCGCACGCGTCCGCGTACGCGTTCCCGATCGGCGCGCCGCGCTTCACGGCGTGCACGATCGTGCAGAATCGTCACGACCGCGCTGTAGACCGGCCCGTAGGTTTCCAGCCGCTTCAGGTAGAGTTCCGTCAGCTCGACCGATGACACGGCTTTCGCCGTGAGGAGCCGCTGGAGTTCGACGACGTCGGCGAAGGCGAGATCGTCGGCCGTCATCGCGGCCTCGCGACGGCGAAGCGCGTCACTGGCTCGTCGCCGTTCTTCAACGCGGTCGCTTTGCGCGGGTTGAGCCGCGCGGCGCCGGCGCGATTGGCGTCGATCCCCTGGGCGATCGTCGCAACGTCGGCATCGCTGAGCGCCGAATCGAAGCGCCGCATCGACGCGGCGATCGCCGCCGCCTGCGGCGACGCCGGCTTCGGCGAGGCGCTCGGCGCGGGAGCGGGCGACGCGCTCGCGGGCAACGCACTCGCTGGGGACACGGGGGCTGCCGGCGCGGTCTGCGCGTCGGCGTCGCGTGCGAGGAGGACGGTCGCGGCAATGCCTGAGACCGCCCCGAGAAAGGAACGTCGATCTGCCATACCGGCGGTTAGACGCCCAGCGGCGCGTTTGTCCCTCCGTGCAGCGGTACAGCGAGGCCAACACTGACGCGATGAGGTACGAATCGGCATGGATCCGTCGTCCGTCGCGCAGCTCGACCTCGAGCGGCGCGGCCGCACCGGCGTCCCCGAGGTCATCTATGCCGCCGGGAAAACGCTCGAGCAGAACATCGCGCTGGTCGGCGCGCTCTACGCGCGCACCGGGTTTGCGCTGGCGACGCGCATCCCGGCCGATCAGCGTGTCGCGCTCGCGGCCGCGTATACGGATGCCGTCGTCGACACCGGCTCGGGGACGCTGCGTCGCGGCGCGCTGCCGCGGACGGGGGAGCGGATCGGGATCGTCTGCGCCGGCACCTCCGATCTCCCGATCGCCGACGAGGCCGCGTTCTGCGTCGACGCGTTCGGCCACGACGCGATTCGCGCGACCGACGTCGGCGTCGCCGGGATCCATCGGCTCTTCGACGCGCTGGGCGACATCGAACGCTGCCGCGCGCTGATCGTCGTCGCCGGGATGGAGGGCGCGCTGCCCAGCGTCGTCGCCGGACTCGTGCGGGCGCCGGTGATCGCGGTCCCCACCAGCATCGGCTACGGCGCCGCGTTCGACGGGCTCGCGGCGCTGCTCGGGATGCTCAACGCCTGCGCGCCCGGGATCGCCGTGGTGAACATCGACAACGGGTTCGGCGCCGCGGCGATGGCGCACAAGATCGTCGCGGCCGCATCACGATGAACGTCGCCTACGTCGAGATGATCGGCGGCGCGGCGGGCGACATGCTGCTCGCCGCGTTTCTCGACGCCGGCGCCGACCGCGCGGAACTCGAGCGCGCGCTGCGCGGCGTCGTCGCCGACGGCTGGACGTTTGCGCCGCGGCGCGTCGTGAAACGGGGGATCGCTGCAACGTACGCCGCCCTCGTCGTCCCCGGCGAGGATGGCGACGCCGAGCACCATCATCATCCGCACGACGCAGCGCACGGTCATCGCCACGCGCACGGTCCGCGCCGCACCCTCGCCGACGTGCTGGCGATCGTCGAGCGCAGTGCGCTCAGCCCGCGCCAGCGAGAGCGCGCGGTCGCGATCTACCGGCGGCTCGGCGAAGCCGAGGCGCGTGTCCACGGTGTCGACATCGACGCCATTCACTTTCACGAGATCGGGCAGGTCGACGCGATCCTCGACGTCGCCGCAACCTGCGTCGCGCTCGACTTGCTGGAAATCGACGAACTGCGCGTCTCGCCGTTCCCGATCGGCAACGGCTGGATCCGCATGCAGCACGGTCTCTATCCCAACCCGCCGCCGGCGACGGCGGACCTGCTGCGCGGGTGGCCGACGCGTCCGGTCGACGTGGACGGCGAACTCGTCACCACCACCGCGGCCGCGATTCTCACCACGCTCGCGACGCCGGGCGCGCGTCCGGCGATGGTGCCGGAGCGAATCGGCTACGGCGCCGGGACGAGCGATTTCTCGATCCCCAACGTTACGCGCGTCACCGTCGGCACGCGGGCGGCCGTCTCGGCGGACGTGAGCGATGTCGTGATCCTCGAAGCGAACATCGACGACATGCTCCCGCAGCACTACGAGCTCGCGATGGAGCGGCTCTTCGCGGCGGGCGCGCTCGACGTCTGGCTGACGCCGATCACGATGAAGAAAGGGCGCCCGGCGATCACGCTCTCGGCCATCGCTGTTCCAAGCGACGAAGATGCGGTCGCCCGCGCAATGCTGCACGAGACGACGACGATCGGCGTGCGCGTGCGCACTGAACGGCGCCGCGTCCTCGAGCGCACCGTCACGACGGTCGCAACGCAGTATGGCCCGGTGCGCGTCAAAGCCGTCGCGGGAAACGGCCGCGGCCGCGCCCGCGCCGAATACGACGACCTGCTGCGCATCGCGCGAGAACGCGCGCTGCCCCTTCCCGAGGTGGCCCGCGTCGTCGACGCCGCCATCCAAAGAGACTCCGAGAAGTGATCGACCTGACGACCGAAACCCTGGACCTGAAAGAAGCGCGCTTGCGCGCGATCTTCCGCGAGCTCGGCAGCGTGCTCGTCGCGTTCTCCGGCGGCGTCGACTCGGCGCTCGTCCTGCACGTCGCCTCGCAGGAGCTCGGCGAACGCGCCGTCGGTATCACCGCGCGCAGCGAGTCGCTCGCCGAGCGCGAGTACGCCGGCGCGGTCGGCTTCGCCGCGGCGATCGACGCCCGGCACGAGGTCATCGAGACGCGCGAACTGCACGACCCGTCGTATGCCGCGAATCCCGTGGATCGCTGCTACTTCTGCAAATCGGAACTCTACGAAAAGCTCGCCGCGATTGCCCGCGAACGCGGCATCCCGCACATCGTCGACGGCTACAATCGCGACGACGAAGGCGATTGGCGGCCGGGACGCAAGGCTGCACGCGAACACGACGTACGCAGCCCTCTCTACGACGCCGGCCTGCGCAAAGCCGACGTGCGCGCGCTCGCGCAGCGGCTGGGGCTGGCGGTGTGGGACAAGCCTGCGCTGGCGTGCCTCTCGTCGCGCTTCCCGTACGGCACACCGATCACGCTGGAACTCCTGCGTCAGGTGGATCGCGCGGAACAGACGATCCACGACGCTGGGTTCCGCGCCTGCCGCGTCCGGCACCACGGCGAGATCGCGCGCATCGAAGTCCCCCCCGCCGACGTCGCCGCACTCGCCGATCCCGCGATCCGCGACGGCATCGTCGCCGGCGTCCGCGCCGCCGGCTACCGCTACGTCACCCTCGACCTTGGCGGCTACGTCAGCGGCGGCTACAACCCGTCCCGCTAACAGCCCCGTGAAAAAATCGGCGCGTGGTTCGCGAACTGCCCGTTCAGCACGGTTTTCGGGAGGTCGGCGGACCTCTCGAAGCCCGTTGCCGAGCGGTTCATCTCGAAAACGCCCCTCGGGTCAGCATCACTTCGCATCATGTCGCGGCCCTCAGATTGCGTATCCTGATCAAGTTGTACGCCGCGGCCGTCCAGCGCACAATGTCGCCGACCAGATCAAGCCCGCGGAAATGCACCTTGCGCAATCGGCCGATCGTCTTGCCCCACCCGAAGCTCTCCTCGATCAACTTGCGCCTGCGTTGACTCACCGTGTAGCCCGGATGGCGGACGGTTCGGCGGTCGATCGCGCTGCGGCGACGGGTCGTATTTTGAGCAACGTGCGGCGTCACGTTGAGCGCTCGCAACGCCTCGACAAAGTCTTTGGTATCGTACGCCTTGTCGGCGCCGAGCGTGATTCGGTTGCTTCCGCTGACCCCGCGAATCAATTCCAGCGCTGCTTCGCGTTCGGCGATCCCGGTCGCGCGAGTGGTCTTCACGCCGACGATCAAGCCGTTGCGATTCTCCATCAGAGCATGTCCGAGATAGCCGAGAATCGCCGGCGCGCCGCTGCTCTTGCGGTACAACCGCGCGTCCGGATCGGTACTCGAGACGTGCGTCTCGTTGCTGCGCGGCCGGCCACGAAAGTTCACGCCCTCGTTGCGACCGCCGCTCGAGGTCGGCGGTTCGTCGTCCGACTTGGGCCGAAAGCTCTTGTGGCTGGCCCACGCCTCGATTAGCGTCCCATCGACGGTGAAATGCTCGTTCGAGAGCAGTTCGTCGGCACGCGCCCGCTCGACCACGGCGGCGAAGAACCGCTCGGAGATTTCGCCATTCAAGAACCGATCGCGGTTCTTGCTGAACGTCGAGGGGTCCCAGATCTTGTCGTCCATGCTCAAGCCCACGAACCAACGAAAGAGCAAATTGTAACGCAACTGCTCCAGCAGCATCGGCTCGCTGCGGATCGAGTAGAACATTTGCAACAGCAAGGCTCGCAGCAGCTTCTCCGGCGCGATCGATGGCCGGCCCCGTCGGGAGTAGAGCTTGGAAAACTCCGGCGAGAGTTCGCGCAGAATTTCGTTGACCATCACGCGCATCGGGCGCAACGGATGATCGCCGGGCACGGTGTCTTCCGGCTGCAACGTCGTCCAAACGGATGCACGCTGCTCATCATGAGTCCGCATCGGCCGCAACCTCACCAAGGTATGAGGAGACTTGCTCTTATAATACGCGAAAAACGCCGTCACGCCAACATCAACTCGGCCGATTTTTCATCGGCCTGCTAAACGGGTGACGTCACGCGTCACCGAGCATCGCCTGTTCGTCCTCGCCGGTCGGGACGGCTTTCCAGCTGACCGCGGTGACGCCGGAGACGACGCCGAGCTTCGTCACCGAGCGCTCAAGGTGGGTGTCCGCGCGTCCCCTCGCCGCGACGTCGGCGACCACCTCGACCCGCGTCGTCGCCTCGATGTCTTCGCTGGAAAGCGCTTGCAGGATCAGCGGTCCGCCGCGTACCGACGCAATCAGCGCCTCGCGCACCTGCTCTTCGACGTCGTTGCGGCAGACCGCGCGAATCTCGTAGCTCGTGACGACTTCGGTATCGTCGAACGGCTGACGGTTGATGCTGCGTGCGATCGGCCGCAAGAACACGTTGGCCGCCAAGATCGCCGCCGCTCCGGCGGCCGCCTGCGCGAAAAACCCGAACCCCGCGAGCGTTCCGACCGCCGCGGTCGCCCAGATCGTCGCGCCGGTGTTGAGTCCTTGCACGCTAAGCCCTTCGCGAAAGATCACGCCGCCGGCGAGGAACCCGATCCCGGACACGACCTGGGCTGCGACGCGCGTCGGATCGCCCGTCTTATCGAGTGCGGAGATCATCACGAACGTCGCCGCACCGACCGAAACGAGCGCATTCGTGCGCAGCCCCGCCGTGCGCTGGCGATACTGCCGCTCCAGGCCTACGATCGAACCGAGCAGCAGCGCAGCTGCGAGCCGCAGGACGAAATCCCAGAAGTCCATGATCAGAACCGCAGACGTTCTTCGGCGACCAGCGCAGAACCGGTGAAGTTCGGACTCGCCGGCGACGCCGGGAAGGTCGACATCCCCGCGAACGCCGTGCGCCGGAACGTGATCAACGTAGACGCGCGCGAACTCGACCGGAACTGCACGCCCGCGAACGCGAGGCGTTCGGCGAAGTCGAGCGGTTCGGCGAACGCGCCTTTGATCGCATAGCGTCCGAGGCCCGCGGCGAATGTAGCATTCGCCGCGATCGCGCGCGAGTACGTGACGACGGCTTGCGGCACCTCGTAGGAGACACGATCCTCGGGATGCGCCGGGGCGAACGGCCGGTAGAGCGTGTCGTCGACGACGTCGAGCGTGACGTCGCCGAAGCGCGGATGCCATGCCGCCCAGAAACCGTAGCGCTTCTGCCGTCCGAACGTCGCAGCATCGGGCACTTGCGGCAGATAGTAGCCGTCGACATACCCCGACTGCGTCGACATCGACGTCGTCTCCGGTTCGATCTGCTGCAAGTTCGTGAACTCGAGACGCGCTTCGAGCGGCCCCTCGTCGACGGCGTAACGGAGGCGATATCCCTGGCGGTTGACGCCCAGCACGCTGTTGTCGATGAGCTGATAGTTGGACTTGAGCCATTGCCCGGGCCACGCGAACGCCGCGCTCCACTGATTCTCCGGAACGCCGTACGGCAGGATGATCGTAGCGTACCGCGGCTCCATCCGATAAAGATCCAGCGCTGCGGTAGCGCGGTTGTGCATCCACGCGAGCCCAACGTGATAGAAGCCGCCCGGGGCCTCGGTGCCGGGGCGCGCGACCGGAGCGGCGTCGTACCACGCGCGGCCGATCTCCACGACCGCATCGACACCCTCGGCGGGCAGAAGGTGAAACGCGCCGCGGACTCCCGCGATCGTCTGACGCTGGCCGCTGAGCGTGCTGGTCGGCAAGATCCCCTGCGGCGTCGGCGTAAACCGCGGATCGAGTCCGGTCGGGATCGTCGTGCCGAACGGCGCACCGCCGGTCGCGACGTGCAGCAGCTGCGCGGAGAAGCGCGTCCCCTCGCCGCGATCGAACACGAGCGACCCCATCGTCATGCGCGCGCCCTGGCCCGGCAGCGACGGCAGCGCGGCGCTGGTAAGTTCGATGGTCGCGTCGCCGTGCCGCACGACGGCGTCGATCCCGTGCAGCGGGAGCGCCGTCGCGGCGGGCTGCCACCACGGCGCGCCGGCGAGCCCGCTCGAGAGCGATTCCGCCGGCGCGTACGCGATCTGCGGGTTCACGCTGGTGAGCGCCGGCGGCGCGAAGACGAAACGGTCGGTCTGCGCGAGATCGAACCAGCCACCACGCACGCGCAGATTACCGTCGGCAGTCGCGATGGACGCGCCGAGCAGCGATAATCGCAGTGCCGTGCCATCGTCGCCGCCAGCATGCGTCGGGAACGCGATGGCGTAGGGCAACGCTTGCGATCCAAGATGCGGATTTAACGTCGGGAGGAGGTTTTCACCCCAATACGTGGCGTTGGTCGTGCTTCCGCGCACGTAACCGAGCCCGGCGGTGAGGCCGATGTCGAGCGTTCGCGAACGGTACGTCGCGGTCGAGACGAGCGCGCCGATCCCAGCGATCCCCGGAACCTGCGGGGCGCTCGAGAAGAGATCGTACGGTGTGTTCGGCGAGAGCGGCGAACCGGCAAGAAACCCAGGCGCCTCAGGCCCGACTTGTCCGCCTCCGGAGGTACCTTGATTGACGAATGTGATGCTCGCGGCGGAGTCGACATGCAGGCCCGGCGCACGCGGAGTCGACGATGGGGCGGGGCTCAGTGTGGCGGACGATGTCGCCGTCGGCGATATCGTCGAAATAGGGCCGGGCGACTGACTCGGGTCCGCATTTGCGGTTGACCGAGCGGTGAGCCCGAGCGCAACCAACCAGACGGATGCCGCACCGAGCGCGAAGCCGCGTGAGAACATGAGACCCTCCGATTTAACGCGTGGGGCGCAGTGGCTGAGGGAGCTGGAATACGTGAAGCCAGATGAAGATAAATCCGACGATAATGACGAGGAGATAAATTGCCGCGATCCACAGGAGCGCACGCGTCCAATCGCGTTGCATTACCCGCTACGCGTCAAGCCCTGTGCAGCGCGAGTAGCGTGACCTTGTAAACGACCAGGACCACGGCACCCACCAAGTAGACACGCAAGATGACAAGCCACACGCGATTGAGCACCGAGAGCTTCGCGGGCGGAAGTTCGGTTAGCGGCGGCATCCGCCAGGCCCGCTTCGCATCCAAGGACATCGATTCGCCAACCGCTGGGCTGGGGTGCGCGATCGCGAGCCACACTCCAATGCCGGTCGCGCCGACGAGCCCGACTCCCAGGGTCCCCAGGATCTGCGTCGTGCCGAAGTTCGCAAATAATGTCGACGCGGTCAGCACGATCGAGAGCACCACGAGTACCGCGATCACGACACCGGTGAAAATGTTTACGCGGGCGGTATTCGCCCAAGGTCCGAGCACGGGCTTATCGTTTGAAAGCAATAAGAGGAACACGGTCGCGCTGGGCAGCAGGACGCCGGCGAGTACTTGCACGGCATTGGTCAACAATCCGAGCGGCGAGTCTGGGATCAGTACGAGCGCGGCGGCGAGTCCGATCAACGCCAGATACACACCGTAAAATGCCGGCGCGTCGGTGGGTTTGCGATGGAGCGAATGCTTGAGCGACAACACGTCGCCAACGGCGTAGGCCGTCGAGAGGCTCACGGCGGCAGCTCCGATGATCGACGCATCCATGAGTGCGATCGCAAAGAACGCTGCCGGCCAGTATCCGACGTACTTCGCGATTCCAGCGGCTACGGCGCCGGCGTCTGCAAAGTTGCCAAATTCCTTATGCCCGGCGAATGTGGCGGCCGTAAACGACATCATCGCGATCGCGCCCAATATCACGAAACCGATGCCGAGGACCAGATCCCAACGCTCGTAGTTAATAAACGCAGGGGTGATCCGCTTATCGATCACGTAGCTCTGCTGAAAAAAGAGCTGCCATGGCGCAATCGTTGTCCCGACGATGCCGGCGATCAGCAGCATGACGGTGCTGAGTTCGGCACCCTTCGGGAGCCCGGGGATAAAGAAATCGTGCACCGTTTGACCCAGTGGCGCATGCACCGCAACTAGAACCGGGATCAAAAACAGGCTGCCGATGCAGAGCACGATGCAGAAGCGCTCGAAGCGCCGAAAATTCCCTTGCGCCGCTGCAATGATAACGAGTGCGGCTGAGGCCAGCACGCCCCAGATCTTCGGCAGCCCGAAGAAACTCAACGCTAGGCTGATACCGATGAATTCCGTGACGATCGTCAAGGCGTTGAGGATGAACAGATCGATGACGCTGAATGCGCCCCAAAAACGGCCGAAGCGTTCGAGAATGAGTCGCGCGTGGCCGACGCCGCTGACCGCGCCGAGCCGCAACACCATCTCCTGGTTTACGTAAAGCACCGGCACGAGGAGTAGTAGCGTCCAGAGCAGGGTCGTTCCGTAATTCTGCCCGGCTTGCGTGTAGGTACCGAACGCTCCGGCATCATTATCGCCGACCATGACGATGAGCCCGGGACCGAGGATCGCAAGGAACGTCACCAACCGCTGCCGCAGCGTCTTGCGCGCGCCGGTATCACCGCGACGAATTGTCCCGAGGCCACCATTGATGTCGCCAACGTGCATGTCATCGAGATGCGCCGAGGCGTTGGCGCGTGGTTCGTGGATGCTCGCCACGTAACTCTCCTCAAACATTGATGCTGAAGTTCGTTTCTGCGTGATTGCGCGACGTGAAAGCGTGGCGAAGTTGCGCGCGTCGCGCAGCGCTCGAATGAAGGTGCGTGTCGGGCTCTACCGGTGCAGCGCTGCCCGTCGCGCGAGGACGCGCCGGACGGCCTGCGCCGTGCGGCGGCGCTCCAACGTTGCGCGCAGAGCGACGTCGAGGAGATATGCGGTCGTCGCGTAACCCTTGCGCCATGCACGGTCGCGCGCGGCGCACGCGTCGATGATCGCAGCTAAGCCGGGCTTGCGGATCGATGATGCGTTGTTCATCATCGCACATGCAAGATCCAATAGATCGACGTCGGGCTCATGACAGGTTCAGCGACGTACGGCGGGGGGCAATGCGTCTTCGTCGACGTGCGGCGTGCTATAAAGGCGCGTGCGGTCGCGCGTAACGCGCTCGAAGAAATGGCCCCAATTCGGCCGAGGAAGGTGTGCGGCGCGTGCAGCGACCGCAGGGCAACCAGTGATGCCATGGTAGCTCTCCTACTTACAAATGACGTCGCAAAGCGACGCCGGCGAAAACGCCCCTAGCGGGCGGAGGTCGGTCGATACAACTACTGCCGTCGTCCATTGCGGAACTCACCCCCTTTCGGATCGCACCGTTGGTGCGCGTCTCAGATAAAAAAACCGCTCAGATCCACGATCCGGCGGTGAAGAAGAACGACAGGCCTGCGGCGTGTCGATCGGCCTCTACGTCCGGGGTTTGGCACCACACGCCGTAGAGCCGAAGCTCAGCCGCATTAGATCTCGCCTTGATTCGACGAGGCCTGGTAACCCATTGGGGTCTCTCGACCTTTCCGGGCAGCGGCTTGTTGTCGTGCGGACGCCTCACCTAACGAGGATGTCCGCCCCTATCGTACGCCTGCGTGTCAACCCCCCCGCAGGCCCCATGCGGCCCGTCCGAACGGATCGTCCGAACGGATGGAATCGCTCAGCGCTTCGCGCGCGAACAACACGTCGAGGTCGAGCGCAAATCCTGGGAGCGCCTCGTGCGTCAGCGTGGCGCCCACGTGCAGCGTTCGGCGCGCACCGTCGTGCACATCCATCGCCTCGTGCTGCGGACCGACGACGACCACCACTCGTGCACCCGCGCGCAGGTAGGTCTCGATCTTGTCGTCGACGTCCGCTCGACGATCGTCCGGCGAGCGAATTCTCGACCGCGACCGTCGGCGCGCCGAGCGGCAGTTCGATCGCGCTGCGTGGTGCGCCGATCGGAAGATCGGCAAATGCCATGAACGCCACATCGGGCACGAGCGGGTGCACAACCTCGCCGGGCGGAGCGGTGCGAAATCGCCATTCCGTTCCGACGCGTCCGTGCTCGCCCTCGTCCGCCCACGCACCGAAAGCGGTCGCCAAAAGCCTCTGCAGCACCGCGTGACTATAGGTCGGGCTCACCTTCTGGAGGGCCCCGCCCGCGAACTCACTCGGTTTCCGGCTTCGTCTGCGGCAGGACGATCTCGAGCAGCGACATCGCGCACGAGTGTGTATCACGCGCGTGAGGCGGGCCGGCAAGCCCGGCGTCAGACTTCCATCACCACCGGGATCACGATCGGCCGGCGGCGCGATTTTTCGAACACCATCTTGGCGAGCCCCGAGCGGATGTGTTCCTTGACGTTGCCGATGTCGCGGATCCCCTCGACGCTGCAGTCGGCCAGGATGCGCGACAGCCGTTCTTTCAACTCGTCGACGAGTTCACCGGACTCGGGCAAGTAGAACACGCCGCGTGAGATCAAATCGGGACCGGCGACGACGCGCGCTTCTTCCGCATCGACCGTCACCACCACCATCATGATCCCGTCGCCGGCGAGATGCTTGCGATCGCGCAGCACCGCTTCGCCGACGTCGCCGACCCCGGAACCGTCGACCATCACGTTGCCGCCGTACGTGCGGCCGACTTTCTCCGCGCCCTCTTTGGTAAATTGCAGCACGTCGCCGTTCTCCGCGACGAAGACGTTGTCGCCGGCGACGCCGGTCTGCGCGGCGAGCCGTCCGTGCGTCACCAGCATCCGATACTCGCCGTGGATCGGGACGAAGTACTTCGGCCGCACCAGGTTGAGCATCAGCAGCAGCTCTTCTTGCGATGCGTGTCCCGAGACGTGCGCGTTGCCGCTCGATCCGTGGATGACGTTCGCCCCGATGCGGTAGAGGTTGTTGATCGTCTTCGCGACCGATTTCTCGTTGCCGGGGATCGGCGTCGCCGAGATCACGACCGTGTCGCCGGGGACGATCTTGAACTTCTTGTGGTCGCGCACCGAGAGCCGGGTCAGCGCCGACATCGGCTCGCCCTGCGAACCGGTTGTCATCACGCAGATCTGCTCGGGCGGATGATCGTCGACATCTTCGAGCCGGATCACCAGACCGTCGGGGATGTCGAGATAGCCGAGCTGGCCGGCGAATTGCACCACGTTCTGGAGCGAACGCCCGAGAAACGCGACCTTTCGCCCGAAGCGCCGCGACTGATCGACGACCTGCTGGATGCGCGGGACGTTCGACGCGAAGGACGTCACGATGATGCGGCCCTTCGCCCGCGCGAAGATGTTCGAGAACGCTTCGCCGACGATCCGTTCCGAGAGCGTGTGGCCCGGACGCTCCGCGTTGGTCGAATCAGAAAGCATCACCAGCACGCCCTCGTCGCCCACGCGCGCGATCGACGCGAAGTCGGCGGGGTCGCCGTCGATCGGCGTCTGATCGAACTTGAAGTCGCCGGTGTGGAAGACCGTGCCCAGCGGCGTGCGGATCGCCAGCGCGCACGCGCCCGCCAGCGAGTGGTTGATGTGGATGAACTGCGCTTCGATCGCGCCCCACTTCACGCGATCGCCGGGTTCGACTTCGCGGGCCTGCCACTCGCCGGGCTTGTGTTCTTTGAGCTTCGCGCGGATCAGCGCGAGCGAGAGCGGGGTGCCGACCACCGGGATCTGCGGAAACTCGCGCAGCAGGTAGGGAATCCCGCCGATGTGATCTTCGTGCCCGTGCGTGACCAGCAGGCCGCGGAACTTGTCGCGGCGCTCGCGCAGGTAGGTGAAGTCGTTGATGACGATGTCGACCCCGAACATCTCCTCGTCGGGGAACATCAGCCCGCAGTCGACGACGACCAGATCGTCGTTGGTCTCGACGACCGTCATGTTGCGGCCGATCTCGCCGCAGCCCCCGAGCGGGACGATGCGAAGATACGGCTCGCTGGGCGGAGCAGGGACGACAAAGGTATCGGAAGTCAAAGGGGATCCTTGCGGGAGGACGGTGCCGGTGGGAAGGACGGGCGTGAGCAACACGCTGTTCCCCGGCACCCTGCTGGTGCTCTTCTGTTCGACTGCCGCGACCCCGCTCCGGGCGGCGACGGTTCCACCGCCGGGCGCACACGCCTCGCGGCCCGCGGCGACGCCGGTCCCGTATCCGGCGTTCCCAGCCTCGAGCCTCTATTCGCGGCGTTCGCGGCGGCTCGTCCAATCGTATCTGCGGCTCAAACTGCTCGAAACGCGCCTGGCCGGGCTGGAGCGGGCGCGTGCGGTCATCGAACGAAAACTCCGAATTGATGCGTTGGTGGGTGAAACACCATCGCCGAACGCTAGGTAAGCTCGCTCATGACCGGGGAGTATGTCGCGTGACCATCCCGTCCGCCGCGGAACAGCGCGGTTCCAGCCTGCACAACGTCGTCGACATCGTCATCGCACCGAGCGCGGCGTTCGAACGCATCCGGCTGGTCCCGGCGTGGGGATGGGCCTATCTCGTCGCGAGCCTGCTCGGGATCGCCGGCTTCCTCTTGATGCAGCCGGCGTTCATGCACGCGCTCGAGACCTCGGGACCGGCGCTCTACGCCGCCAACCCGGCGGTCGCGAAACTTCCGCCCGATCAGCAGGCGAAGGCGATCGAGCAGACGATGAGCTTCGCGCGGCTCTCGGTCAAACTGCAATGGATCGGGTTTCCGATCGGGCTGCTGATCAGCGGGCTCATCACCGCGGTCCTGGCGCTGTTCGCGAAGGCGGTCGGCAAAGGCGAAGGTTCGTTCCGGCACTTCTTCGCGCTCGCGATCACGCTGGGCGTGGTGACCGGCCTCGGGCTCGTCATCACCGGACTGATCTGCGTGATGCGCGGCGCGGCGTCGTTCGACAGTCTGGGCTCGGTGACGCGCGCGATGCCCAGCCTGGCGCTGCTGGCGCCGTCGGCGCCGAACAAGGCACAGGCGTTTCTCGCCGCGTTTTCGATCGTCACGCTGTCGGTGACGACGCTGCAGGCATACGGCCTGGTAGCGATCGCGCGGATCTCCCCCGCGATCGCCTGGGCGTTCTCGATCGCGGGGCTCGTCATCTCGGCCGGTCTCGCGGCGCTGTTTACCCCGTAATGCGCGCACGCGTCGGCGCAGGCGCCGCGCTCGCAGCGGTCGCCTTCTTCGTCGTGCCGGCAGCCGCGCAGCCGGCGCCGCCGCTCGATCTGCGCGGCGCGGTGCGATTCGCGCTCGATCACGACCCGACGGTGCTCAACCGCCGTGCCGCCCTCGCACAAAACGAAGCGACGTACGCCAAGAACCATGCGGCGGAGTTTCCGTCGCTCGCGGCGACGCTGCAGAATCAGCTTTCGAAAGGAAACGGGAACAGCGGCGGATCGTTCCAGCAGTTCGGTCTGTCGCAAGCGTCGGTCTTTTCGCAGAATCTCGCCCAGATCGGGTCGAACTGGACGCTCTACAACGGATCGCTCGCGCAGATTCAGGCGCAGGAGGCGAAGCGCAACGTCGAGGCGGCGCGCTTCGATGAAAAGCGCGCGGAGCAGCAGCTGGCGAGCGACGTCGCGGCCGCATGGTACAACGCGGTGCAGCAGCGCGAAGCGGTGCGGTTCGCCGACGGCGATCGCACGTACCAGCAGCAGCTCCTCGATGCTGCCCGCGCGCAGGAGCGCGTCGGCCGCGTCGCCGGCGTCGACGTCCTGCGCGCGCAGGTGAATGAGCTGCGCAGCGAAGCGACGCTCACCTCGTCGCGTGCCGCCGCGGCGAACGCGCGCGAAGCGCTCGCGCAGCGGATCGGCGCACCGCCCGACACGGCATTCGCGCTACCGGTCGACCTCCCCGAACCGCCGCCTCCGACGACGCCGCTCGCGGCGCTGATCGCGCAGGCGCTCGACGCGCGCAGCGACATCGGGAGCGCCCGCGCGCAGGTTGCCGTCGCGCGTCTCGCCGACGCCGCGATCGAGAGCGACCGCCGCCCGCAGCTCACGCTCAGCGCATCGCTGGGCAACTCCGAATCGCCGACGTCGGGCACCGCGTCGCGCTTCGTCCCCGGCTTCGGACTCGTCGCGGGCAACGCCGTCCAGCGGCCGGGTTTCTGGAACCTCGGCGCGACCGAGTCGTTCACGCTCCCGGTGATCGACTACGGTTCGCGCCGCGCCGCGCACCGCGCCGCGCGCGCGCAGCTCGATGCGGCGCTCGCAGCGCTCGCGTCGGACGAATCCGGCGTCGCGACCGACGTGCGGCAGGCGCTGCGCGGCGTGCAGACCGCGAACGCCAACCTCGCGACCCAGCGCGAGGGCACGCGGCTGGGGCTCGAATCCGCCCGGATCGCGCAGCTGCAGTACCGCAACGGACTGATCTCGCTCACCGACGCCGCGGCCGCGCAGCAGAGCGCGCTCTCCGCCGCAAACGATCTGGTCGCAGCGCGCGTCGCGTATCTCAACGCGCTGGTACGCTTGCGCACCGCCGTCGGCACCGCCGACGCGCTCGCCGTCGTCGACGTGGGGGTCTGAGTGGATCGTCGCCGCAACCTCGTCATTGCGATCGCCGCGATCGCCGCGATCCTCGTGGTCGGCGCCTTCGTCGCGCGCCCGCGCGGCGCGGGGACGCCGGTGAAGGTCACCCGCGCCGCGTACGCGCGCTTCCAGATGAAATTGCCCGAAACCGGCGTGGTCCAGCGGCCGCAGACGCAGACGTTGGCCGCGCTCGTAGCCGGCAACATCGAGACGATCTGGGTCCGCCCCGGTCAGCGCGTCGCCGCCGGCACCCTGCTCGCCGCGATCGCGAACCCGCAGCTCGTCGACGCCGAAGCGACGGCGCACGCCGCCTATCTCGCGGCCCAGGGTCGGCTGCGGACCGTCCAACAGACGAACGCAGTCCTGCCCGCACAGAACCGCTCGAGCGTCGTGCAGGCGCAGGCTGCGCTCGAACAGGCGAAGTTCAATTTGAACCAGGCGATCACCGACCAGCGCGCCGGGACGCAGTCGGGCCTGGGGTACGGGGGCACGTCGGCATCGCAGCAGCGCGCGGCAGCCGACGCGGCGGTCGCACAGCGCGCCACCGATCTGCGGGAAGCGAAGCGGATCGCGGACGCCGATCGCGACCTCTTCGCGCAGAAGGCGATCGCGCGCAACACGCTCGACCTCGATCTCGCCAAAGAACAGCAGGCGCAGGTCGCCTACGACCAGGCGAAACGCGACCGCGACGAGACGTACGCGCAGATTGCGCGGCAGTCGCCGGTGCTCTCCGATCGCGTGCGCGCGGAGCGCGACGCCGTCACGCAGGCGCAGGCGGCGCTCGCCGCCGCGCGCGCGAACGCGAGCCAGGACAAGAGCGGCGACGTCCTCGCCGCGCAAGCCGACGCGCAGAAAGCGGCCGAGGACTGGCGCTATGCGTCCGAGCAGGTCGCGCGCCTGCGCATCACCGCGCCGTTCGCGGGCGTCGTGCAGACGATCGCGACCGAGACCGGCGACACCCTGCGGCCGCTGCAGCCGGGCGACGCGGTCACCGCCGGGCAGTCGATCGTGACGCTCGCCACCAACGCCGGTTTCGTCGTGCGCACGCGGGTCGACGAGCAGGACGTCGCCTCGGTGCGTCCCGGCGCCTCCGCCGTCGTCTCCGGCGAAGACCTCGGAACGACGACGCTCCCCGCCCACATCGTCACCGTCGGCGCCGTCGCGCAGAAGAGCGACGATCCCTCGAACACCTCGCGTCAGGTGATCACCACGATCGCGCTCGATCGCACCGTGCCGTATCTGCGCGACGGAATGAACGTCGACGTCGACATCGTGACCCAAAACTTGCCGCACGTCCTGGTGCTTTCCGCCGACGCGATGCGCCGCGACGACAAAAACCGGCCCTACGTGCTCGTCGTTGCCGACGGCACCACGGTGAAGCGTTCGGTCGTACTCGGCGCGACCAACGACGCGCAGGTCGTGGTGCGCAGCGGGATCGCCCCGGCGGATACCGTCGTCGCCGAGCGCAACATCGGCATCGTCGAGGGGATGCACGTCTCGCCGACGGCGCTTCCCTCCGCGAGCCCCTCGCCGAAGCCGTGACGCGGTTGGGAGCGTACGCCGCCGAGGCGTTCGCCGCGATCTGGCGCAACCGGACGCGTTCGATCCTCACGATGCTGGGGATGATCATCGGCACGTCGTCGATCATCGCCGTGCTCGGGATCAGCCGCGCGGCGTCGGGCGGGATCACCGGGACGCTCAACTCCTTCGGCGACCAGGGGATCACGATCGCCGTCGACTCGAATCAGGACGACGCGCGCGCGGCCGCGATCCAGTACCGCGACGTCCGCACGATCGAAGCGGCCGCGGGTCCGCTGCTCGATCACATCGAGCCGTCGTACACCCGCTCGTTCACGCTGCGCGCGAACGGCGTGGCGATCAACACCTTCGTCGGCTCTGCCAGCGATTATTACAAAGACAGCATCACGCTGCGCGAAGGCCGCCGTTTCAATCGCGCCGACGTCGCCGGGGCTGCGCACGTCTGCGAACTCACCGCACCGCTCGCCGACAAGCTGTTCAAGGGCGGTCCGGCCGAAGGCGGCGTCGTCAGCGTCGGCGGCTCGCGCTGCACGGTCGTCGGCGTCTTCAACGAGATCAAGGGGAGCCTGTTCAACTCGATCGGCGCGAGCGATTTCGCGCTGATCCCGTACACGTGGTTTCACGATTTCACGCCGGGTCCGATCGACTCGCTCACGATCTACGCCGCGCCCGGCGTCTCCGTCGACCGCGTCTCCGAGGCCGTCGACGCGTCGGTGCGCCGCCTGCACGGTGCGCGCGCGCAGTATCAGACGCAGGACAGTACGGCGCAGGTCAACGTCTTCAACAACGTGCTGGGGATCGTGGCGGCCGGGCTGACCGGGATCGGCGGCGTCGCGCTCGTCGTCGCGGGGATCGGGATCATGAACATCATGCTGGTCTCGGTCACCGAGCGCACGCGCGAGATCGGGCTGCGTAAGGCGATCGGCGCGAAGCGCGGCGACGTGGCGCTGCAGTTTCTGCTCGAGGCGATCCTGCTCTCGTTCATGGGCGGCGGGGTCGGGACGGTGCTCGGCTTCGTCGCGACCCTGCTGGCGTATCGCGCCGTCGAGTCGCTGGTCGGCCCGGCACCGATCCCGTATCTGCTCATCATCTCGGTCGCCGTCGGCTTCTCGACGCTCGTCGGCTGCGTGTTCGGCACGTATCCGGCGATCCGCGCGTCGCGCCTCGACCCGATCGCGGCGCTCCGCTCGTGAGCATCTGGCAGTACTTCACCGAAGCGTTCGCGGTGCTCGCCGCGAACCGCGTGCGCTCGATCCTCACCGCGCTCGGGCTGATCATCGGCGTGACGGCGGTGATCGCGATCCAAGTCCTCGGCGCCGGGATGGCGGGAGCGGTCGAGGGGATCCTCGGCGGGATCAGCGACGCGACGTTCGTCGTGTTTCCGAACGCGCAGCAAAGCGATTTCACCCGCGCCGCGATCCGTCTCTCCGACCTCCAGCGAGCGAAGTACGAGGTGCCCAACCTCGTCGACGCGATCCCGGCCGGCGGACAATCGCTGCGCGCGAGCTACGGTCATCTCACCCGGCGCGTCTCGCTGGGCGCCGGCGCCGACGAGCGCTTCGCGACCGCGACGCCGATCCGCTTCGGCCGCAAGATCTCCGCCGACGACATCGCGACGGCGCGCAACGTGTGCGTCCTCTCGAACGAAGCGTATACCGCGCTCGGGATCACCGGCGATCCGGTCGGCGCGACCTTGCGTGTCGGCGAACACCGCTACGCGATCGTCGGCGTGCTCGGTAAAGCCGCCAGCGGGATCGTCCCGGTCGTCATCAATCAAGGCGTGACGATCCCGTACCCGACCTACGAACGGCAGTACGCGCGCGGCCGCGCGATCGTCGCCGCTCGCTTTCTGCTCGCCGATCCGACGCAAGTCGATCGAACCGAGAGCGACACGCTGCGCTGGCTCAAGCAGCTCAAGAAAGGCCGCGTCACCTACCAGACCTTCGATCGCAAGACGTTCTCGAACGCCGTCAACGGACTCTTCGCGGGGATCACGCTCGTCGTCGCGCTGATCGGCGCGGTCTCGCTGCTCGTCGCCGGAATCGGCATCCTCAACATCATGCTGGTCAGCGTGGCGGAGCGTACGCGCGAGATCGGCCTGCGCAAAGCGATCGGCGCGACCCGCTTTCAAGTGCTCCTGCAGTTTTTCATCGAAGCGCTCGCGCTCTCCGGCTTCGGCTGTCTCATCGGCCTGATCTTCGGCGTCGCGATCGGCGGCGTGGTCAACAACGTCGCGATCGTGCACCTCTCCGGCGTCGTCGCGCCGATCCCATGGCTGCGCAGCATCGCGATCGCGACCGGCTTCGCAACGCTGGTCACCGTCGCGTTCGGCACCTATCCCGCCTGGCGCGCAGCGACCCTTGACCCCATCGAGGCCCTGCGCTATGAATGATCCCGCGATCGACGTCGTCAACGTCACCAAGACCTACGACCTCGGCGAGGTTCACGTCCACGCGCTCAACGGCGTCACGTTCCGCATCGACGCGGGCGAGTACGTCGCGATCATGGGCCCCTCCGGCTCCGGCAAATCGACGCTGATGAACACGCTCGGCTGCCTCGATCGCCCCACCACCGGTACCTACCGCCTCGACGGCGTCGACGTCTCGACGCTTCCCGACGACGGCCTTGCCGTGATCCGCCTCAAAAAGCTCGGCTTCGTCTTCCAAGGCTTCAACCTGCTGGCGCGGACCAGCGCGGTGAAGAACGTCGCCCTTCCGCTCTTCTACGCCGGCATCGGCACGCGCGCGCGCAACGCCCTCGCCGCCGACCGGCTGCGCGAAGTCGGGCTGGGGGATCGCCTCGACCACAAGCCGAGCGAGCTCTCCGGCGGCCAGCAGCAGCGCGTCGCGATCGCCCGCGCCCTCGTGAACGACCCGGCGGTCCTGCTGGCCGACGAGCCGACCGGCAACCTGGACTCGCAGACCAGCGAAGAGATCATGGCGCTCTTCGAGCACTTGAACGAAGGCGGCCGCACGATCATCATGGTCACCCACGACGAGGACGTCGCCTCCCACGCCAAGCGGATCATCCGGGTCCGCGACGGACTGATCGTCGACGACCGGGTGCGCGCGAGCGGCACGGCGGGGCGCGATTAAGGGTTCGAGAAAACGGCGCCCGGAAACGCTACCCGCGGCCCACTTCGTTAGTAGTGGCGTCCAGACCAGCCCATGAAGCAGGAGCAAGAAACAACGTGAAGTCTCGCAGCGTCTTCGGGACAGCAGTCGTCGGACTCATCGGCGCGATCATCGGGAGCTTCTCGATGATGCTCTACGCGAGCACGCACTTCGCCGGCGTCGCCGGCCCGGGAAACACGCCGCCGGCGGTCAGTGCCGCGCCGCTGCAAGCCGGCGCCGGGACGACCGATCAGGATCGAATCGTGAACGCAGTCAAGCGGGTGCAGCCCTCGGTGGTCGCGCTCGAAGTCGTCGTCAACGGCACGCAGCTCGTGCCGGTCGATCCGTTCGCGCAGATGTTCGGCGGCGGCGGCCCGGTCGTGCGTCAGCGCGTCCGCCAGCGCGCGTCCGGCTCCGGCTTCGTCTATTCGAAAGACGGCCTGATCCTCACCAACGCGCACGTTGTCCCGAACGGGACGAGTCAGATCACCGTCGTCTTCAATAACGGCGACAAGGTGAAGGGGCATGTGTTCTCCTCGAATCCCGGCGTCGATCTCGCGCTCGTGAAGGTGGACGGCTATGCGAAGCTGCCGCCGCCGCTCGAGTTCGTCGACACCAGCAAGGTGTCGGCGGGCCAGTGGGCGATCGCGATCGGCGAACCGCTGGAACTGCAGCATTCGGTCGCGGTCGGCGTCGTCTCCGGCTTCAACCGCGACGAACCGATCCAGGGCGAAGACCAACAGCTGCGGATCTTCAAAGGACTCTTGCAGACGTCGGCGCCGATCAACCCCGGCAACTCCGGCGGCCCGCTGATCGACTACGAAGGACGCGTCATCGGCGTCAACCAGTCGACGGCGAACCCGTCGTCGGCGCAGGGGATCGGCTTCGCGATCCCATCGACCACGGTGATGCAGACGGCTGCGACGCTCGCCAAAAACCCCGGTAAAACGCTCGATGCGAACGGCACCGGGACCGGCAAAGCGTTTCTCGGCGTGCAGGTAGTGACGATCGACAACAACGTGCGCACGCAGCTCGGCGGCTACCGCGATCCCGGCGGCGTTGCGATCGGCAGCGTCGTCGACGGAACGGCGGCCGCGCAGGCCGGGCTCGAACCGGGCGACGTGATCCAAGCGGTCAACGGCAAATCGGTGAACACGGCGCCGGAGTTCACCTCGACGATCTCGTCGATGAAGCCGGGGACCAAGGTCACGCTGCGCGTGTGGTCGTCCGGCGTCAAGAAGAACGTCGACGTCACGCTCGGCGAGCAGCCCGTCGCGAACTACCTGCAGCAGCAGCAGAGCCCCTAGTCACGCTGAGCCTGTCGAAGCGCAGACGAAGCAGCCGCGGTTTGCGGCTACGCGCGCTCCGCGAACGCCGTCACGTCGAAAAACCACAGACGCGTCGCGCCGGACGCCGGGCACCGCGCAACAACAACGTCGTACCAGGGTTCGCGCACGCGGCGGGTCGACGTGCCCGTCACGAGCCACGGCTCCGCGTCGCTGCACGGATGCGCGGCGAGGTAGGCGCGCTCCCAGGCGCGTCCGTCGCGCGCGTTCGTCTGAACGTCGAGCACGGCGGTCGTCGGATCGTCCGCCGCCGGCTCCGAGCAGGCGATGCCGCCCGCAGGCGGGACGCCGTCCGCCGCGGGCGGCGTGCTCCAGGCGTCGTCGACGAGCCGGTCGTCGCGAAACGTGTAGCGCGCCGTCAGGCCGCGCGCGGAATTGAGCGTCTCGACGAGCATCCGTTCCCCGTCGGGCCCGGTTGCACGCCGCGCGGTCGGCCGCCGCGCTGCGACCTCCGCGTACCGGCTGCCCAGCGTCACCCCGCTCGGATCGGCCTCGATCTCTAGAGCACCGCGGCGGGAGCCCGCTCGACCCGCACCTCGATCCCCGCGACGGCGCCACGCCGCTCGGTGACGAGCAGCGCGGCGCCGCGCGGGAGCGCGAACCGCGCGATCCGTTCCGGCGCGGTGCCCGGTCCGGCGGCCATCTCGAGCGGATCGCCGAGCAGCGGCCGGTACGCGATCGCCGCCGACCCGAACGCCAGACCGTACCAGCGCGGCAGCCCGGGCCACGGTCCGCCGCCCGTCACCGAGCCGGCGGCGAGCACCCCGGCCGCCGCAAGGAAGACAGCGAGCATCTTCTCCTCTCAACGCGCCGCCGGGTGCAACCGTTGTGCCAGAATAACTGTCACACCAGATGAGTGGAACAACCCCACCCCGGTGGCGTATCATAGACGAGCGCCGCACGGAGTGCGGCATGCTCACCCTTGAGCGACGGTAAGCGGCAAGGCCCGCTTCGACAGCCCAGCCCACCCCGCTGTGCTGCCGGAAACGGCTGGTCCACGACGCTCGGAAAGCGAGAAACAGTACAACCATGGCTAAAGTGGTCGGCATCGACCTCGGCACGACCAACTCGGTCGTCGCCGTGATGGAAGGGCAGAGCCCGACCGTCATCGCCAACTCCGAAGGGTCACGCACGACCCCTTCGGTCGTGGCATTCACCAAGACCGGCGAACGACTCGTCGGACAGCTCGCGAAGCGCCAGGCCGTCACCAACCCGGACCGCACGATCTCCTCGATCAAGCGGAAGATGGGGACCGATTATAAGGTCAAGATCGACGGCAAGGACTACACGCCGCAAGAGATCAGCTCGATGATTCTGCAGAAGCTCGTCAACGACGCTTCGGCATATCTCGGCGAGCGCGTCACCAAAGCCGTCGTCACCGTCCCCGCGTACTTCAACGACGCGCAGCGTCAGGCGACGAAGGACGCCGGCAAGATCGCCGGTCTCGACGTGCTGCGCATCATCAACGAGCCGACGGCCGCCGCGCTCGCGTACGGCCTCGACAAGAAGGGCAACGAGACGATCCTCGTGTGGGATCTCGGCGGCGGCACGTTCGACGTGTCGATCCTCGAAGTCGGCGACGGCGTCTTCGAAGTCAAGTCGACCAACGGCGACACGCATCTCGGCGGCGACGACTACGATCATCGCATCGTCGAGTGGCTCGTCGCGGAGTTCCGCAAGGAACAGGGCATCGATTTGAGCGGCGATCGCCAAGCGATGCAGCGCCTCACCGAAGCGGCGGAAAAGGCGAAGATCGAGCTCTCCGGCACGGTCACCACGTCGATCAACTTGCCGTTCATCACGGCCGACCAGAACGGTCCGAAGCACCTCGACGTGACGCTGACGCGCGCGAAGTTCGAGGAGATCACGCAAGATCTCACCGACCGCTGCGTCAAGCCGTTCCAGAACGCGCTCGCCGATGCGAAGCTCGACGTCGCGCAGATCGACGAGGTCGTGATGGTCGGCGGTTCGACCCGCATGCCCGTCATCCAGGAACTCGTCAAGAAGCTCACCGGCAAAGAGCTCAACCAGTCTGTCAACCCTGACGAAGTCGTCGCGGTCGGCGCGGCGATTCAGGCCGGCGTGCTCGCGGGTGAAGTCCGCGACGTCGTCCTACTCGACGTCACCCCGCTCTCGCTCGGCCTCGAAACGCTGGGCGGCGTGAACACGAAGCTCATCGAGCGCAACACCACGATCCCGACCCGCAAGACGCAGGTCTTCACGACCGCGGAAGACGGTCAAACGTCGGTCGACATCCGCGTCCTCCAAGGCGAACGCGAGATGGCGAACGACAACAAGGAGCTCGGACGCTTCCGGCTCGAGGGGATCCCGGCTGCGCCGCGCGGCGTGCCGCAGATCGAAGTGACGTTCAACATCGACGCCAACGGCATCGTGAGCGTCTCGGCAAAAGATCTCGGCACCGGCAAGGAACAGCAGATCACGATCACCGCCTCGACGAACCTCTCGAAGGACGAAGTCGAACGGATGGTCCGCGACGCCGAAGCCTCGGCGGCCGCCGACAAAGCGAAGCGCGAGGAAGCGGAGATCCGCAACACCGCGTCGTCGCTGATCTACTCGACCGAGAAGTCGCTCAAGGAAGTCGGCGACAAGGCCGAAGCCGGCGTGCGCGCCGACGTCGAGACCGCGCTCGCCGAACTCAAGAAGGTCTCGGAGAACGGCACCGCCGACGAGGTCAAAGCGGCGACCGAGAAGCTCCAGCAAGCCTCGTACAAACTCGCGGAGACGCTCTACAAGTCGACGGGTGCGTCGAGCGACGGCGCGGCGGGTGAAGGCGCGGCCGGTGCGCAGGGCGCCGGATCGCAGAACGGCACGGGCACGCACCCGCAGCCCGACGACGTGATCGACGCCGAGTTCAAGGAAGCGAAGTAACGCGGCCGTGAGCGACGAGACCGTGAGCACGGCGCCGTCGGAGACGGCGAACCCCGTGCAGAACGGCGGCGCGCAAGCGAACGGCGGCGAGGGTGACCTCACCGCCGAGCTGGCTGCTGCGCGCGCCGAAGCGAAAGAGAACTACAACAAGTTCCTCTACGCGATGGCCGACTTCGAAAACTACAAGAAGCGGATCGAGCGCGACCTCGCCCGCATCGCGCTGGACGGCCGCAAGTCCGTCCTGCGCCGGATGCTCCCCGTTCTCGACAACCTCGAACGCGCGATCGCGTTCGACGACTCCGACGGGCTGCGCGGCGGTCTGCAGGCGACGCTGCGCATGTTCGAGTCGGCGCTTGCCGGCGAGAATGTGAAGAGCGTCTCGCTCAAAGGCAAACCTTTCGATCCCAACCTCGCGGAGGCGATCGCGACCCAGCCCGCACCCGACGGCGTCGCCGAAGACACCGTCCTCGACGAAGCGCACAAGGCGTACACGATGGGTGACGAGGTGCTGCGCCCCGCGCAAGTCGTCGTCGCCAAAACTCCGTGAACTACAAGGACTACTACGCAATTCTCGGCGTCCCCAAGACGTCCACCGAGAAAGACATCAAGAGCGCCTATCGGAAGCTCGCGCGCAAGTGGCATCCGGATCAGAATCCGACCAACGCGAAGCAGGCTGAAGAAAAGTTCAAGGATATCCAGGAAGCGTACGAGGTGCTCGGCGATCCCGAGAAACGCCGCAAGTACGACGTCCTGGGATCCGATTGGCAGAATGCGGCGCGCGAAGCGGAGCGTCAGCGCACGTACCGCCAGCAAGCCGACTTCGGCAACTTCAACTTCAATGCAGGCGGGGCGGCGCCGGGCGCAGGCGCCAGCGGATTCTCGGATTTCTTCGATATGTTCTTCTCCGGAATCGGCCGGCGCGGCGGCGCCGGACCGTCCGGGTTCACCACGCAGGCGCAGCGAGGTGAGGATTTGGAATCGACGATCGAGCTCTCGCTCCACGATGCCTACGAAGGCGGCAAGAAACCGATCACGCTGCAGGTCGAAGACATCTGCCCGCGTTGTCACGGGACCGGAACCGATCGCAATCGCATCTGCCCGCAGTGCCATGGCACCGGCCGGATCCGCGAAACGAAGAAGTTCGACGTCACGATTCCGCGCGGCGTGCGCGACGGTCAGCGCATCCGCCTCTCCGGGCAGGGCGCAAGCGGACCAGGAAGCGGCCCGCGCGGGGACCTCTACCTGGTCGTCCATCTCGGCGACGACGAACAATACGAACGCAAAGGCGACGATCTCTACGTCGATCTGCCGGTGAGCATCTACGATCTGCTGCTCGGCGCCGACGTGCGCGTCCCCACGATGACCGGCGACGTCACGATGACGATCCCCGCCGGCACGCAGAACAACAAGATGCTGCGGCTCACCGGCAAGGGAATGCCGAAACTCAAAAACGGCGGCTACGGCGACGAGTACGTCCGGCTTATCGGCCAGCTCCCGACCAACCTCACCGACAAAGAAACGAAACTCTTCCGCGAACTCGCCACCCTCCGCAACGGCAAAGCCCACGAGTCACGCTGAGCCCGTCGAAGCGCCGCCCCTCACCGGAGGGACACATGCCCGACACCATCGACGCCTACATCGCCGCGCTTTCCGCACCCGCGCGCGACGCCGCGCAGCAGCTACTGGGCGCGATCGCACGCGCTCCCCGGCGCCGCCGAAACGATCAGCTGCGCGATCCCCGCGTTCGCCGTCGACGGCAGGCGCTGGTCTTCTTCGCGGCGTGGAAACGCCATCTCAGCCTCTACCCGATACCCGACGGCGACGCCGCATTTCAAGCCGAGATCGCCCCCTATCGCGGCGGCAAAGGGACGCTGCATTTCGGCTACGGCGATCCGCTTCCGCAAGCCCACATCGCGCGCACCGTCAGCTTCCTACGCTCAGAGGGCACCGGCGCTCCGGCACCGTGAACGCGGTCGCCGAGGGGTCTTATCCGACCGCGGTCGCTCCGATGATCGTGAACGCGTCCGCGCGCGTTCCGTGCGCGTAGCGTCGTTCGTACTCGACGCGGTTGGGCGTGAATACGTCGACGACGACGCAGCGCTCCGGAAACGAGGCGCCGTGGGCGACGTTCGACGCGACCGCGTAGCAGTCGCCGGGACGCAGCGTCTTCTGCACCCCGTCCGCATACCGCATCACGATCGAGCCTTCGAGGATGATCCCGCTTTGCGCGTGAGCGTGCTGGTGCAGCGGCACCTCGCCGCACTCCGGCGGCTCGAACACCCAATAGACGAGCGTCACGCCGTCACCCGGCAGCACCGCCCACGAGATCCCCGGCGCGAACGGGACGAGCTTCTCGCGCGGAACGATCGAAGCATATGGCGCGTCCATCCCGAGACGTTCGCGCGCGCCCTGCGGCCGACCCGCGTCGCGGAGAAGGCACGGTGCCGCGCGCCGGGTAACGCCGACGCATGACAACCGTCGACACCCGTGAGAGCCGCGAGATCCGGCTCGCGGCGCGTCCCAGCGGCGAACCGACCGGCGCGAACTTTGCCCTCGCCTCGACGAAGGTGGGGCCGCCGGGCGACGGCCAGGTGCTCGTCAAGAACGCGATGATGTCAGTCGAGCCGTACATGCGCGGACGGATGAACGCGGGACGTTCGTACGTGCCGCCGTTCGAAGTCGGTGCGCCGCTCAGCGGCGCGGCGATCGGCACCGTCGTCGCGTCGAAGGACGCGTCGGTTTCGGAGGGCGCGACGGTGATGCACGATCATGGGTGGCGCGAGTACGCCGTGCTCCCGGCGAAAGCGGTGCGCGCGATAGACACGACTGCCGTCCCCGCCGAAACGTACCTGAGCGCGCTGGGCACCACCGGCTTCACCGCGTGGGTCGGACTGCGCGCGATCGGGCGCGTGAAGGACGGCGAGACGCTCTTCGTCTCGGCCGCCGCCGGCGCGGTCGGCTCGATGGCCGTCCAGCTCGCGAAGCGCTGGGGGCTGCGCGTGATCGGTTCGGCGAGTTCGCCGGCCAAAGCCGCGTTCGTGCGCGACACGCTCGGCGCCGACGCCGCGTTCGATTACCACGACTCCGTGCGCACGAGCTTGAACGACGCCGCTCCCGAAGGGATCGACTGCTACTTCGACAACGTCGGCGGCGAGCAGCTCGAAGCGGCGATCGGCGCGATGCGCGACTTCGGCCGCGCGATCCTGTGCGGCGCCGTCTCGCAGTACAACGCCGCGTCACCGCCGCCGGGGCCGCGGAACCTCGTCCTCGCGGTCGGCCGACGGCTCCGCCTCGAAGGCTTCATCGTCCTCGACCACATGCAGCGGTTCCCGGAGTTCTTCGGCGAGGTCGCGCCGCTGGTGAAGAGCGGCGCGATCCACGCGCCGACGTCGTTCGTCGACGGCCTCGAGAACGCGCCCGGCGCGCTCCTCGACATTCTTCGTCCGAACGCGCACCTCGGCAAGGTGGTCGTCCGTCTCGCGTAGCGGCGCGCTCCGCCCGGCGCCGCGGCAGAACTTTCACAACCCGAACGGGTTCTAAGCACTGATGCTCGGCGGCGGCCCTCCCGTCCACATGATGTGGTCCAGCATGTACAGCCCGGATCGTCCGAAGGTGACGAGACGTGTCGAACTGCGCCGCATCCTGGCGTTCTTCCGGCCATATCTGGCGCAGGAGACGCTCGTTCTGGTCTGCATCCTCGTCGGCGCGCTGCTGGGGCTGCTGCCGCCGCTGTTCACCAAGTGGCTCATCGACGACGCGATCCCCGCGCACGACACCCACAGGCTTGCGCTCAACGTCGGCGGGATGGTCGCCACCGCCCTGGTGAGCGGCGTGATCGGCGTGTATCAAGGTTATCTCAACTCGGTGGTCGGCGAAGGGATCATGCGCGATATCCGCACGAGCCTCGTCAACCATCTCCACACGATGCCGCTCTCGTTCTTCACCTCGACGAAGACCGGCGAGATCATGAACCGCGTCTCGAGCGACGTCGACAACGTCGACAACGTCGTCACCGGCACGCTCGTCTCGATCGTCACCAACGTCTTCACGATGGTGACGACGGTCGTGACGATCTTCGTGCTCGACTGGCGGCTCGCGCTGCTCTCGCTCGCGATCATCCCGCTGATGATCCTGCCGCTCTCGCCGGTCGGCCGGCGGATGTACAACATCCGCAAGAAGACGCGCGAAAAACGCGACGAGATCGAGTCGATCACCCAGGAGACGCTTTCGATCTCCGGGATCACGCTGATCAAATCGTTCGTGCGCGAAGCGTTCGAACGATCGCGGTTCTACCGCGTCGGCACCGATCTGATGGGCCTTGAGATCCGGCTCGCGATGGTCGGCCGCTGGTTCATCGCGGCGATCACCGCGATGGTGGTGATCGGTCCGGCAATCGTCTGGTTCGCCGGCGGCTGGTTGGCGATCCAGGGCGAGCTGAAGGTCGGGACGATCGTCGCGTTCGTCGCGTATCTCGGCCGGCTCTACACACCCGCGTCGGCGCTCGCCGGCGTGCAGGTGCAGATCGTCTCCGCGTTCGCCGTGTTCGAGCGCATCTTCGAATATCTCGACATGACGCCCGAGGGCGCGGAACGCCCCAACGCCTCCGTGCTGCAGGCGGTGCGCGGCAACGTCGAGTTCGACGACGTGCACTTCTCCTACACGCCCGAACGCACCGCGCTCGACGGCGTCTCGTTCCGGATCGCGCCCGGTCAGATGGCGGCGTTCGTCGGGCCCTCCGGCGCCGGCAAGACGACGATCACCCAGCTCGTTCCGCGTTTCTACGATCCGCAGCAAGGTGCCGTGCGCGTCGACGGACACGACGTGCGCGACGTGACGCTGGCGAGCCTGCGCGAAAACGTCGGCATCGTCACGCAGGAAACGTACCTGTTCCACGACACGATCGCCGCGAATCTGCGCTATGCGCGCCCCGACGCGACCGATGCCGAGGTGATCGCGGCCGCGCGCGCCGCCAACATCCACGAGTTCGTCGCCTCGCTTCCCGACGGCTACGAGACGATCGTCGGCGAACGGGGCCACAAGCTCTCCGGCGGCGAGCGCCAGCGGCTCGCGATCGCGCGCGTCCTGCTCAAAAACCCGCGCATCCTCATCCTCGACGAAGCGACCAGCGCGCTCGACTCAGCGAACGAAGCGGCGATCCAAGCCGCGCTCGTCCCGCTGATGGAAGGACGCACCAGCCTCGTCATCGCGCATCGCCTCTCGACGATCCTCGACGCCGACGTCATCTTCGTCGTCGAAGGCGGCCGTATCGTCGAACACGGCTCGCACGACGAACTCCTGGCGCGCGACGGCGCCTACGCCCAGCTCTACTGGAAGCAGTTTCGCGACCGCGCGGTCGAAGCAATTCCCTCCTGACGCTGCCGTCAGTACGGCATGTCGTCGTGATCGAGCCCGAAGTAGTGGCCGAGCTCGTGCATCACGGTCTCGCGCACCTCGCGGACGGCTTCGCCGCGCGTGCGAGCGATGCGGCCGATCGGCCCTGAGAAGATCGCGATCTCGTCGGGGACGAGCGGAACGTCGCCGTTGCCGCGATCGGTGAGCGCGACGCCGCGGTAAATCCCGAGAATCTCGGCGTCCGCCTCGCCTTCACCGTCGTCGGCGAGGCTCTCGAGGTCGTCGTCGTTGGGTTCGTCCTCGATCACGATCACGATGTTCTCAAGCATCGCTGCGAAACGTGCGGGAAGCGTTGCCAGCGCGTCGTCGACGACGCGCGCGAAGTCGTCGCTCGAGAGGCGGCGGCGCGCGGCATAGCGCCGGCGCATCACGCGATACCGGGACGGCGACATTCCACGCTCACGCGTGGAGAGTACGTCCTCGTGTCACCGATGCGATTCCAGGCAAGCGGCGGACGCCGCCGGGACGTTACCAGCCCACCGCGGCCTGGGTGGCGTTCGACCACTTCAGCCAATCGGCGAAATCGGGGCTCGTCATCGGCTGCGCGAGGAAATAGCCCTGCAGCTGCCCGACGCCGTTTTCCGAGAGCCAGCACGCCTGCTCGCGGCTCTCCACGCCGTCGGCGATCGGTTCGACGCCCAGCGCCTGCGCGACCGAGATCGCCGCGCGCGCCACCCGCTCGTAGCGCGGATCGTAGGCGGCGCTCTGCGTGATGCGGCGGCCGATCTTGAGAAAATCGAGCGGCAGGAGCGCGAGCGATTCGAGCGACATCGGGTGCGAGCCGAAGCCGTCGAGCCCGACGACGGCGCCCTTTGCGCGCAGGCGCCGCAGGAAGGCGATCGCCGCATCGGGATCGTTTTGCGCGAGCGCTTCGCTGACTTCGATCGCGATGCTGCGCCCGCCCGGCGAAAACTCGCTCAGAATGCGCTCGAGTTCGAGGCAGATCGACTCTTCGGTCGTTCCGATGTTCACGTGCAGGCGCAGTTCGGGGAGTTCGGCGTGCATGGTGCGCAGCGTGCGCTCGACCGCGCCGATCATCCAGTTGTCGATCGTCGGTGCGAGCGTAGGTCCGCCGGCCTCCAGAAACGTCCGCGGTGCGAGCCAGCCGCGCGAGGGATGCCGCCATCGCACCAGCGCTTCGGCGCCGACGACGCGCAGCGTCGCCGATTCGACGATCGGCTGCCAGCAGACGAGGAAGTCGCGATCGCCGTCGACGGTGAGCAGACGCTCGCGCATCTCGCGGCGCGCGCGGAGTTCCTGGCCGACGCCGTCACGGTACCAGCAGACGGCGCGGCCTCCGCTCTGCTTCGCTGCGTACATCGCCTCGTCGGCATGCTGCAGCAACACGTCGGGCGAGCCGCCGTCTTGCGGATACACGGAGATCCCGATGCTGGCGCGGACTTCCCGCACCAGCCCGTCCTCTTCGATCCTGAGGTGAATCCGTTCGAGGAAACGCTGCGCCGCCTCGGCCATCTCCGCTTCGTTGTCGACGACGCCCAGGACGGCGACGAATTCGTCGCCGCCGATGCGCCCCACCAGATCGCCCCGCCGCACGGCTTCGCGCATCTGCTGTGCGGCCTCGATCAGCGCCTTGTCGCCGCGCGCGTGCCCGAACGTGTCGTTCACCGCCTTGAATCCGTCGAGGTCGATGAAAATCACGCCGACCCGCGAGTTGATGCGTTCGGCGGCGTGCATCGCGTCGTCGAGATAGCGCAGCGTCGCCGAACGCGACGGCAAGCCGGTGAGCGGATCGATGCCGATCTCGCGCGGCGCGACCGTTTCGTCGCGCACGAGGAGCCGCGCGCACGCGGTCGCTACCGCGTGGCAGATATCCGGGCGCGATCGCTGCCCGCGCGCCCAGCGCACCGCCAGCACGTAGGGCGGGTTGACGGCGAGGTGCGCGATGTAGAACTCGTCGGAGGTCGTCTCCTGTTGGAGGGAACGGCACGCGATCCGCGCGAGCGCTTTGGCATCTTCTTCGTGCTCGGCGTCGGCCGGCGCGGCGGCGACGGTCTCGCCGTCAGGCCCGCAGACCACGGCCAGATCGCCGCCGGCAAGCGGCAACGCGGCAGACAGGACGACCCGCATCAGCTCTGCCTGCGGCCGGCTCGACTCGATCGCCGCATCGAATAAGTCGACGAGATGCGCGATCTGGGGATCGTCCACGTTCAAGGAGTTCAGGCCTCGTTCAACGCCGGCGACGGTGCGACAAACCACAGCGCGAGTGAACGCTGCAAGCCGCCCAGGCAGCCTGCGGCGACGCTGAGACGGGGCAACTTATCGAACGCATGCCTTGTGACCTGCGTCATACCCATCCCTTACCCTTGTCTCACGAACAAGCCCACTCCCGCTCGCTTGGGTCCTGCTTCGTAAGGATGGTGTAAGCTCCCGGTCGGTCCCTGCGTCTGCGGGACCTGGCATCCCGGCCGTAGCATTCTCGCGCCGGTATGGACAAAACCGTCACGTCCTGCTCGGAGGCCGTCCGCGACGTTCCGAGCGGAGCCTCTCTTGCCGTCGGCGGATTCGGCCTGAACGGGATTCCGCACCACCTGATCCAGGCACTCCTGGAGCAGGGGGCAACCGACCTCGCGACGGTCTCGAACAACTGCGGCGTCGACGGATGGGGGCTCGGCGTCCTCCTGGACGCCAAGCGGATCCGGCGGACCACCGGTTCGTACGTCGGCGAAAACAAAGAGTTCGAGCGGCAGTACCTGACCGGCGAACTCGAGGTCGAGCTGGTGCCGCAGGGGACGCTGGCCGAACGGCTCCGGGCCGGCGGCTGCGGGATCCCGGCGTTTTATACCCCCGCCGGCGTCGGGACCCAGGTCGCCGACGGCGGTCTCCCCTGGCGCTACGCGCCGGATGGATCGGTCCTCGTCGCCTCGCCGCCGAAGCCGACGGGGACGTTCGGCGGCCGCGAGTACGTCCTCGAGGAGGGGATCGTGACCGACTACGCGCTCGTGCGCGCCAGCGTCGGCGACCGTCACGGCAACCTCGTCTTCCACAAGGCGACGCGCAACTTCAACCTCGTCTGCGCGATGGCCGGAAAGATCACGATCGCCGAAGTGGAGCAGCTCGTCGAACCCGGCGCGATCGATCCGGAGGACGTGCACTTGCCGGGAATCTTCGTGCAGCGCATCGTCGAGGTCGGGGCGGCCGGCAAACGCATCGAACGCGTCACCACCCGCTCGCGCGCTGCCGCTTCGAACTAGCAAAGGATCATCGACGTGGCGCTCTCACGCACCCAACTCGCCGCCCGCGTTGCGCAGGAACTGCGCGACGGTCAGTATGTGAACCTCGGGATCGGCCTGCCGACGCTCATCCCGAATTACGTCCCCGAGGGCGTCACCGTCGTCCTCGAGAGCGAGAACGGAATCCTCGGGATGGGACCATATCCGTACGAAGGCGAGCAGGATCCCGACTTGATCAACGCCGGCAAGGAGACCGTCACGATGCTCCCCGGCGGGTCGTTCTTCGATTCGTCGCTCTCGTTCGGGATGATCCGCGGCGGGCACATCGACGTCGCGGTCCTCGGCGCGATGCAGGTCTCGCAGACGGGCGATCTCGCGAACTGGATGATCCCCGGCAAGATGGTCAAAGGGATGGGCGGCGCGATGGACCTCGTTCACGGCGCCAAGCGCGTCATCGTGATGATGGAGCACACCGCGAAAGGCGGCGTGCACAAGATCCTCACCGCATGCGATCTCCCGCTGACCGGACGCGGCGTGGTGAATCAGATCTTTACCGACCTCGCGGTCATCGACGTGACGCCCGACGGCCTGTTTCTCCGCGAGCTCGCGCCCGGGGTCACCCTCGACGAGGTCCGCGCGGCGACCGGCGCGCCGCTTCACGCCGCGGGCACGCTTGCGGAGATGCGCATCCCGGCCGGCGTCTAGGAAAAGCCTCCAGGTCCCTCTCGTAAGGCAAGCGAACGCTCACGGAAACTTAATTCGCGAGTGGAGGTCCACAATGAAGATCTCTTTCTTCTTGGCCCTTTTCGTTTTGTCGCTCTCCCATTCAACGCTCGTGGCGGACGCGGCGCCCTCGACGGCACCAGGCGCGGGGTCCCTCCCGCCCGGCATGACGCCGGCCATGATGAAGATGATCATGACTCCCGCGGGTCCCGCGCACCCGAAAGGCATGCCGCCCGGCTTTCGACCGTTCGTCGGTTGTATTCCGACGATGGGCTACCACTATTACAATCCGAAGATCGGCCTGACGGGCCCCTTGTACGGCTGGTACAACGGTAAGCTGGTGTTTACCGAATGGATGCCGTCACCGCGACAATTGAAAACGACGCTATACGACGATATTCTGCGGCCGCTCCCGGGCTATCGGATCGATCACGTGGACATTTGGCCGACCACCGGGCATCCGGGATGATGTATCCGCATTATGATATCCACGCCTGGTACGTGCCGCACGCCGAACACATGAAATACTGCAATCCGTCCGGCAAGCGTCCGAAGTTCATGATCGAACCTCTGCCGTAGCGCGGTGCCCTGACCGGCAGCCGCGCCGCGGCATCACGGAATGTCGACGCCTGCGCGGGCCTCCCCGAGGCTCGGCCCGCGCCGCGTCGAACCACTCCGGGCTATGTCGATCGCACCGCCGGCCACCGCGACCTCCGACGTCGAGGAGATGATCCTCGACACCGTCCGTCAGCTCGTGAAGGAGCGCGTCGAACCGCGCGCCGCCGAGATCGACGAGAAGGGCGAGTTCCCGTGGGACATCAAGGAACTCTTCGCGCAAAACGATTTGCTGGGGATCCCGTTCCCTGAAGAATACGGCGGGCTCGGCGGCTCGTTCGTCACCTACGTGAAGGTCGTCGAGGAAGTCGCGAAAGCGTGCGCGTCGTCGTCGCTGATCATCGCCGTGCAGGAACTCGGCGCGCTGCCGATCCTCATCGGCGGCACCGACGAACAGAAGCGCCGCTGGATCCCCGATCTCGCGAGCGGGAAGAAGATCGCCGCCTATGCGCTCACCGAACCGGGGTCGGGTTCCGACGCCGCGGGATCGATGCGCACGAAAGCGCGCCGCGACGGCGACGACTACGTCCTCGACGGAACGAAGATCTGGATTACGCAGGGCAGCGTCGCCGACGTGACCACGGTCTTCGCGGTCACCGATCCGGCGAAGGGTCCCAACGGCATCAGCGCGTTCGTGCTCGAGAAGGGGACGCCGGGATTCACCGTCGGCAAGCTCGAGAAGAAAATGGGGATCCGCGGATCTCCGACGGTCGAACTGAGTTTCGAGAACTGCCGCGTTCCCGCCGCGAATATGCTCGGCGCCGAAGGCGAAGGGTTCAAGATCGCGATGAAGGTGCTCGACAAGTCGCGTCCCGGGATCGCCGCGCAGGCGCTCGGCATCGCGCAGGGCGCGCTCGACTACGCGACCGAGTACACGAAACAGCGCGTCGCGTTCGGCAAACCGATCTCGCAGCAGCAAGGCTTGCAGTTCATGCTCGCCGACATGAAGACCGAAGTCGAAGCCGCGCGCCTGCTGCTCTATGAAGCGGCGAGCAAGTGCGACGAGAACGCGCCCGATGTCACCACCTGGGCGGCGATGGCGAAGCTCAAGTGCGGCGACACCGCGATGAGCGTGACCGTCGACGCGGTGCAGCTTCTGGGCGGGTACGGCTATTCGACCGAGTATCCGGTCGAACGGATGATGCGCGACGCGAAGATCACCCAGATCTACGAGGGGACGCAGCAGATCCAGCGGCTGGTCATCGCCCGCTCGATGGTCGGCAAGTGGAGCCCGCCGAAGCCGTAAGCGGTTTCGGGTACGACGCGATAGCGTGAATCCGAACGACCCGACGCTCCCGAACATCTCGCTCAACCGCTTCGAGCGGCAGCGGATGATCGTCGTCGGGATCATCGTCGCGATCGCGCTCGCGCGCGTCGTTCCGGACTTCGTGCGCGTCGTCTATCCGCGCCACGTCTTCGCGTACACCACCAACGCCGACGGCGTCGTGGTCAAGGTACCGCCGCGCGCGCTCGCGACCACCGCGCCGACGCCGGCGCCGAAGCACACCGCCGCGCCGCAGAAGGCGAAGCCGCGCGGACGGCTCGTCTCCGGCCTGCAGTTCCTGCAGAATGCCCTGCGCGGACGCCCCCGGGCGCAGCCCGCCGGCGACGCGATCGAGATCGGTGACCGTGTGCGCATCGACCGCATCCGCCCGTTCGATCGCAAACCGGGTTTGGCGGGCTTCGGCTACACGTACGACAACCCGGTGCGCTACCTGCCGATCGAGCGCGCGGGGAGCGAACGCGTGCTGCACCTCGTCTCGACCGACGAACAGTTCGCCGTACGCTTCCTCGACATGCTGCACATCGGGCTGTACATGCTCGCGCTCGGACTGGGGGCGATTCTTTTCCTCGTGAAGCCCGGGATCGCGACGGCCGCGTTTTTCGGCTTTTGCCTCGCCGGCGTCGACGCACCGTCGACGTACCTCGCTGCGGTCATCCCCAATCCGTGGCGGCCGCTGCCGGGGATCGTCGGCGATCTCTTGCACGGCGCCGCACTCCCGTCACTGCTGCTCTTCGCCTTCTGCCTCATCGACGGCGACGAGGACGCGCCGCGCGAGCGGCTCTTCGCCTGGATCGCGGCCGTGACCGCCGTCGGCCTGGGTGCGCTCGCGGCGACGATCGGGTGGCGCGAGCACTACGCCGGGCTGCCGGCCGAACACTTCGCCGTCCTGCTGCGCGACAGCGGGACGGCGCTCGACGTGCTCATCGCGATCGCGCTCGCCGTCGCGTTCGTGCGCGGCAGCCTCAACGACCGTCACCGCATCGGCTGGATCATCGCCTCCTTCGCGTTCGCCGTCGGCTGCGCGTGGCTCTCGAACACGCTCTTTCCCGCCGGCCGCATCCCGGCGTGGTTCAACAGCATCCTCGTCTCGGCATCGATCGTCCCGATCGTCACGGTCTGGATCGCCGTCGTTCGTCATCAGTTCTTCAACGTGGACTTCGTCGTGAGCCGCGCGGTCGTGTACGCCGCACTCACCGCCGGCGTGATCGGCACGATCTCCGTCACCGAAGAGATCGGGACGTACCTGTTTTATCAGAACACCGACCTCGCGTACGGCATCCTCATCGCGATCTCGATCGGGATCGGCGCGATGACCGGAAAGCTGAAAGAACTGCTCGACCACATCGTCGACCGGTTCATCTTCCGCGACCGGCGCGCGCAGCGCGAGGCGCTCGAATTCATCGCCGGATACATCCTCGACGCCGAGAGCGTCGACGACGTGTACCGCGCGCTGCTCGAGGATGCTCCCCACGCGCTGAAGCTCGCGTTCGGCGGCCTCCTCGCGCGGCAGCGGGACGGGAGCTACCGTCTCGCGGCGTCGTCCGGCTGGCCCGAGGGCCTTACGCTCTCGCTCGGACCGAGCGACGAACTCACCCTTGCGATCGTGCGCACGCGCGGCGCGCTGAGCTTCACCGGCCGCGACACGCGGCTGATCCAGGAGTCGTTCCCCAACGAGCGGCTGGCCTTCGTCGCGCCGATCTTCTACGACCGCGAGGTCAGCGGGATCATCGTGTACGGCCACAACGTGAGCGGCCTCGACCTGGACCCGGAGGAACGCGAACAGCTCATTCGCGTCGTCGCGCACGCGTCGATCGCGCTCAACGCGATCGAGCTGGCAAAGTATCGCGCCGAATCCGTCGGCGTCGACGTCAGTTCGGTCGCCGCCGAAACGCTCCCGGCGCCGACGATGCCGCTCCCCGGCACCGGCTGAACCCCGTCACGCCGAGCTTGTCGAAGCGCAGCCGCACTCGTCGCGTGCGAAGCGGCACGTTCTCCTTCGTGCGCGTTCGAGACTGCGCTTCGACAAGCTCAGCGTGACTTAGTGGCCCACGCCCTGATAGCGGCTGAGGCCGAAGCGCCAGAACAGATAGGCGGCGGCGACGAAGAGCACGCCGATCAGCGGGGTGAGCACGCCGACGATCGCGGGCAGCGCCAGCGCCTCGTCGGGCTTGTGCAGAAAATACGCCGCCGGAAAATAGTTCATGAACGCAAACGGGAAGACGAACGTGAGGACGATCTGCACGCCGCGCGCGTAGATGCTGATCGGATACCGGGTGAATTCTTGTTCGAGCTGCATCACGATCCAGCGCAGCGCATCGACCTTGACGAACCAGAACGCCGCCGTCGAGATCATCAGGTTGAGCCCCAGGTCGATCAGCGCGCCGCCCACCACGATTGCCGGCACCAACAGAACGAACGCGAGGTCGACGTGCACCCCGCTGTAGATCGTCGCCGCGATGAACGTGAAGAGTGCGAGCAGCAGCTCGTCGGGGAAGACCTGGCCCGGCGTCGCGATCGCCTGGAACAGCGTGTCGAGCGGACGGACCAGCAGCCGGTCGAACTCGCCGTCCCGGATGTGATCGGGGACGTCGCCGACCGTCGAGAAGAACGTGTTGTGGAGCGCGTGCGCGACCATCCAGAGTGCGTAGAGGAACGCCATGTCGCGAAAGCTCCAGCCGTTCATCGACGGGAAGCGCGAAAGGATGATCCACAGCGACGCGATCGCGGTGCCGTGATAGATGAACGTGAACGCGAACCAGATCAGGAAATTCTCGCGGTACTCCAGCGTGGTGAGGATGTTGATCCGCCAGTACTGCAGGTAAACGTTCGCCATCCGCCGCGCGCGCATCAGCCGCCCTGCACCACGACGCGCCGCGCGCCGGCCCGCCACATGACCGCCGAGATCCCGGCCAGCACGACGACCCACAGGGCCTGCGTGCCGATCGCCTCGGCATACCGCTCGGGCGGGATCTGTCCGACGAAGATCAGCAGCGGGGTCGAAAACATCGCCGCGAACGGCAGCGCGTACGCGAAGGGCTGGAGGAAGGCCGGGAAGAGCACGAGCGGTATCAGTTCGCCGCCGAGCAGATCGGTCAGCCACGTGACGATGAGCTGCACGGCGTGGATCTCGAGCGTCCAGAACGCAGTGCAGTTCAGAATGAAATTGATGAACAGACCAACCAGATAGCCGAGGCCGAAGCTCAGGAAGAACGCGCCCAGCGCAAGCGGGCCGGGAACGACGATGTGCACCAGCAGCACGGCGATCAGCAGCGACGGGATCAGCAGCACCGCATGGAACAGCACCTCGCCGGTGCCGTCGGCGAAGAAGTAAAGCGAAACGACGATCGGCTTCATGAAGTCGGTCGCGATGCTGCCGTCGTGCAGCTTGTCGTGCAGCGCGCGCGTCTGGTCGATGTCCATCACGATTCCCATCAGCAGCGCGACGGTGGAATAGGTGATGATCGCCTGCAGGGAGAGCTCGGAGGGAGCGGCGTTGCGCGCGTAGAGCGCGGTCCACACCATCTTGAGCAGGTAGATGCGGACCGCAAACGACGCGACGGTCGTGAAGACGTCGAAGCGGTAGGTCGCCTCGCGCATCAGCGCCTTCTTCGCGAACTCGACGTACGGTTCGAGCCGCATCAGTTTGCTCACGTCGCGCTCCAGACAGCGTGGGCCGGATAGCCTTCCTGGTAGATCCGGCGCACGATCGAGTCGATATCCGGCTCGATGATCGACACGTCGGAGATCGGATAGCGCTCCATCACCCGGCGGATCACCGCCTCCGCGCTGAGCAGGCGCCGGTCGAACCGCAGCCGCACGACGGTCCCCTCGCGGCTTTCGATCTCGGTGCCGGGCACCTCGACCGTCTCGATGTTCTCGACGAAGGTGACGACGAGCGTCCGGTGCGTGCCGAACTCGGTGCGCAGCTGTTCGAGCGCGCCGTCGAAGATCACCCGGCCCTCGTCGATCAGGATGATCCGCCGAGTCAGGCGCTCGACGTCGGCGAGGTCGTGCGTCGTCAAGATCACCGTCGTGCCGCGCTCGCGATTGACCGTCGTGATGAACGTGCGGATCGCTTCTTTCGCCACCACGTCCAGACCGATCGTCGGTTCGTCGAGGTAGACGATCTTCGGATCGTGCAGCATCGCCGCGGCGAAATCGCCGCGCATCCGCTCGCCGAGCGAAAGCTGGCGCACCGGCGTGTCCATGAAGCGTTCGAGGTCGAGGATCGCAGAGAAGTGGGCGAGGTTCTGCCGGAAGCGGTCGCGCGGCACGTCGTAGATCGCGCGCAGCAGTTCGAACGATTCGCGCAGCGGCAGATCCCAATACAGTTGGCTGCGCTGCCCGAACACGACGCCGATGTTCTCGGCGTTGTCGGAGCGGCGTTCGTACGGCACGACGCCCGCGACGCGAATGACGCCGGACGTCGGCACGAGGATGCCGGTGAGCATCTTGATCGTCGTCGATTTGCCGGCGCCGTTGGGACCCAGGTAGCCGACGAGTTCGCCCGGCTCGAGGGCGAAGTTCACGTCATCCACCGCGACCTTGTCCTCGTACTCGCGCGAGAACAACGCCGCGACCGCGCCGGCGATACCCGGCCTCCGCACGATCCGGCGAAACACTTTGCGAACGCTCTGGGCCTCGATGATCGGCATCGCTACCAGCGCCTTTCCGTCGCCGAGGGGCACGCAGCCTTTACGCGGCGGGCAGGGAGGGGGTCGGGCGAAGCGGAACTCGCGTGAACCGGCTCACGTTGCCGGTGCAGACCCGGTGCTTTTCGGATCGGGTCGAGTCTGACTAGGCAAGGGGGTGAGTGAATAATCATGGCAGCAAAGAAGAAAGTCGCGAAGAAGAAACCGGCGAAGAAGGGCGGCAAGAAGTAAGCCCCTTCCGACACCACCGGAATCGGAAATTCTCAGTCATCATTCATATCGAATCCTCATGAAGCGCGGCCGGCAACGACCGCGCTTTTCGTTTTCACGCCGGCGCGGCGGCGCGGGCGGCAAGCCGCTCGAGGTTCGCCGGCATCGCGTCGGCGATCCGTTCAGCACGTTTGCGCAGCAGCGGGGCGGCGAACGGGCCGCCGATCCCGATCGTCTGCACGATCGCCGTCTGCGCGCCCTCCGGGCGCAGTTCGTAGCGAAACTCGAGCGTCGCGAGCGGTCCGAACGTCACGGCGAAGGCAAGTAGATGCGGCGGGAGCGCCGCGGCGATGCGAAACGCCGTCTGCGGGGCGCCCTTCGGCTTCATCGTGAGCAGCGTCCCCGGCGCGAGCGGGCCTTCGATCTCGATCCACTGGACGCCGGCGTTCCACTGCGACCAGCGGCGGCCGTCGGTCAGCACGGCCCACACCCGCTCCGGCGGGGCGGAGGAGACGGCCTGAGCGCTTCGCTCCCACGTCAGCACCGGGGGGCGTTCTCCCCGCGCACCCGGAACCTCGATCAACGCAACCTCTGATGAACGACAGCGAACACGACCAGAATCCCATCGTCGCAATGGCGCAGAGGCTCCGCGCCCGGCGCGATCTCGGAGCCGCAATCGATTCGGCGACGGCCAACCCGGCCCCCGGTCGCGGCGACGACGCGGCCGCGCGGTTCGAGGCGCTGACCGCGATCCTTGAGACCGGCGCGAAGCGGCTGAACTCGATCCTGGGCCGCCGCAACGGCGTGACGATCGTGCGGCTGCGCGCGCCCGAGCGTCTGCGCCTGCGCTTCCGCGAGAAGCGGATCGCGCTCGACCTCGACGAGCCGCGACAGCTCGTGGTGATCGCCGGCGAAGGCTTCGACGGCGAGTATCAATTTCTCGAGAGCGATGTGCCGGCGCTGATGAACCTCTCAAAGTTCTCGACCGACGCGGGCTACCGCGACGCGCTCACCGGCTCGGAGCTGCTCAAGACGATCGCCGCCGACGTGGAGCTGCCGCGGCCGGCTCACCTCGACGGCTCCGGCCCGCTGCAGTTTTAGCCACCTTCTCCTTCGCGCAGCGCGCCACGATCGGCCGCGACGGACACATCGTCACCGGGCACCGCGCGCACAGCGGCGTCGGGGCCTTGCAGATCTCGCGGCCGTGCAGGATCAGCCAGTGGTGCGCGTGGCGCCACTTCTCCCGCGGCACGAGCGCCGTGACGTCGTCCTCGACGCCGCGCGGCGTCGTCGCCAGTGTCAGCCCGAGCCGACGTGAAACGCGAAAGACGTGCGTGTCGACGGCGAACGCGGCCTCCTCGAAGGCGACCGACATGACGACGTTGGCGGTCTTGCGCCCGACGCCGGGGAGCGCTTCGAGCGCGGCGCGGTCGCTCGGCACCGCGCCGCCGTGCTCGCCGACGAGCCCCTGCGCCGCGGCGATGATGTTCTTCGCCTTCGTCCGGAAGAAGCCACACGACTTGATGATTCGTTCGACGTCGGACCGGTCGGCGCGCGCCAGCGCCGCAGCATCGGGATACGCGGCGAAGAGCCCCGGCGTGATCATGTTGACGCGCGCGTCCGTGCACTGCGCGCTCAGGATGACGGCGATGAGCAGTTCGAACGGCGTCGTGTACGCGAGCGCGGTCACCGCGTGCGGATACGTGCGCTCCAGAATCGCGAGCTCCTCGGCCGCGACCGCGCGCGTGACTTTCCGTTTGGGAAACGGGATCGACACGGGGCGGAACCTTCGGGCCCGCCCGGAGAATCCTATCTTCCATGCCGTTCCTCAAACAGAAAGACCCGACGGTGCCGCCGGGGCAGACCGTCACCGACGGGTTCCCGGTCCTGCATGTGGGCGACGTCCCGCCGATCGATCCGAAGACGTGGCGACTGCGCGTCTTCGGCGCCGTCGAAAACCCCTTCGAACTCACGTGGGACGAGCTGCGCGCGATGCCCGCGTCGGAGTATCGCGGCGACATCCACTGCGTCACGCGCTGGACCAAGAAAAACACCTACTGGGTGGGCGTGAAGTTCTCCGAGATCGTCGCGCGCGCCAAACCGCTCGCAGAAGCGAAGTACGTGATCCAGCACGCGGACAACGACTACACGACGAACCTGCCGCTCGCGGTGATGCTCGACGACGACGTGCTGGTCGCGTACGAGTTCGACGGGCAGCCGGTCGAGCCGATCCACGGCGGTCCGGTGCGGATGCTCGTTCCGAAGAAGTATTTCTGGAAGAGCGCCAAGTGGCTGCACGGCCTCGAGTTCAAAGACCGCGACGAAAAGGGCTTCTGGGAAGTCCGCGGATACAACAACGACGCCGATCCGTGGAAAGAGGAACGCTACGCCGACCTCCCCGCGTGGTTCGGCTGAAGCAGAACGCCGACGACGAGAAAGGCCGGTCGCGCATGCGACCGGCCTTCTTCTTTTGCTGCTCGGTGCTCGTCAGTGCGAGTCGTACACGCCGATCAGCGCGACGCCGCCGGTGCAGCGCTCGCCCGGTGCGGGGAGCGTGGCGCCGGTGCAGTCGATCGCGTAGATCGACGCGCCCGCGTAGCCGCTGGGAAGGGTGAACGTGTTGCTCGCCGAGTTCGGCTGCGTTGCGCTGCCCGGCAACGTGATCGCACCGGCGTCGAGCGTGGTGATCGCCGCGCCGCCCGACGGCGGCCCGACCGCGAACGAGACGTTCGAGGTGCTGCTCAGCGTCGCCGGCGCGATCACGGTGTACGTCGGCGCCGTGCCGCCGACGGCCTGCGTTCCGTACGTCGCCGTGCCGGCGACGCTGAACGTCGCGCCCGGCAGCGCCGCCGCTGTTGCGACGCCGTACGTCACCGTCTGCGATCCCAGTGCGACCGTCGCAGCCGGCGACGCGTGATGGAACCGGTACTGGTTGGACGCTGTGTAGTTCGGGTCTTGGAAGATCACGCAGTTCGGCGACGTGCTCGTTTTCACGATGACGATCGAATAGTTCGTGTTGTTCGCGAACTGCGGTACCGGACACGAGAGGAATTGGGTCGCGCCGGTCGACGGCGCGCCGCCGCCGGCTTTCTGCACGATGACGCTGCCGGCGACGTTGGGCAGGGTGAGAAAATCGCTCGCGATCCCGAACGGCACATTCGACGCCAGCGGGCTCGACGGCGCCGCGCTGCCGTTAGACTGGAAGTAGATGTCGACGTTGCCTGCGCCCGGCGCGCCGTGCACGAAGCGGACGTTGGCCTGCTGTCCGGCCGTACCGCCGCCGCCGCCGATGACGCCGATGGAGCCGCCGCTGCACGCCGAGATCAGCAGTGCCGCCGGCACCGCGACCAGCGCGGTAAGTCGCGTAAACTTCATTTCGTGTTTCCCTGTACTGCGTTGGAGTGTCGTGAACGAGCGTTGTCATACCCGCATGTCACGACGATGTAAACGCGAATCAACGCAGACGCAGCGACGATTCGTCTTTCGCAACGATGCCGTCGCGCACGAGCGCGTTTACGACGTCGGGTATTTCATGCAGCCGGTCGGCGGGAACGATCGCGGCGAGATCGTGCGTCAATGCGTCCAGTTGGAGCGACTCTCGCCCCGGTACGTCGCGCAAGCGGTCGATGATTCGCCCGCGCAGGTAACGCGTCGTGCGCTCGAACGGGATCGCGTTCTGCGGAGGTTTCCGCTCTCCGTGCGCGCGCGCCGCGGCCGCCAGCTGCGCGGCGTCGATCGGCGCTGCCGCGCACTCGTCGCGCAGCGGACAGATCAGACATTTCGGCGCGCGTGCGCCGCACAGCGCGGCGCCCAGATCCATCATCGCCGAGTTCCAATCGTGCGCTTCGCCGGGCGGGATGCTCGCGACGGCGAGCGACCGCAGTGCCGGCTCGGCCGCCGCCGCCGGATACTCGAGCCCCACCATCACGCGGTGCACGACGCGCAGGATGTTGACGTCGACGGCCGCGTCGTCGAGTTCGAACGCGAACGCGCGCAGCGCTGCGGCCGTGTATGCGCCGATCCCCGGCAGCGCACGCAGCGCCTCGGTCTCGCGGGGGAGTTCGCCGCCGTGGCGCTCCATGACGACGCGCGCGAGCGCATGCAGGCGCGTCGCGCGGCTGTTATACCCGAGCCCGCGCCACGCGCGCACGACGTCGCCCGCGTCGGCTGCCGCCAGCGCCGCCAGCGTCGGAAAGCGTGCGAGAAACGCTTCGTAGAGCGGGATGACCCGCTCGACCTGCGTCTGCTGGAGCATCGCTTCGCTCACCAGGACGCGATAGGGGTCGCGCGTCGTCCGCCACGGCAGATGCGTGCGCCCGAACCGCGCGTACCATGCCAGCAGTTCGGCGGAAGGAAACGCTCTCAGCGCGCGGCCTCGCCGATGCGGCGGATCCCCTCCGCGATCGCGCCGCGCGCAACCGGCGTGAGCGCGACGCGGAAGTTGTGGTCGCCGCCCGATTGCGCGAAGAACGCCTCGCCGAACAGGAACGACGCGCCGGCGCGCTCGGCCGATGCGAGCAGCACGCGCGCGCGAAGTTCCCGCGGTGCCGTTCCCCAGAGATAGTAGCCGTCGCCGTTGGCGACGCGCATCGTCGGCGGCCACCAGCGCTCGATCGCCTCCCGCGCGATCGCGCGGCGCTGCAGCAGTTCTTCCCGCAAGGCGTCGATGTGCGCGTCGTAGCCGGTTTCCAGATAGTCGCGCACGCCGGCTTGAATGTACATCGACGAGGCCATGTCGTACGATTGTTTGCGCAGCAGCAAACGCTCGTAGATCGTGCGCGGCGCGACGAGCCAGCCGAGCCGCAGCGACGGCGCGATCGTCTTCGAGAACGACGACAGATAGAGCACGTACTCGGCGTCGCGCGCGAGCAGCGGCGGGACCGGCGAGTCGGCGAGTTCGCCGTACGGATCGTCCTCGACGATCGGGACGCCATAGCGGCGCGCGAGCGTGACGAGCCGGGTTCGCCGGTCGTCGTTCATCGTCGCGCCGGTCGGATTGTGGATCGACGGCATCGTGTAGATGAAGCGCGGCCGGCGCGTGCGCAGGATCGCCTCGACGTGATCGACGCGCATCCCGTCCTCGTCGACCGGGACGGAGATCGCCCGCAGCCCGGCGATCTGAAAGATCTGCAGCGCGCCGGGATACGTCGGCGCCTCGACGACGATCTCGTCGCCCGGCTCCGCCAGCGACTGCGCGACCAGCGTGATCCCTTGCGTCGATCCCGTCAGCATCAGGACGTCGCGCGGATCGACCGGACAGCCGCGCCCGCGCATTCGCACGGCGATCGCTTCGCGCAGCGGTGCGTAGCCTTCGCTGTCGCCGTAGGTCAGAACGTAGTTTACGTCGCCGCCGACTCGCGCGAACGAGCGCGAGAGGTCGGCGAGCGGCGAGGGCTCCGCCGGCGGAACGCCCTGCACGAACGCGATCAACCCGCCATGCTCGCTCGCCGCGAGTTCGCCCAGTACCGCCGGGAACTGACCGACGCGCCACGGTGGCAGCGTCACCCACCACGGCACCCCGCTGGTACGGTCGGGCCGGCCGCCGCCGCCGAGCGCGGCGACCCGCGATCCCGACCCGACCCGCTGCTCGATGAGCCCGTCGGCGGCGAGGTCGCGGTAGGCATGGACCACCGTCGAACGGTTCACGGAGAGGCGTTCGGCGAGCGAGCGCTCTGGCGGCAAGCGCGTCCCCTCCGGCAGGGCGCCTGCCAGGATCAGTTCCCGCAGCCGCTCGTACATCTGACGGTAGATCGGGACGATGCTGCCGCGGTCGAGCTCCAGCGCGAGTTCCGACCAACCCGTCCGCATGTGAGGTCCATTCTGCGATCGGCCCGATCCAATCCCGCCTCCGTGACCGAAAATACGGAACATTGGATGGCTTCCCCGGCAGATTGGGGCGCGCCAGGGGATGGCCGACGCGATACGATAACCGACGACCACTTCGCGCGCCGCACCGGAGCCGCCATGATCGACACGCCGCTGCCACCCGTTTCCGCCGCCGACGGCGCCTCGAGCGCCCCGGCCGCACGTCCGGATCCCGACGAGACGCGCGAATGGCTCGACGCGCTCGACGGCGTGATCGAGACCGAAGGGGCCGGCCGGGCAAGCGAACTGGTCCGCGCCCTCGTCGAGCGCGCTGCGACGCGCGGCGTCCGCACCCCGGCGGCGCAGACGACGCCGTACGTCAACACGATCGCTGCATTCCAGCAGGGGCACTTCCCCGGCGACCACGACATCGAAGAGCGCCTGCGCCACTACGTGCGCTGGAACGCGATGGCGATGGTCGTGCGCGCCAACCGCGACCACAGCGAACTCGGCGGTCACGTCGCGACGTTCTCGTCGGCGGCGACGCTCTACGACATCGGCTTCAACCATTTCTGGCGCGGCCCCAACCACGCGAGCGGCGGCGATCTGGTCTACTTCCAAGGGCATTCGTCACCGGGCGTCTACGCGCGCGCCTTCCTTGAAGGACGCATCAGCGAAGAGCAGGTCGAGAACTTCCGCCGTGAGGTCGACGGCAAAGGCGTGCCGTCGTATCCGCATCCGTGGCTGATGCCGGACTTCTGGCAGTTCGCGACCGTCTCGATGGGACTGGGTCCGCTGCAGGCGGTCTATCAAGCGCGCTACATGCGCTACATGCGCGACCGCGGCTTCATCGATCCCGCCGACCGCAAGGTGTGGGGCTTTCTCGGTGACGGCGAGATCGACGAACCCGAAACACTCGCCGGGCTGGCGATCGCGGCGCGCGAGAAGCTCGACAACCTGATCTTCGTCGTCAACTGCAATCTGCAGCGGCTCGACGGTCCGGTACGCGGCAACGGCAAGGTGATCCAAGAACTCGAAGGGATCTTCCGCGGCGCGGGCTGGAACGTCATCAAGACGATCTGGGGCTCGAAGTGGGATCCGCTGCTCGAAGCCGACGGCACCGGGATGCTCGTGAAGCTGATGGGCGAAACGCTCGACGGCGACTATCAGACATATAAGTCGCGCGACGGAGCGTACGTGCGCGAACACTTCTTCGGCCGCTATCCCGAGACGCGTGCACTCGTCGAGCGGATGAGCGACGACGAAGTGTGGGCGCTCAATCGCGGCGGCCACGACCCGGTGAAAGTCTACGCCGCGTACAAAGCGGCGACCGAACACCGAGGCGCTCCGACGGTCATCCTCGCGAAGACGATCAAAGGCTACGGAATGGGCTCGGCCGGCGAGGGCATGAACATCGCGCACCAGCAAAAGAAGCTGATGCTCGAGCAGCTGCGCTTCTTCCGCGACCGCTTCTCGATCCCGATCTCCGACAAGGATCTCGAGAACGTCCCGCTGATCAAGCCCGCGCCGGACAGCCGCGAGGCCGAGTACCTGCGCGAACGCGTCGCGAAACTCGGCTCGGTGCCGACGCGCCGCCGCAACGTCGAAGCGCCGCTGGCGGTGCCGCAGCGCGACGCCTTCGCCGCCCTGCACGAGTCGACCGGCGAACGCGAGATCTCGACGACGATGGCGTTCGTGCGCACGCTCTCGACGATCTTGCGCGACAAAACGGTCGGCCCGCGCGTCGTCCCGATCGTCGCCGACGAATCGCGCACGTTCGGGATGGAAGGGATGTTCCGCCAGCTCGGGATCTATTCGGCGGTCGGGCAGCTGTACCGTCCGCAAGACGCAGACCAATTGATGTGGTACCGCGAGGACAAAGCCGGTCAGATTCTGCAGGAAGGGATCAGCGAAGCCGGCGCGATGTGCTCGTGGATCGCGTCGGGGACGTCGTACTCGACCAACGGCGTGCAGACGCTCCCGTTCTACATCTTCTACTCGATGTTCGGGTTCCAGCGCATCGGCGACTTCGCGTGGGCGGCGGGCGACATGCGCACGCGCGGCTTCCTGCTCGGCGGCACCTCGGGGCGCACCACGCTCAACGGCGAGGGGCTGCAGCACGAAGACGGCCACGCGCACCTGTTCGCAGCGTCGATTCCGAACTGCATGCCGTACGATCCGACGTTCGGCTATGAAGTCGCGACGATCGTGCAGGACGGCGTGCGCCGGATGCTCGCCGAACAGGAAGACGTCTACTACTATCTCTCGCTGCTCAACGAGAACTACCAGCACCCCGCGATGCCCGCCGGCGCCGAGGACGGGATCTTGCGCGGGATGTATCTGCTGCGCGACGGCGGTGCGCAGGGCAAAGGTCAGCCGCGCGTGCAGCTGATGGGCTCGGGTGCGATCCTGCGCGAAGTGATCGCCGCGGGCGACTTGCTGCGCGACGACTTCGGCGTGGTCGCCGACGTGTGGAGCTGCACCAGCTTCACCATGCTGCATCGCGACGGCGAGTCGGCGGCGCGCTGGAACCTGCTCCACCCGACCGAGGAGCCGCGCCGCGCGTTCGTTTCGCAGCAGCTCGACGGACATGCGGGGCCGGTGATCGCCGCGACCGACTATGTGAAGACGTTCGCGGAGCAGATCCGCCCGTTCGTCGAGCGGCGCTTCCACGCGCTGGGCACCGACGGTTTCGGGCGCAGCGACACCCGCAAGCAGCTGCGATCGTTCTTCGAAGTCGACCGGCGCTGGATCGCGCTGGCGGCGCTCAAGACGCTCGCCGATGAAGGGACGATCGATCGCGCGAAGGTCGCCGATGCGATCGCGCGATACGGCATCGATCCCGCCAAGCCCGAGCCGACGACGGTCTGATCGCGATGGCACAGGTAGAGCTCGCGGTCCCTGATCTCGGCGGCTTCGACGACGTTCCGGTCATCGAAGTCCTGGTGCGTCCCGGCGATACGATCGCCAAAGACGCGCCGCTGGTCACGCTCGAATCCGACAAGGCGACGATGGAGGTTCCGGCGTCGTCCGCGGGCGTGGTGAAAGACGTGCGCGTCAAGGTCGGCGACAAGGTCTCGCAAGGCTCGGTGCTGGTGACGGTCGAGGCCGACGCACCGGTCGCGGCGGCGGCTGCGACGGTCGATGCCGTGAAGAGCGACCCGGTGGGGATCGTCGCCGCAGAGGCGAGCGCCGCCGAGGAGGCCGGGGTGCGCGGCGTGCCGGCGATCGCGACGAACGATGCGCCCGTCGATCTCGTGGTCCCCGACATCGGCGACTTCAGCGACATCCCGATCATCGAAGTGCTCGTGCGTCCCGGCGAGACGATCGCGAAAGACGCGCCGCTGGTCACGCTCGAGTCCGACAAAGCGACGATGGAAGTCCCGGCGGCCTCCGGCGGCGTCGTGAGCGACGTGCTCGTGCACGTCGGCGACAAAGTCTCGAAGGGGACCGTGATCGCGCGGCTGGCGGCCACCGACGGGTCCGCGCTTCGACAAGCTCAGCGTGACACCGCGGCCCCCGTCAGCCTGAGCTTGTCGAAGGCCGGCCCCCAGGCTGCTTCATCGAACGGCACCGGCGCCGCAACACCGATCGCATCGGGCGGAACCGCAGCCCCGCCCACGCCCGCGGCGTCGCCGGGGCCGGTGGGACCCGTGCACGCCTCGCCGGCGATCCGGCGCTTCGCGCGCGAACTCGGCGTCGATCTCTCGCGCGTCCGCGGCAGCGGCCCCAACGGCCGCATCACCCGCGACGACGTGCAGGCCTTCGTCAAGCAGACGCTTGCGGCGCGTCCCGCCGCGGCCCCGTCCGCGCCGGCAGGCACCGGACTCGGCCTGAACCTGCCGCCGTGGCCGCAGATCGACTTCGCGAAGTTCGGTCCGGTCGAACGCGTCGCGCTCTCGCGCATCCAGAAGATCAGCGGCCCGGTGCTGGCGCGCAACTGGGTGATGATCCCGCATGTCACGCAGAACGACGACGCCGACGTCACCGACCTCGAAGCGTTCCGCAAGCAAATCAACGGCGAACGCAAGGACGTCAAGGTGACGATGCTGGCGTTTCTGATCAAGGCCGTCGTCGCTGCGCTCAAGCGCTACCCGCAGTTCAACAGCTCGCTCGACGGCGACGAACTCGTGCTCAAACGCTACTACAACATCGGCTTTGCGGCGGATACCCCGAACGGGCTCGTCGTCCCGGTGATCAAGGGCGCCGACACGAAGGGCGTCGTCGAGATCGCGCGCGAGACGTCGGAACTCGCGGCGAAGGCGCGCGACGGCAAGCTCGGGCCGGCCGACATGAGCGGCGCAACATTCACGATCTCATCGCTCGGCTCGATCGGCGGCACGACGTTCACGCCGATCATCAATGCTCCGGAAGTCGCGATTCTCGGCGCCTGCAAAGCCGAGATCCGCCCCGTATGGGACGGTGCCGCATTCGAGCCGCGTTTGATCCAGCCGCTCTCGCTCTCGTACGATCACCGCGTGATCGACGGCGCGAACGCGGCGCGTTTCGTCGTCGAACTCAAAGCAACGCTCGCCGACCTCCGTCGAACGCTGCTCTGATCGCCCGCCGCGCGAACGGGGGCTAACCGCCGCCGGTGACCACGCTGAACGTCTCGGCGTACCATTTCGCGAAGGCGGCGTTGGCCTGCTCGACCGTGAGCGCGTGCGAAAGGTCCGGGCCGTTCACGAGCCTTCCGTCTTTCATCGTGACCGCGACCGGTTTGCAGATCATCGGCTTCTGACCGGCCATCATCATGGCGTTCGGTTTCTCCGACCCTGCGGCGACGCGGCAGACCATCGTCGCCATCGCGCCGTGCGCCGCCATCGCGTGGCCCGCCATCGCGTCGTCGGCCGACGCGATCCCCGGGATCAGCGCGGCCGCGGCGACCGCCGCCGTCATCAACATCGTTCTCATCGTCTCCCCTTTTCGTGTGAGGACGTCTTCGTCCGAATTCCAGCCTAGGCGAAGCGACGCGACCAGGCGGTAAGGGGCCTTACGATTTCGCCGGGACCGGTTTGGGTACGACGCCCGGGTCCGTTCGCGCAGCCGGGGGAACGTTGGCCGGGACCGCCGAGACCATCACGACGAACATCCCGCTCCGCCTCGATCGCCTGCCCTGGGCGCGCTGGCATTGGATGGTCGTCATCGCGCTGGGGATCACGTGGATCCTCGACGGGCTCGAGGTGACGATCGTCGGCACGATCGGTCCGACGCTCACCAGCAGCGCGGGACTCTCGCTCTCCGACACGCAGGCCAGCTACGCCGGCTCGTTCTACATCGTCGGCGCCTGCATCGGGGCGCTGGGATTCGGCTACCTCACCGATCGCTTCGGCCGCAAGAAACTCTTCCTCATCACACTCACCTGGTATTTGGTGTGCACGCTGCTCACCGCGTTCTCGTGGGACTTCTGGAGCTTCGTGCTCTTCCGGATGCTCGCGGGCGCGGGGATCGGCGGCGAATACAGCGCCGTCAACTCCGCGATCGACGAGCTGATCCCCGCGAAACGGCGCGGGATCGCCGACATCGCGATCAACGGGTCGTGGTGGATCGGAACGCTGATGGGCGCGGTGCTGTCGATCCCGCTTCTGAACGGCCGCTTCATCGCGCCGTCGCTCGGCTGGCGGCTGGCGTTCGGCCTCGGCGCGGTGCTCGCATTCGCGGTCCTGTTCGTGCGCCGCGGGATACCGGAGAGCCCGCGCTGGCTGCTCACGCACGGACGGCACGACGAGGCCGAACGGATCGCGTCCTCGATCGAGCACGAGATCGTGCACGAAACCGGTGCGGCACTTCCCGATCCGGGAAGCGGGACGCTCGAGTTCGACGCGTCGCGCCATCGCGGCGTCTTCGTCGACGCGGCGCGGACGATGGTGCGCGCCTATCCGCGGCGGACGGTGCTCGTCCTCGCGCTGATGATCACGCAGGCGTTCCTCTACAACGCCGTGTTCTTCACCCAAGGACTCAGGCTGACGACGTTCTTCGGCGTGAAGCCAGGGGACGTCGGCCTCTTCACGATCCCGTTCGCGATCGGCAACTTCCTCGGGGCGCTGGTCCTGGGACACTTCTTCGACACGATCGGCAGCAAACGGATGATCGCGGGCTGTTACATCGTCAGCGGCGCGCTGCTGCTGCTCGTCACCTACCTCTTCCTGCACGGGATGCGCGATGCGACGCAGCTGACGCTCTGGTTCGCGACGATGTTCTTCTTCGCGAGCGCCGGCGCCAGCGCGGCCTATCTGACGACCAGCGAGATCTTTCCGCTGGAGATCCGCGCCGCGGCGATCGCCGTCGTCTACGCCGTCGGGTTGCTGATCGGCGGCGCGGTGGCGCCGCCGATCTACGGCCATCTCATCGGAACCAAGGAGCCGTCGGCGCTCGCGCTGGCCTGGTCCGTCGGCGCGGTGCTGATGATCGCCGGCGGCATCGTCGAGATCGTACTCGGCGTCGACGCGGAGAACAAGCCGCTCGAGGAGGTTGCCTCGCCCCTGACGCAGGTTCCGGCGTGTTAGCGAACGCCGACGCGCGGGAAAGGCGACAAGGTCCATGCCTGGTGATCCCCAGTGGTATCGCGATGCGGTCGTCTATCAGACGCACGTCAAGGCGTTTCGTGATTCGAACGGCGACGGGATCGGTGACGTCAACGGGCTGACGTCGCGTCTCGACTATCTCGCCGAACTCGGCGTCACGGCGCTGTGGCTGCTGCCGTTCTTTCCCTCGCCCCTGCGCGACGACGGCTACGACATCGCCGACTACACCGGCGTCCATCCCGCGTACGGGACGCTCGAGGACGTCCACCGGCTCGTTGCGGAGGCGCACGACCGCGGAATCCGCGTGATTGCGGAACTCGTCGTCAACCACACCTCCGACGAGCACCCGTGGTTCCAGCGCGCGCGCCGCGCCGAGCGCGGTTCGCCCGAACGCGAGTGGTACGTGTGGTCGGACGACGATCGGAAGTATGCGGGGACACGGATCATCTTCACCGACACCGAGTGGTCGAACTGGTCGTGGGATCCGGTCGCCGGCCAGTACTATTGGCACCGCTTTTTTTCGCACCAGCCCGACCTGAACTTTCAGAATCCTGAGGTGATCGGCGCGATCACCGACGTGATGCGCTTCTGGTCGAAGGTCGGGATCGATGGCTTCCGACTCGACGCGGTTCCATATCTGTGCGAGCGCGAAGGCACCAACAACGAGAACCTGCCCGAGACGCACGGCGTCATCAAGATCCTGCGCGCGGTGCTGGAGAACGAGTTCCCCGACCGCATCTTCCTGGCCGAGGCGAATCAGTGGCCCGAAGACCTCTCGTCGTATTTCGGCGACGGCGACGAGTGCCACATGTGCTTTCACTTCCCGCTGATGCCGCGGCTGTTCATGGCCGTCGCCGACGAGGACCGCTACCCGATCCACGACATCCTGCGCCAGACGCCGCCGATCCCCGAAGGCTGTCAGTGGGCCGTGTTTCTGCGCAACCACGACGAATTGACGCTCGAGATGGTGAGCGATCGCGAACGCGAGCGGATGAACGCCGTCTACGCGATCGAGCCGAAGATGCGGATCAACGTCGGCATCCGCCGCCGCCTCGCACCGCTGCTGGAAAACGATCGCCGCCGCATCGAGCTGATGAACGGCCTGCTGATGTCGATGCCGGGGACGCCGGTGATCTACTACGGCGACGAGATCGGGATGGGCGACAACCTCTTCCTCAAAGATCGCGACGGCGTGCGCACGCCGATGCAGTGGTCGCCCGACCGCAACGGCGGCTTCTCCGACGCCGACCACATCCGGCTTTATGCGCCGGTCGTCACCGATCCGACCTACGGGTACGAAGCGGTGAACGTCGAGACGCAAGCGCGCACGCCGACCTCGCTGCTGAACTGGATGCGGCGCACGATCGCCGTCCGCAAAGCGTCGCGTGCGTTCGGGCGGGGAACGCTGACCCTGCTCTATCCGTCGAATCGCCGCGTCCTCGCGTACCTGCGCGAGTTCGACGGCGAGACGCTGCTCGTCGTTGCCAACCTCGCGCGCACCGCGCAGGCGGTGCAGCTCGATCTGAGCGCGTTCGCGGGGCGCACGCCGTTCGAAATGCTCGGCTCGACCGCGTTCCCGCCGATCGCGACCTCGCCGTACGCGGTGACGCTTGGGCCGTACGGATTCTTCTGGTTCGCGCTCGTCCGCGATCCCAGCGGTGCGGCGGCGCCGATTCGCTCGAGCGCGCTTCCGGAACTCCCCACCGTCGTCGTTCCGCGCGCCGGCCTCGCCTTCGACCGCTGGGCGCGCGCGGTGATCGACTCAGACATCGTCCCGCTCGCGCTCGGCGCCTCGGAACACGGGCACGTCCGCGACGCGTTCGTTGCCGCCGAGATCGATCCGGCGCTGGCGTTCGTCGTCGTCGGCGACGGGCTGCGGCGCATCTCGCTCCCGCTGCGCTTCGTCTGGGATGCGCCGGTGCGCGAGGATGCCGTCGCACGGGCGCGCAGCGGTCCGCGCGAAGGGTGGATCGTCGACGCCGGCGGCGACGCCTCGACCGCACCGCTCGTCGAGCGTGCGATGCGCGCGGGCGTCGTGCTGCGCGACGAGGGGCGGATGACGTTCGCGCTCGAGGGATCGCCGATGCCGGAGGCGTCGAGTTCGCAGCGGCTCGGCTCCGCTACCGGCGCGCGGCGCTGGGTGCTCGACGACGCGCGGCTCGTCACGCTGCACCGTCAGATGCCGCGCCTGCGCAACAGCGGCGTCGCGTTTCTGCGCCATCTGCACGAGCGCGGCTTCGCGCAGGCACCCGAACTGCTCGGAACCGCGACGTATGTCGACACCGACCGCGAGACGTGGGTCGTCGCGACCTCGCAGCGCTATGTCCCGCATCCCATCGACGCGGAGGGCTCGCTGCGCGATATCCTGCGCGCCGGCGCCGCCGACGAACGGCTGCTGCGCAGCGCGACGAACGTCGCCGATGCGCTGGCGGCCCTGCACCGCGCGCTCGCGACGCCGGGGAGCGATCCGACCTTCGGCACGCGTCCGATCGAGGACGCCGATCTCGCCGCATGGCGCGCCGCAGCCGGCGACGATCTGCAGGCGCTGGTCGCCGCCGGCGTCGAGGGCGTCGTCGCGGTGCGCGAGCGCGTCGCCGCGGCGCTCGCGAAGCTCCCGCCGCACGTCAACGCCGCGTCGGCGCGCGCGCACGGGCGGCTGACGCTGCATCGCGTCCTGCTCGTCGGGGGTGTGCCGGTCTTCGTCGGGTTCGGCGAGACGGTCGACGACCGCAGTTCGCCGCTGAAGGACGTGGCGTCGCTCGCGCGCTCGTTCGACGCGGTCGCGCGCGAGTCGATTCTCGCCAGCGCCCACGACCCCACCGCCGATCCGCTCGAGACGCGCGCGACGACGCGCTCGATCGTCGCGCGCGCGCTGGCGACGTTCTTCGAACGCTACGCGATCAGCGCGCGCGACCTGCCGACGCTGCCGCGCGATCCGGCCCAACGCGATGCGATGGTCGCGTTCTTCCGAGTGCAGTCGGCGCTGCGCGACGTGCGCGAGGCGCTGTCGCGGCGCCCTGCCGACCTTGCCCGCGCCGTCGACGCGCTCCAGGTCGAGTGTCCGTGACGTTCGCGCACGCGATGCCGTTCGGCGCCGAACTCCGCGGCGACGGCGTGCGCTTCTCCCTATGGGCGCCCTCGCGTTCCGAGGTCCGCGTCGACGTCGACGGAGCCGAGCACGCGCTCGACGCAGCCGGCGACGGCTGGTTTCGCGGCGACGTCCCGCACGCGCGCGCGCGATCCCGCTACCGGTTCGCGTTCGACGGCAGCGGTCTGCGCGTCCCCGACCCGGCGTCGCGGTTTCAACCCGACGGCGTGCACGGCGCGAGCCAAGTCGTCGATCCGCGCGCCTACCGCTGGCGGACCGAAGGCTGGTGCGGGCGTCCGTGGCACGAGAGCGTCGTCTACGAACTTCACGTCGGGACGTTCACGCCCGAAGGGACGTACCGCGGGGCGATCGCGCGGCTCGACGCGCTCGTCGACCTCGGCATCACCGCGATCGAACTGATGCCGCTCGCGCAGCCCGCCGGCGACCGCAACTGGGGCTACGACGGAACCTTGCTCTACGCACCGCAGCGCGCGTACGGAACCCCGCACGAGCTCAAGGAGCTGATCGACGCCGCGCACGAGCGCGGGCTCACCGTCCTCCTCGATGCGGTCTACAACCACTTCGGCCCCGAAGGCAACTACCTGCACGCGTATGCGGCGCCGTTCTTCACCGAGCGGCGCGGCACGCCGTGGGGCGCCGCGATCGATTTCGACGGCGCGCACGCGGCGACCGTGCGCGACTTCTTCGTCCAGAACGCGCTTTATTGGCTGCTGGAGTACCGCTTCGACGGGCTGCGGCTCGACGCGGTGCACGAGATCTTCAGCGAGGCGCAGCCGCACGTCCTCGACGAGATCGCGCTGCGCGTGCGCGCCGGCGTCGAACCGGACCGCATCGTCCATCTCGTGATCGAGAACGACGCCAACCGCGCCTCGCTGCTGGATCGTTACGACGCGCAGTGGAACGACGACGCCCACCACGCCCTGCACGTGCTGGTCACCGGCGAGCGTGACGGCTACTATCGCGACTACGCGGACGCGCCGGCACGGCACCTGGCGCGCGCACTCGACGAAGGATTCGCCTATCAGGGCGAACCGTCGCCGCACCGCGGCGGCGCGCCGCGCGGCGAGCCGAGCGCGCACCGCAGCGCGAGCGCGTTCGTCGACTTCCTGCAGAATCACGATCAGGTGGGAAACCGCGCGCTCGGCGAACGGATCTCCGCGATCGCGACCTTCGACGCCGTCGCAGCGGCCGCGTCGATCGTGCTGCTCGCCCCCGCCGTCCCGCTGCTCTTCATGGGCGAGGAATGGGCGGCGTCGACGCCGTTCTGCTTCTTCACCGACTTCGGGCCGGAGCTCGGCGCGGCGGTGACCGAAGGCAGGCGGCGCGAATTCGCGGCGTGGCCGTCGTTCGCCGACCCGGCGTCCCTCACGCGGATCCCCGATCCGCAGGACCCGCAGACGATGCGCGGCTCCGTACTCCGCTGGGACGAACGCACGCAGGCGCCGCACGCGGCGATGCTCGCACACTATCGTGCGCTGCTGGACGTTCGCCGGCGGCTGATCGCGCCGCACCTGCGTTCCGGTGCGTACGGCGACGGCAGCGCGGTCTTTGGGCGCGCGCTGCGCGTGCGCTGGCGGTTCGGCGACGGCGCGCGGATCACGCTGCTCGCGAACCTGAGCGATACGGCGGCGACGATTCCCGCCGGCGCGGAGGGCACGATGCTCTCGTCGCTTGCCGAGATCGAAGCCGGCGATGCCGCGTCGCACCTCGGCCCGTGGGCCGTCGGCTGGTATCTCAGCGGCTCCGGCGTCGCGGTCTCGTGATCCCGCGCGCGACGTACCGGCTGCAGTTTCACGCCGGCTTCCGCTTCACCGACGCGATCACGCTGATCCCGTATCTCCGGAGCCTCGGGATCTCCCACGTCTACGCGTCGCCGTATCTGCGCGCGCGCGCCGGCTCGCCGCACGGGTACGACATCGTCGACCACAACGCGCTCAATCCCGAGATCGGCACGAGCGAAGAGTACGATGCGTTCGTCTCCGCGCTGCGCGCGAACGGGATGGGTCACGTGCTCGACTTCGTCCCCAACCACATGGGCGTCGGCGGCTGCGACAACGCGTGGTGGCTCGACGTGCTCACGTGGGGCCGCGATTCGCACTACGCCGACTACTTCGACATCGACTGGGAGCCGCTGCGGGCGCAGCTGCGCGGGAAGCTGCTGCTGCCGTTTCTCGGTCGCCAGTACGGCGAAGTGCTCGATGCGGGCGAGCTGCGCTGGGAGTACGGCGACGGCGGCTTCCGCCTGCGCTACTACGAGCATTGCTTTCCGCTCACGCCGCCGTCTTACGCGGCCGTCCTGGAGGGCGCCGAGCCGGCGTCGCTGGCATCGTTCGCGCCGCTCTTCGCCGCGCTCGCCGGGATGATCGACCGCATCGAACGCCGCGACGCCGCATCCTCACTGCGGCGGCTGGTCGATGAAACCGAACGCGACAACGCGTGGGCGCTCGCCGCGCGGCTCGACGCCGAACGCGCGAGCCCCGAGGGGAAAGCACTGATCGAACGCGTCGTCGACGCCCAGCACTGGCGGCCGACGTCGTGGAAGGTCGCGGCGGAAGAGATCAACTACCGCCGTTTCTTCGACATCAACGGCCTCGGCGCACTCCGCATGGAGCACGCCGCGACGTTCGCGGACGCCCACGCGCTCGCGTTTTCGCTGATCGAACGCGGTGCGGTCGACGGCTTGCGGCTCGACCACGTCGACGGCCTCTACGATCCGCTGGGCTACTGCGATCTGCTGCGCTCGCGTGCGGAGCTGCTCGGTGAGCCGCTGTACCTCGTCGTCGAGAAGATTCTGGCCGGACACGAAGATTTGCGCGAACGCTGGAATGTCGACGGCACGACGGGTTACGAATTCATGAACGCGGTCACGGGGATCGCGATCGATCCGCGCGCCGAGCGCGCGTTCGACCGCACCTACCGGACGTTCACCGGTGATGCCGCGCGCTTCGCCGACGTCGCCTACACAGCGAAGCGGTTCGTTCTGATCACCGCGCTCGCGGCCGAGCGCAACGTGCTGGCGCTGCGCCTCGACCGTATCGCGCAGCGCGATCCTCACACGCGCGACTTCACGCTGCTCGCGCTCACACGGGCGCTCGTCAACACGATCGCGGCCTTCCCGGTCTACCGCACGTACGTCCGAGGCGAAGCGATCAACGACGAAGACCGCCACGACATCGAGTGGGCGATCGCACGCGCCCGCAGTTGGGACATCACGAGCGAAGGATCGGTCTACGCTTTTCTGCGGCGCGTCCTGCTCACCGAGACGGACGACGAGCAGGTGCGCGAGAGCTATGTCGACTTCGCGATGCACTTCCAGCAGCTCACCTCTCCGGTCGCCGCAAAGGGCGTCGAGGACACCGCGTTCTATCGCTCGATCCGTCTGGTCGCGCTCAACGAGGTCGGCGGCGATCCGGCGCGCTTCGGCCTCGCGGTGAGCGAGTTTCACCGGCAGAACGCGCAGCGCGCCGCGCATCGGCCGCACGCGATGATCGCCACCGCGACGCACGACGCGAAGCGCGGCGAAGACGTGCGCGCGCGGCTCGCCGTGCTTTCGGAGATTCCCGACGGCTGGAGCCGCGCGATCGCGCGCTGGGCGCGGCTCAACGGGCGCCACAAGACGACGGTGCGCGGCGAACGCGCGCCCTCGTCGCTCGCCGAGTACCTGTTCTATCAGACGCTGATCGGCGCGTGGCCCGCTGAGCTCCTCGACGCGCCGCTCGATCCGCCGGCCTTCGCGGCGTACGCGGACCGCATCAGCGACTACGTGCTCAAAGCCGGGCGCGAGGCGAAGCTGCGCACGAGTTGGACGAACCCCGACGGCGAGTACGAAGCCGCGCTCGAGCGCTTCGTGCGGCGCGCCATGGATCCGGCGGCGGCACCGGTTTTTCTCGCCGCAGCGCAGGCGTTCGCGCGCGAGATCGCGGCCGGAGGCTTCTCCAACACGCTCGCGCAGACGGTCCTGCACGCGACCGCGCCGGGCGTCCCCGACACGTATCAGGGCGCCGAGCTCTGGGACCTCAGCCTGGTCGATCCCGACAACCGCCGGCCCGTCGACTTCGCGCGGCGCGACGCGGCGCTGCGCGCGATCGACGACGCGCTCGCCGCCGGGACGGAGCGCGCGGCGATCGTCCGCGACCTGCTGGCGCGCGCCGGCGACGGGACGTTCAAGCTCTACGTTCTGGCGACGCTCCTGCGCCACCGCGCCGCCGCCGGCTGGCCCGCAGCGTCATACGAACCGCTGGAGACGACGGGACCGCTCGCCGGTCACCTCGTGGCGTACCGCCGCGGGCGCGCGATCGTCGCGGTGACCCGGCTGCCGCGAACCGTCGCCGCCGCCGGTCTGCCGGTCGGCGAACTCTGGAACGATACCGCCGTCCGCCTGCCCGCGGACGGCGCGCCCGCCTATCGCGATGTGCTCACCGGCCTGCACCTCCACCCTGTCGAGCGGGACGGTGCCCGCGAGCTGCCGGCTGCTTCCTTATTCTCGTTGCTCCCGGTCAGCGTCGTCGAACCAGCCGAGTGTGCGCTCGAGCGGACGTGATCAGGAACCCGTGCGTCGAAGCCAGACGTTGGGTAACTACCGAAACAAGGAGTGCACTCATTTTCATGATTGACCGACGACTCGCTAGCTTGACCCTCGCCGCCTCGCTTGCGGCGACCGCGATCCCGAGCGCGCCGGCCCTCGCCGATGGTGCGGCCAGCACGCGCAACATCATCATCGGCGGCGCGGCTGCCGCGCTGCTGATCATCAACCACAACCGCAAAGTTCACCAGAAGTACGCCGAGTACGACTACCGTCAGGCGCAGACGCAGGCGGAAGCGAACAACGCCGAGGCGGCCTACGAATCGGAACGTTCGGCCTACAATCATCAGGTCGCGATCAACGCCTCGTACAAGCACGAAGTCGCGATCCAGCACCAGGAAGTGCTGCGCCTGCGCCATCAGCTCGCGATGAGCGAACGCCGCACGCAGCACACGGCCTCGACCGGCAGCACCGCATCTGGCCCGTTGGTCGCGTCGGCACGCCTCTCGCGTCCCGCCGACGGCACGAAGGTCGCCACCACCACGTACGGGTGGGGCCGACTCTAACCGCGATGCGAAAAGTGCTTCTCCCCGCCGCGGCGCTGATCGCGCTCGCGGCGGGCGGATGCGCGTCGCCCTCCGCAACCAGCCCGCAGACGCTGGCCGACGAAACGACGCGCGCCGTCTACGACGTCGATATGGAGCGCGCGACAGCGCACATGGACGATGCGCTCAAGGCGGAAGTCACCCGCGCCTCGATCGGTCAGATCTCCGATCAGATGCACGCGCTGGGCGGCTATCAGGGGCTCAAGCCCTCCTCGTCCGATCCCGACAAGGGACGCTACGACTACGAAGCGGCGTTCGAAAAGGGTACGGCGGTCGTCCACATCCGGATCGATCCCAACCAGAAGCTCGGCGCCTACAAGATCGACGTTCCGCGCGGCTGAGCGCGCCGGGGACGGGAACCATCGCGCGCGAAGCGCCGAACGAAACATATTCCGTTCGGCGCGGGTCGTGTTCGATGGTCCCAGCCCGCGCTTGCCTCGAGGAGAAACGTCCAGGTCATGGCTCCCTTTAACGTCGACGCCCTCGTCATCGGCGCCGGTCCCGGCGGATATCACGCTGCGATCCGGCTCGGCCAGCTCGGCAAGAAGGTCGTCTGTTTCGACCGCGACGAGGTCGGCGGCGTCTGCCTGAACTGGGGCTGCATTCCCACCAAGGCACTGCTGCACGTCGGCGAGATCTCGCGTCAGATCGAGCACGCCGGCCAGCTCGGTCTGAAAGTTCCCAAGGCCGAAGTCGACCGTGAGGGCGTGGCCGCGTTCGCCGACAAGGTCGTAAAAGCGAACGTCGGCGGCGTCAACCAGTTGTTCAAGGCGAACAACGTCGAGTTCGCCTACGGCGACGCATCGTTCACCTCGAAGAACACCGTTTCGCTGAAGAAAAAAGACGGCTCGACCGACGAGTACACGGCACCGGCGATCGTGATCGCGACCGGTTCCGCACCGATCAACGTCGGGGCGTGGCCGCACGACGGCGACGTCATCATCAACTCCGACGAGGCCGTGCGCATCAAGCGCATCCCGCAGACGATGCTCATCGTCGGCGGCGGCGTGATCGGACTCGAGTTCGCGACGGTCTACACCCGCATGGGCGCGAAGGTACTCGTCGTCGAGGCGATGCCGCAACTGCTCACCGGGACCGACCTCGAGATCAGCAAGACGCTCGGCCGGATCCTCAAAAAACAGGGCGTCGAGATCATGCTCAGCACGAAGGTCGAGACGATCGAGAAGAGCGGGCCGCAGCGCGCGAAGGTGACGATCAGCGGCGAGGGGACGAACAACAAACCCGAGACGCGCGAGTTCGATCAAGTGCTCGTCGCGGTCGGCCGCAAGCCGGTGACCGACACGCTCAACCTCGCGGCCGCTGGCCTCGCGACCAACGACAAAGGGTTCCTCGACGTCGACGCGCAGCGCCGGACCAAGGTCGAGGGGATCTACGCGATCGGCGACGTCACCGGCGCGCCGATGCTCGCGCACAAGGCGATGAAAGAAGGCGTCGTCGCTGCCGAAGTGATCGCCGGCGACAAGGCGAGCGCGTTCGACCCGGTCGCGATTCCGAACTGCGTCTACACCGATCCCGAGGTCGCGACGATCGGCCTCTCCGAGGAAGAGGCGAAGGCAGCCGGCTACGACGTGCGGGTCGGAAAGATGAATTTGATCGCGTCGGGCCGCGCGCGCACGATGAACGAGACGGACGGCCTCATCAAGCTGATCGGCGACGCGAAGACGGACCTGTTGCTGGGAATGCACATCGTCGCGCCGCAAGCGGAGTCGCTGATCGGCGAAGGCGTCATCGCTCTCGAGATGGGCGCGACGGTCGAAGACATCGGACTCTCGATCCACCCCCACCCGACGCTCACCGAATCGATCATGGACACCGCGGAGTTCATGCACGGAAAAGCGATCCACATCGTCAACGCCAAGCCCGCCAAACAGCCCGCCGCCGTCTGATCGTACGGCGGCAACGTCGCGGCAATGGAGCGCGGCCATGATGGACCGGTGACCGATCAGGAAATTCTCGACGGTTTCCGGTCCTTGCACGAAGCGATCGCCTCGACGGTCGAGATGATCGTGCGCCGCTTCGACGCGCTCGAGCGCCGCTTCGACGCGCTCGAACGGCGGGTCGATCGCCTCGAAGACCGCGTCGCGCGCCTCGAGATTCGCATGCTGGAAAAGTTCGATGCGATCGACGTTCGCTTCGATGCGATCGACGCGCGTCTGATCGCGCTCGAGGCGGGACGCCGCTGACACCGGTCCGGGGAACCATCGCGACCCTTGCCGGGTCGTGATCCGGGTATGGCGGACCCGGCTCGCGTGCTCGATCTGGGGCGCCGGCGGTACGCGCCGGTCCTAGCGCTGCAGCGTGCCCTCCACGCCGCAGTCGCCGAGGGACGCGCCCCGGAGACGTGGCTCGTCGTCGAACACGAGCCGGTCATCACCCTCGGGCGCAACGCGAAGACGTCCAACCTGCTCGTCTCGAGCGGCCTGCTCGCCGCGCGCGGCGTCGACGTGGTCGAGGTCGAGCGGGGCGGCGACGTCACGTATCACGGCCCGGGGCAGATCGTGGTGTACCCGATCCGCAAGCTACCGCGCTTTCGCGAGATCGTCCCTCTCGTCGGCGCAATCGAGAACGCGGTGATCGACACCCTGCGGCAATTCGGCATCGAGGCGCAACGGCGCGCCGAACATCGCGGCGTCTACGTCGGCGGCGACGCGATCTGCGCCGTCGGACTGGCGGTGCGGCGGATGACGTCGATGCACGGTCTCGCGCTCAACGTGACGACCGCGCTCGACTACGACCGGCTGATCACGCCGTGCGGGACGCCGGAGTTCGGGATCACGTCGATCGCCGCCCAGACCTGCCGTGACGTCGCGCGCGACGACGTGCGGGACGCGCTGCTCGAGTCGCTCGCCGGCGGCTTCGGCGTCACCTACGCGTGCGACGTGCTCGCGCCGGGGGCACCGCTTCCCTTTCCGGCGAACACCAGCCTGGAACTCGCATGACGACTATCGATCTCATCTCGCCCGAACCGCCCAAGCGCAAGCCCGAATGGCTCAAAGTCCGCCTTCCGTCGGGCGAGTCGTACGAGCACGTGCTCGGCGAAGTCCGCCGCCTGCAGTTGCACACCGTCTGCCAGGAAGCGATGTGCCCGAACATCGGCGAGTGCTGGGGCGCCGGGACGGCGACCATCATGATCCTCGGCGACACGTGCACGCGCGGCTGTCATTTCTGCAACGTGAAGACCGGCTCGCCGAAGGGTGAAGTCGACTGGCTCGAACCCAAGCGCGTCGCCGAAGCGGTCGCCGAGTTGGGCTGGAAGTACCTCGTCCTCACCGCAGTCGATCGCGACGACCTCGCCGACGGCGGCGCGGCGATCTTCGCCGGCACCGTGCGCATGATCCGCAAGAAGGTCGCCGACGCGAAGGTCGAGTGCCTCACCGGCGATTTCGCCGGCGATCTCGCTGCGCTCGACATCGTCCTCGACGCGCAGCCCGAAGTGCTGGCGCACAATCTCGAAACCGTCGAACGCCTGCAATCGAGCGTGCGCGACCGGCGTGCCAACTACCGGCAGTCGCTCGCGGTGCTGGAGCATGCGAAGCGCTCGGGCAAGGTGACGTACACGAAAACCTCGCTGATGCTCGGCCTCGGTGAAACCGAGGACGAAATCGCGCAGGCGATGGACGATGCGCGCGCGATCGGCGTCGACATCTTCACGATGGGGCAGTACCTGCAGCCCACCAAGCGTCATCTCAAGGTGCAGGAGTTCGTCACGCCCGAGAAGTTCGCGCGGCTGAAAGCTGTCGGCGATGCGAAGAGGTTCGTGCAGGTCGTCGCCGGACCGCTCTCGCGCAGTTCGTACCACGCGGAACAAGCGTTCGTCTGACGGACACAACGGGGTAACAGCGTCGGTGCCCTATCACGATCGCGAGCGGCGCGTCACCGCGCTCGAAGCGAAGGGTTAGTCGGACACGGAACAGCACGACGGTCTGCCGCTCGCGCAGCGGCGGACGGCGTATCTCGGGCTGGCGATCGCGACCGCGATGTCGGTACTGGACGGATCGATCGCGAACACGGCGCTGCCGACGATCGCGCGCGATCTCGGCGCATCGCCGGTCGAGGCGATCTGGGTCGTCAACGGATTTCAGCTCGCCGTGACCGCGTCGCTCTTCGCCTTCGCGGCGCTCGGTCAGACGCGCGGCGCAGCGCGTGTCTACCGGTACGGCGTCGTCGCCTTCATCGCCGGGTCGCTCGCGTGCGCGCTCGCGCGTTCGATGCCGGTGCTGATCGCGGCGCGCGCGGCGCAGGGCGTCGGCGCCTCCGCGATCATGGCCGTCGCACCGGCGATTCTGCGCGAGGTGTTTCCGCGCGCGCAGCTCGGTCGCGCGCTCGGGATCAACGCGGTCGTCATCGCGACCAGCGCTGCCGCGGGACCGACGATCGGCGGACTCTTCCTCGCGATCGCGCCGTGGCCGTGGATCTTCGCGATCAACGTGCCGCTCGGGTTCGCCTCGATCGCGTTGAGCCGCTCGCTTCCGCGCGACATCCGCGGCGAAGGCCGGTTCGACGTCGCAAGCGTCGTCGCCAGCGCGCTCGGGTTCTCGCTGCTCATCTGGGGGATCGACGGTTTCGCGCGCGGCGACGCCGCGGCGACGATCGCTGCGCGCCTCGTCGCCGGTGCGGCGGCGGCATGGTTCTTCATCCGCCGGCAGTTCGCGCTCCCGGAACCGATGATAGCGCTCGAGCTCTTCCGCATTCGCGTCTTCGCGGCTGCGTCGTGGACGTCGATCGCGTCGTTCGTCGCGCAGGGACTCGCCTACGTCGGCCTCCCCTTCTACTTTCAAACGGTCCTCGGAAAAACGCCGCTCGAATCCGGGCTGCTGCTCACCTCGTGGCCGGTCGCCGTCGCGCTGATCGCGCCGACCTCCGGCCGTCTCTCCGACCGGATTCCCGCCGGCGTGCTCTCGACGATCGGACTGGCGATCTTCACGACGGGGCTCGCGCTCTACGCCCTGATGCCGCCGGACGCGTCGACGCTCTCGTTCGTCGCGCACGGCGCGATCTGCGGGTTCGGCTACGGCTTCTTCCAGTCGCCGAACAACCGCGAACTGATCTCGAGCGCACCACGGGCGAAGAGCGCCAGTGCCGCGGCGATACTCGCGGCCGCGAGGCTCTCGGGACAGACGCTGGGCGCGGCGCTCGTCGCGATGGTCTTCGCCGCCTTCGGGGCGAAGCCCGTCGGCGCGACCGGCGTGGCGCACGACATCGTGGCGCGGGCGACGCCCGCGGCGCTGTGGATCGCGTGCGGGTGCGCCGGCTTCGCGATGCTGGCTAGCGCGACGCGCCTCATCGGATCGCGCAGCGCGCTCGAAGAATCAGCCTAGCGCGCGTTCACCACGGCGCAACGCGGCCGTCAATCCAGAAACGTCCGGTCGGGCCGGGTTCGCGGCTGGCGAGGGCGTAGACTGCTTCGGCACCGTCGTCTACGGAGAGCGGCGCGTGCGGTCCCCCCATCGCGGTGCGGATCCAGCCCGGATGCAGGCTGTCGACCGCGATTCCACGGTCGTGCAGCGCGTTCGCGAGCGCGGAGGTGTAGGCGTTGACGGCGGCTTTGCTCAGCGAATACGCGACCATCGTCGCGGTCATGCCGCCGTCTTTTCCCAACTGTCCGAGGTCGCTCGAGAGGTTGACGATGCGCGAACCGCACGGCAGGAGCGGCACGAACGCAACGCAGACCCCGATCGTCCCGAGCACGTTCGTCTCCAGGGTCCTGCGCACGACGTCGAGATCGAGTTCGTCCGCGCGCGTCGCGTAGTCGACGCATTCGAAGATCGCCGCGTTGTTCACCAGGACGTCGACGCGGCCGAAGCGCGCACGCACGCGCGCGGCAAGCGCGTCGACCTGCGCCCGATCGCGCACGTCGCATCGCTCGACGACGGCCTGCGGTTCACCGGCGAGTTCGGCCTCGAGTTCCCGGCGCACTGCGTCGCTGCGAACGGCGAGAACGCACCGGTCGCCCGAAGCGAGGAAGCGCGCCGCGATCGCGCGACCGATCCCGCGCCCGGCGCCGGTGACGAGCACGATGCGTTCGTTCGAACCGGTCATGCGCCGGGTAGGATATCACACATGCAGATCACGGTCGACGAAGTGCGCGCGCTCGGCGAAGGCGGCGCGACGATCATCAACGTGGGCGCGCACGCGGGTGCCGAAGAGATCCGCGGGGCGATCCGGTATCGTCCGCACGACCTGCTCACCCCGGAGCACCTCGCGCTGCCGATCGCGGCGGAGCGCCCGGTGGTCCTCTATGACGAAGACGGTCGCGGCGGCAACACGGCGGAGATCGCTGACCGGTTCGCCGCCCAGGGCTACAACGCGCGCATCCTCGAGGGCGGCTTCCGCGCCTGGAAACAGCACGACGGCCCCACCCAGGAGCCGTCGCTCGAACAAGTCGTCCCGCCGATCCGTCCGTCAGAAGTCCAAGAACTGGACCCGCCGCCTCTAGCGCACGCTCGGTCACGCTGAGCTCGTCGCGTTGTCACGCAGAGCTCGTCGAAGCGCGGCCGCTTTCATACATGCAGGCGGCGTTACGCCGCCGGCTTGCGCCGGATCGCGAGGTTCGCAAGCCCGCCGAGCACGCCGAGCCCAACCGCAGCCCACTCCACCGTCGGCGTGTACAACCCGGTCAGTCCGAGCGCAGCGTCGAGGCTGTACGCCCCGAAGCCGGTGAACGCCAGCCCGAACGCGATGACGACGTACAGCAACGCCGTCTCGTAGCCCCCCTTCTGCGCGAAGAACCCGCCCTGCGCATGGTAGCCGATCGCGACAACCATCGCCGCGATGATCAGCAGCGCCCCTAGCGGCCCGCCGAGCCCGAGCGCGAGCAGCAGCCCCCCTGCAAACTCGCTGGCCCCGGCGGCGACGGCAAAGGCCTTGCCCGGCCGGAACCCGATCGATTCCAGCCAGCCGCCGGTCCCGGCGATGCCGTAGCCGCCGAACCAGCCGAAGAGTTTCTGCGCCCCATGGGCGGCCATGCCGAGCCCGATCAGGCGAACGAGGAGAAGTGCGATATCCATGACGTTAGCTTATCTTTCGTATTCGACTTACTATTAGTAGGTTCAACAAGAGAATACCACCGTGCTACACTTACGTCAAGTAGCCTACAGAAGAACGATATGCACCTGAGAACCTGCCCCGCCAACCCCCCCAAACACGCAATCGGCGACACCGTCAGCGCCTTCTGCCCCCGCTTCCAATACGCGATTGAGCTCCTCGGCCGCCGTTGGGTCGGCGCGGTCCTCCGCGTCCTCATCGCCGGCCCCGCGCGCTTCAACGAGATCCTTACCGCGATCCCCGGCCTCTCCGACCGCCTCCTCACCGAACGCCTCCGCGAACTCGAAACCGAAGGCCTCATCACGCGCACCGTCTCGAACGACCGCCCCGTCCGCGTCACCTACACCCTCACCACCTCCGGCAGCAGCCTCACCACCATCGTCAACGAAATCAGCACCTGGGCCGAACGCTGGGTCATCTAAACCAGCAAGCGTCACGCTGACCCCGACGAACCGCCGGTTCGCGTCCCACGCACGCGTCCAGGCACGCCGGCACGATCCCGCGACGCTTCGACCAGCTCAGCGTGACAACGCGCGCCACCGCGATGCGAGCGAAGCAATGCATCGCATGCAACGAACGTCGCGAAGCGACGAACCTCTCCCGTCGCGCGTGCCACGCGCGCGGCAACTCCACGATCCCCAACTCTCACGCAAACGGCCCGACCATGTCGCGCGGGGCGGTCCATCATCGGAGCGGGAAAACGGAGCGGCCCTCGCGCACGATGCGCGAGGGCCGCGTCCCCGCTCCGGTGATGGAGCGCTCCGCGCGACTACGCGAGCAGAGCCCTACGCATACACTCCACGAGCCTTCAACGACCGCACCACCCGATCAATCGCCACCATATACGCCGCCGTCCGATACGTCGTCCCCCGAGCCCGCGCCAAATCCCGCACCACCCCGAAGTTATCGATCAAATTCTCACGCAGCCGCTCGTTGACCTCAGCTTCTTTCCAAAAATACCCCTGCCGGTCCTGAACCCACTCGAAATACGACACCGTCACCCCGCCCGCGTTCGCAACGATATCCGGAATCACCGCAATCCCGTTGCGCGCAAACAGATGATCCGCTTCCGGCGTCGTCGGCCCGTTCGCACCCTCGACGATCAGCTTCGTCTTCACCCGCGCCGCGTTCTCGACGGTCAGCACTTTTTCGAGCGCCGCCGGCACCAGCACGTCGCACGGAACCTCGAGCATCGCCTGGTTCGACATCTTGTCGCCGCCGCGATACCCATCGAGCGAGTGATGCTCCTGCGCGTAGGCGATCGCGCCGTTGACGTCGATCCCGTTCGTGTTGACGTACGCGCCGGTGACGTCGGAGATCCCGATCACCTTGCAGCCCGCATCGACGAACATCTTCGCCGCGATGCTGCCGACGTTGCCGAAGCCTTGCACGACGATCGTCGCGCCTTTCGGATCGATGCCCAAGCGCGCCATCTCGTCGAGCGCGACGATCGAGACGCCGCGTCCGGTCGCCTCGACGCGCCCGCGCGAGCCGCCGATCTCCAGCGGCTTTCCCGTCACGACGCCCGGCACGTTCATGCGATGGTGCATCGAGTAGGTGTCCATGATCCACGCCATGTGCTGCGGCGTCGTGTTGACGTCGGGCGCGGGGACGTCTTTATCGGGGCCGATCACCTCGACGAGCTCGGCCGCATAGCGCCGGGTGATCCGCTCGATCTCGGAGATCGAGAGCGTGCGCGGGTCGCAGGTGACGCCGCCCTTGCCGCCGCCGAACGGCAGATCGACGACGGCGCATTTCCACGTCATCCAGAAGGCCAGCGCCGTCACTTCGTCCAGCGTCACGCCGGGGTGGAACCGGATCCCGCCCTTGGCCGGGCCGCGCGCGAAATTGTACTGGACGCGGTAGCCGGTGTAGACCTCGATCGAACCGTTGTCGCGCTGGAACGGGATCGAGAAGATGATCTGCCGGGAAGGGTGGGTGAGGATCGCTTTGATCCCGGGGTCGAGGTTGAGCAGGGCCGCGGCTTCGTTGAAATACGCGATGGCGTCGCCGAAGACGCTGACCTCGCGAACCCCGGTCGTGCCCGGTACGGCGGTGGACATTGACTGCAAGGCCTCCTGAGCCGTCCTGTCCCTTTAGGACATTGGGAGAATTCACCTGGCTTCGGACTCTCCAAATGGCGAACGCCGGGACCGGACCGCTCGGTCGCTCCGGCGAACAAGGACGCATGGTCTCCCTGCTCGCGCAAACGTCCTCCGACACCGGCGCCTCCGGCGCCGCGGTCGCAGCCGGAATCGCCGCCTACTTTGCCTTTATCGGCATCTTCATCGTCGCGATCACGACATTTTACGTCTTCCTGGCCTACATGGTCGCCAAAAAAGCCGGCTACAACCCCCTGATCGCGCTCATCATCCTATTCCGGGCGCGAACTTCATCCTGCTGATCATCTTCGCGTTCAGCGACTGGCCGGTGCTGCGCGAACTGCGCGAGCTGCGGATGCGCGCGGGAATCCCGCCGTCGGGTGCGTCGGGCGCGGGCCCCGGCGGAGGCTGCAGCCCGGCGCCTCCGACCTACGCGCCTCCGCTGCCGCCGCCCGCGAACCCGACCTAGCAGCCCCGTGAAAAAATCGGCGCGTGGTTCGCGAACTGCCCGTTCAGCACGGTTTTCGGGAGGTCGGCGGACCCCTCGAAGCCCGTTGCCGAGCGGTTCATCTCGAAAACGCCCCTCGGGTCAGCATCACTTCGCATCATGTCGCGGCCCTCAGATTGCGTATCCTGATCAAGTTGTACGCCGCGGCCGTCCAGCGCACAATGTCGCCGACCAGATCAAGCCCGCGGAAATGCACCTTGCGCAATCGGCCGATCGTCTTGCCCCACCCGAAGCTCTCCTCGATCAACTTGCGCCTGCGTTGACTCACCGTGTAGCCCGGATGGCGGACGGTTCGGCGGTCGATCGCGCTGCGGCGACGGGTCGTATTTTGAGCAACGTGCGGCGTCACGTTGAGCGCTCGCAACGCCTCGACAAAGTCTTTGGTATCGTACGCCTTGTCGGCGCCGAGCGTGATTCGGTTGCTTCCGCTGACCCCGCGAATCAATTCCAGCGCTGCTTCGCGTTCGGCGATCCCGGTCGCGCGAGTGGTCTTCACGCCGACGATCAAGCCGTTGCGATTCTCCATCAGAGCATGTCCGAGATAGCCGAGAATCGCCGGCGCGCCGCTGCTCTTGCGGTACAACCGCGCGTCCGGATCGGTACTCGAGACGTGCGTCTCGTTGCTGCGCGGCCGGCCACGAAAGTTCACGCCCTCGTTGCGACCGCCGCTCGAGGTCGGCGGTTCGTCGTCCGACTTGGGCCGAAAGCTCTTGTGGCTGGCCCACGCCTCGATTAGCGTCCCATCGACGGTGAAATGCTCGTTCGAGAGCAGTTCGTCGGCACGCGCCCGCTCGACCACAGCGGCGAAGAACCGCTCGGAGATTTCGCCATTCAAGAACCGATCGCGGTTCTTGCTGAACGTCGAGGGGTCCCAGATCTTGTCGTCCATGCTCAAGCCCACGAACCAACGAAAGAGCAAATTGTAACGCAACTGCTCCAGCAGCATCGGCTCGCTGCGCGCCAACTGGCGACGGAGTTTCCGGTTTTCCCGCTCGAGTTCTTTGAGCCGCTGCGCAACCTCGTCGGCTTGCATTTTGGCTTTTGCACGTTGGCGCACCGCACCTGGATCGAGGTCGCCTTGATCGCGCTGCCTTCGCCAGGCATAGAGCTGCGATGAGTAAATACCTTCGCGCCGGAGAAACGCTCCGATCGTGCCGGCTGGACGCGCATCAGCCTCGCGCACGATGCGCAGCTTCTCGGCGGCGGAGAACCGACGTCGCTGAGGTTTTTGGGGTGAACTGGTTGCCTTGATTTCCGTTGAAACGGTTCCGTTCGAGGACTGCATCTGTTGCAGGACTTTCTCGCCCCCGCGTGCTTTGCATCGTTCCGGATGTTTTCCACAGTATCCCCGTTATCCACAGCTCTGCTGCTGCGACGAACGTTGTACAAAAAACTCCCTATGCTACCGGTACCACTCTATCTTGACACGGGGGGGATCGAGTAGAACATTTGCAACAGCAAGGCTCGCAGCAGCTTCTCCGGCGCGATCGATGGCCGGCCCCGTCGGGAGTAGAGCTTGGAAAACTCCGGCGAGAGTTCGCCCAGAATTTCGTTGACCATCACGCGCATCGGGCGCAACGGATGATCGGCGGCCACGGTGTCTTCCGGCTGCAACGTCGTCCAAACGGATGCACGCTGCTCATCATGAGTCCGCATCGGCCGCAACCTCACCAAGGTATGAGGAGACTTGCTCTTATAATACGCGAAAAACGCCGTCACGCCAACATCAACTCGGCCGATTTTTCATTGGCCTGTTAGACGTTGAACCGGAACTCGACGACGTCGCCCTCCTGCATCACGTAGTCTTTGCCCTCGGAGCGCAACTTGCCGGCGGAGCGGATCGCGTCGAGCGTCTTGTACGTGACGTAGTCGTCGTACGAGATGCACTCGGCGCGGATGAAGCCGCGCTCGATGTCGCTGTGGATCTTGCCCGCGGCCTGCGGGGCTTTGGTGCCCTTCTCGATCATCCAGGCGCGCGTCTCTTTCTCGCCGGTGGTGAGAAACGTCATCAGCCCGAGCAGATCGTAGGCTTCCACAATGAGACGATCGAGGCCGCCGGTCGTGATACCGTAATCGGCGCGGAACATCGCGACGTCGTCGTCGCTCATCCCGGCGAACTCCGACTCGATCTTGCCGTTGAACGCGATCGCGCGGCTGTTCTCGGCCTTCGCGTGCGCGAACACGGCCTGCGCCATCGGCCCCGGTTCGGCGATCTGCGACTCATCGACGTTGGCGACGTACAGCATCGGCTTCGCGGTGAGCAGAAACGACTCGCGCGCCATCGCCGCTTCCGGTGAATCGGGCGGAAACGCGCGCGCCGGCCGTCCCGCTTCGAGCGCCGCGATGAGCCGGTCGAGCGCTTCGAGCTTCGGCGCCTCCTTCGGATTGGCGCGCACCTCGCGCTGAAGCTTGTCGCGCTTCTTCTGCAGCGACGCGAGATCGGCCAGCGCCATCTCGATCGCGATGATCTCGATGTCGCGCAGCGGATCGGGACCGCCTTCGACGTGCGTCACGTTGTCGTCGTGGAACGCCCGCACCACCATCGCGATCGCATCGGTCTCGCGGATGTGCGAGAGAAACGCGTTCCCCAAACCCTGACCGCTCGCGGCCCCGCGCACGAGGCCGGCGATGTCGACGAAGCGCATGGTCGCCGGAACGATCTTCTCCGAGCTGCTCAGCCCCGCCAGCACGCCGAGACGCGGGTCGGGAACGGGGACCTCGCCGACGTTCGGTTCGATGGTCGCGAACGGGTAGTTCGCGGCGAGCGCCTGCGCCGAGCGGGTGAGCGCGTTGAAAATGGTCGACTTGCCCACGTTGGGAAGCCCGACGATACCGCACGACAATGCCACGGAGGCGCTTCGTACGCGAGAACGCACCGTGCGACCTAGCGGCGGCGAGCGAATCGCCGGAGGAGTTGTACGCGGCGCCCCCGGAGTATCCGCCGATGCGGCAGATGAAGGTCGACAAACTCGGGATCGATCTCCTCACGCACGACCCCGTCGTCATCCTGAAGGACCTCGAGGGCAAGCGGTATCTCCCGATCCTGATTGGACCGTTCGAGGCCACCGCAATCGCCCTGGCCCTCGAAGGTACCGCGGTGCCGCGCCCCCTTTCACACGACTTGATGCGGACGCTGCTCGAATCGCTCTCGGCGAAACTCGAACAGATCGTCATTCACGACATCAAAGATTCGACATTTTTCGCCAAGCTGATCGTCCGCACCAACGGCGACGTTCAGGAGATCGACGCGCGTCCGTCCGACGGGATCGCGCTGGCGCTGAGGATGCAAGCGCCGATCTTCGTGAGCGACAAGATCGCGCTCGAAGAGACGGTTCCCGACAAAGTCGGCGGCGACCCCGAAGAAACCACCAAGTTCAAGAAGTTCATCGACGAACTCAAACCGTCCGACTTCATGGAGTGACCGCGAGCCGCTCGCGGACGAGCTCGCTGATCGTGAACACCGCGCCGCCCGGCGAGGCAATCACGCTGCGGCGGCAGAGCGACGCGTCGAATGGCGGCGCGACGTTGCCCCGGTGATCCGGGTCAGTTGATACGTGGGTTTCCCCGGCCGATGGGCCGAAAGGAAGCCCGCATGCGGAAGTCCCGCTTCACCGAGACGCAGATCGTCTCGATCCTCCGAGAACACGACGCCGGCGCCTCGTTCATCGAGCTCGGCCGTCGACACGGCGTTCATCCGAACACCATCTCCGCCTGGAAATCCCGGTACGGCGGCATGCAGAGCAGCGAGGTCGCCCGCGGTCGCGTGCTCGAAGACGAGAACGGGCGCATGAAGCGCATCATCGCGAACCTTTCGCTCGAGAACGACGCGATGAAAGAGCTAATCGCAAAAAACTCCTGGGGCCCTCGCAGCGAAAAGCCGCGGTGAGGGCCCTGCAAGACCTCGGTGTGAGCCAACGCGCCGCATGCCGCATCGCGCGTTGTCCGCGATCCGTCGCGCAGTATCGCGTGCGGCGGACGGACGATCCGGCGTTGCTCGAGCGGCTCAAGGCGCTCGCCGCAGAACGCCGTCGGTTCGGCTACCGCCGGCTCACGATCATGCTGCGCCGCGAAGGCTTCGTCGTGAACCACAAGCGAGTTCATCGGATCTATCGCAACGCTGGTCTACAGCTGCGCAGTCGACGTAAGCGTGGCGTACGATACGTCCGTGGCAACGTCGTGCCGCCGGTCACGCGGCCGAACGAACGCTGGTCGCTCGACTTCGTACACGACGCGCTCAGCAACGGGCGAAAGTTTCGCTCGCTGACGATTATCGACGACTTCACCCGAGAGTCGATCGGCATCGAAGTCGACTTCTCGCTCACCGACGAGCGTGTCGTGCGCGTGCTCTCACGTCTCGCGCAAGAGCGCGGTCTACCGCCGACGCTCAAGTTCGACAACGGAACCGAGTTCACGAGCAACGCGATGCTCGGTTGGGCCGCGCGGGTCAACGTTGAGCTGCACTTTATCGAACCCGGCAAGCCGACTCAGAACGGCAGCGTCGAGAGCTTTAACGGACGTTTCCGAGACGAGTTACTCAACGAGCACGCCTTTCCCACGCTCTTCGACGCTCGCACCGCGATCGAAGCATGGCGCATCGATTACAACCATCGCCGACCCCACACCGCGCTCGGCGGCTTGACGCCGGCCGAGTTCATCGAGCATCATCGCACTACCCCAAACTCACGGTTATCCGCGGCCTGACATCCGGGGCAACGTCACTCATGCGTCAGATGGATCGGATCCATACCGACCGTCCGCACATGGGCGCCCGGCAATTGCGCGACCAACTGAAGCGACTCGGGTATCGAGTTGGGCGCCGGCATGTTGCACGGCTCACGCGGGTCATGTGAATCGAGGCGCTGTATCGCAAGAAGCAGCAAACGACGAACCGGAATCCGCAGCATCCGGTCTTCCCCTATCTCCTGCGCGGCGTGACGATCGATCGCCCGAATCAGGTCTCGGCCGCCGACATCACCTACATCCCGATGGAGCGCGGGTTCCTATATCTCTTCGCGGTGCTCGATTGGGCGACGCGCCGCATTCTCGCGTGGAAGCTCTCGAACACACTTCGACAGACTTCTGCATCGAGGCGGTTCGCGAGGCCGTGACGCTTTACGGCAAGCCGGAAATATTCGGGTCTTCCGGTTTTGTAGTGGGCGGGCGAGAGGAAATCGGTCGGCCGTCGTAATGCTACGCCATGCGAGACACCGAATTCATCCGCGGGTTGCTGCGCGTCGAAGATCCTTGGGACGTGACCGAATCAAAGCTCGATCTCGAGCGAAATCGGGTCGATGTTCGGCTTGAATGGCAAGGCGCGGGTCGCTGTCCAAAATGCGATCGGGAGTGCCCCAAGCACGATCATCGCGAGCGCGTCTGGCGTGACCTCGATCTGGCCGGCGACCAACTTTTCTTGCACGCCTCCGTACCCCGGATCGATTGTCCCGAGCACGGCGTCACGACCGTTGCGATTCCCTGGTCAAGCGGTCGCACCGAGTTTACGTCGCGCTTCGAGCGTTTGGCGATCGCCCTCCTACTCGAGATGTCCGTCGCGGCGGTCGCGCGTCGCTTGGGCATCAGCTGGGAGCAAGTCGATTCCATTATGCTCCGGGCGGTCGAGCGCGGTAAGCAGCGGCGACTGCCACGTCTTGTGCGGCATCTCGGCATCGACGAGAAGGCCGTCAAAAAGCGGCATCGGTACTTCACGATCGTGTCCGACTTGGACCGCGGCGAGGTCCTGTGGGTCGGTCGCGGTCGCAAGCGCGAATCGATTGACGCTTTCTACGACGGCCTTTCGCACGAACAACTTCATGCCATTGAGGGCATCGCGATGGATATGTGGCAGCCGTACTTCGAGTCGACCGTAGCACACGTGCCCGATGCGGCACGGAAGATCGTCTTCGATAAGTACCACATCACGGCATATCTCACCAAAGCCGTCGATCTCACTCGTCGAGCGATGATGCGTGACAAGACGCTCGACCGAACGGCATTGAAAGGGACTAAGTATTCCTGGTTGCGCTCGTTTGCGAATCTCGACCGCGACGAACGACGTGATCTGAGCGCCTTGCGGAGCCAGTACAAACGCCTTGGCCGCGCGTGGTCGATGAAGGAGCACTTTACGGAGTTCTGGCGATATCGGCGTGAGTCCGCAGCGCGTCGTTTCTTTGCCGATTGGTACCGGTGGGCGACGCACTCTCAATTGCCCGAAATGATCAGCGTCGCGCGCACGCTCAAACGTCACTTTGCGAACATCATCACGTACATTCGCAAGCCGATCACCAATGCGGCAGCCGAGAGCCTCAACAGCAAGATCCAAATGATCAAATTCCGCGCGCGCGGCTATCGCAATGAGGGCCGATTTGCAGCGGCGATTCTATTCCACTGTGGTGGGCTCGACCTCTTGCCCGCCCACCCGAAGTCCTGAAGCGCCAAATATTCAACACCGATCAGGGCAGCCAGTTCACCAGCGGCGAGTTCGTGGCGCTCATTCGCGAAGAACTCGGCGCGCGGTTCAGCATGGACGGCAAGGGCTGCTGGCGCGAAAACCTGTTTATCGAGCGCTTCTGGCGGTCGTTGAAATACGAGGAGGTCTATCTGCGGGCATACGCATCGGGTTCCGATGCACGGGCCTGTATCGGGCGCTATATCGTCTTTTACAACAGCAGCCGGACGCACTCGTCGCTTGACGGGCGCACGCCGGACGAAGCATACTTTACCTCATCCGCCGCGTTGGCGGCGGCAGAGTCCCTATAATTGATGTAAATTCAGCGGGCGGGTAGCCACCGCTCCGGTTCGAAGATTGACGTTGACAACACTTCAATCGAAAGGACCGGAACGGTGGCCGATTACGATCTTACCCTATCCCGCGACGCGATTCCAGCGTTGCTCGATCAACCTGCGGCGCTCGGGAAGCTCGTCGAAACGATTTTGAACCAAGTGCTCGAGGCGCAGATGCGCGATCATCTGGGCGCCGAGCGGTACGAACGCTGTCAAGAACGGGAGGGCTATCGGAATGGGTATCGCGATCGACAGCTCTCGACCCGCGTCGGATCGCTGGTCCTGCGCGTGCCGCAAACGCGCGACGGCAGCTTCTCAACCGACATCTTTGAGCGTTATCGCCGCAGCGAACAAGCCTTTGTCGTGGGCCTGATGGAGATGGTCGTCAACGGCGTCTCGACGCGGAAGGTCACGCGGATAACCGAAGGTCTGTGTGGGACGTCGTTTTCGAAGTCGACGGTCAGTCGCCTCGCGAAGGCCCTTGACGAGCCGGTCGCGGGATTCTTGAATCGTCGGCTTGATGCGGCGTACCCGTTCATCATCGTTGACGCGCTCTTTACGAAGGTGCGCACCGACAAGAGCGTCGTCAGCAAAGCGCTCCTCATCGCGAGCGGCATTCGCGCTGACGGATACCGAGAAATCCTTGGTCTTTCGATCGGCGATTCGGAGAGCTTTGCGACGTGGAACGAGTTCTTTCGCGGCCTCAAAGCACGCGGCTTGCACGGCGTCGACGTTGCCGTCTCCGACAATCACTCGGGCTTACGCGAGGCGATCGCCAAGCAATTCGTCGGCGCGACATGGCAGCGCTGCCAGTTCCACGTGATGAAGAACTTGCTCGATCACGCGCCCAAGAAAGAACGCGAAAACGTAACCGCTGCAGCTCGGCTGATCTTTCTCGCAACTGATCGCAAAGAGGCCGAGCGTCGATATGCGGAATTCATGGCCCGCTTCGCAGAAACAGCGCCGAAGTCGTGCGTGTGCTTGGAAGGAGCGTTCGAAGACATGTTTGCGATCTTGCCGCTGCCGGAGAAATATCGTCGGCGACTGCGCACGAGCAACATGCAAGAGCGGCTCAATGAAGAGATTCGTCGCCGGGAGAAAGTCATTCGCATTTTCCCAAACGACGCCGCAGCGATTCGCATGGTCGGCGCGTTACTCTCCGAGCAAAACGACGAATGGTTAAGCCGAGCCTACTTCGACATGACCGAATACTTCGAATGGAAAGCAACGACGGTGGCCAAGCCGGCCGCCGTAAAACGAGACAGACGAGCAGCCTAACTTACGCGATCGACGAACCGGAATTACAGCAGATTTGGGACTTGACTTCAATGTGTTCGCCATGAGCATTCAGCTCGGGCTCTCCGCGACAAAGCTCCGCAGCATGATTTTTACGTATCCGACTTTCTCGTCCGACATCGGCTACATGCTCTAGCGAGCGGTAACAATCCGCCTCTACAACATTTAAATAGGAGCGGCGAATACTTCGGCGAGGTACATGTGCTCTCGGTTGCTCCTCCGTCGATCTCACCGTATGGCGTGCGCAGACGTCCGTAGCAGGCCGATGAAAAATCGGCCGAGTTGATGTTGGCGTGACGGCGTTTTTCGCGTATTATAAGAGCAAGTCTCCTCATACCTTGGTGAGGTTGCGGCCGATGCGGACTCATGATGAGCAGCGTGCATCCGTTTGGACGACGTTGCAGCCGGAAGACACCGTGCCCGGCGATCATCCGTTGCGCCCGATGCGCGTGATGGTCAACGAAATTCTGCGCGAACTCTCGCCGGAGTTTTCCAAGCTCTACTCCCGACGGGGCCGGCCATCGATCGCGCCGGAGAAGCTGCTGCGAGCCTTGCTGTTGCAAATGTTCTACTCGATCCGCAGCGAGCCGATGCTGCTGGAGCAGTTGCGTTACAATTTGCTCTTTCGTTGGTTCGTGGGCTTGAGCATGGACGACAAGATCTGGGACCCCTCGACGTTCAGCAAGAACCGCGATCGGTTCTTGAATGGCGAAATCTCCGAGCGGTTCTTCGCCGCCGTGGTCGAGCGGGCGCGTGCCGACGAACTGCTCTCGAACGAGCATTTCACCGTCGATGGGACGCTAATCGAGGCGTGGGCCAGCCACAAGAGCTTTCGGCCCAAGTCGGACGACGAACCGCCGACCTCGAGCGGCGGTCGCAACGAGGGCGTGAACTTTCGTGGCCGGCCGCGCAGCAACGAGACGCACGTCTCGAGTACCGATCCGGACGCGCGGTTGTACCGCAAGAGCAGCGGCGCGCCGGCGATTCTCGGCTATCTCGGACATGCTCTGATGGAGAATCGCAACGGCTTGATAGTCGGCGTGAAGACCACTCGCGCGACCGGGATCGCCGAACGCGAAGCAGCGCTGGAATTGATTCGCGGGGTCAGCGGAAGCAACCGAATCACGCTCGGTGCCGACAAGGCGTACGATACCAAAGACTTTGTCGAGGCGTTGCGAGCGCTCAACGTGACGCCGCACGTTGCTCAAAATACGACCCGTCGCCGCAGCGCGATCGACCGCCGAACCGTCCGCCATCCGGGCTACACGGTGAGTCAACGCAGGCGCAAGTTGATCGAGGAGAGCTTCGGGTGGGGCAAGACGATCGGCCGATTGCGCAAGGTGCATTTCCGCGGGCTTGATCTGGTCGGCGACATTGTGCGCTGGACGGCCGCGGCGTACAACTTGATCAGGATACGCAATCTGAGGGCCGCGACATGATGCGAAGTGATGCTGACCCGAGGGGCGTTTTCGAGATGAACCGCTCGGCAACGGGCTTCGAGGGGTCCGCCGACCTCCCGAAAACCGTGCTGAACGGGCAGTTCGCGAACCACGCGCCGATTTTTTCACGGGGCTGGTAGAGGATCCTCTCGCCCCAGTCGGCCGGCACGTGCTCAGCCGCGGGCGAGCCGGCGAAACGGATGATTTCGAGATCGCTGCCGAACGCAGCGTGATAGTGCGCGAGCACGTCGCTCGCATAGCCGGCGAAGTTCAGGTTGGGTCGCATCTGCATGACTGTCCCTCCGTCAGGTGGGGCGTTCGTCGCCCAGTTGGGTCTCGAGATAGCGGCGCAAGTGCGCGATGCAGTCGGCCGCGACGTCCGGATCGGCGTGTGCCTTCGCCAGCACGTACGCGCCTTGAATCACCGCCTGCGTGAACAGCGCCATGCTCTGCGCATCCCACGTCGCATCGGGCGCGTAGGCATCGCGCGCGGCGGCGAGGTCCTCCGCGACGTCGCCGGCATGGCGGCGGATGTGCACGTCGCAGGCCTCGCGGATCGCCGGGTGCGTCGCGTACGTCTCCTGCACCATCGTGCCGAGCAGACAGGTGAAGTCGGCGAAATCTCCGCGCAGCAGCGCGGCGCGCAAATCGACGTAGGCGAGGACGCGCCGGCGCGGATCGGCGTCGTCCTGATACGGCGCGGCGCCGAACAGCGCGTCGGCGCGATCGGAGAAATGCTCGGCGGCGGCGATCGCAAGCGCTTCTTTGTCGGCGAAGTGATGGAAGAAGCTGCCCTTGCTGACGCCCGCCAGTCGGCAGATCTCGTCGACCGTCGCGGCGCCGTACCCCTTTGCGCGGATCACCGTGAGGGCGGCATCGAGGAGTTTTGTCTTGGCGTTCGCGCGCGGCGGCTTCTCGAGTGCTTTTTTCATACCGACTAGTCGGTATAATACGAATGCGCCGCCGCGCCGTCAACACCCACGGGCGTCCGACCGGCGCGCGCAGGCGGGCGGGGATTTCGCCGCGCGCGTCCTATCTGAGCGACGGCATGGAAACGACGAAAGAGCGCGCCGAGATCGGCGTCTACGGCGGCTCGGGTTTTTATTCGCTCATCGAGAACCCGCGCGAGGTCTGGATCGAAACCCCCTACGGCATGCCGAGCGACAAGATCGCGCTCGGCGAGATCGCCGGCAAGAAGGTCGCGTTCTTACCGCGGCACGGCAAGGACCACCGCTATCCTCCGCAGTCGATCAATTATCGCGCCAACGCGTGGGCGATGAAGGCGCTGGGGGTCACGCGCATCATCGGCCCCACCGCGTGCGGCTCGCTGCAGCCCGAGGTCAAGCCGGGTTCGATGGTCGTCGCCGATCAGATCGTCGACCGCACCAGCGGCCGCAAGGATACGTTCTACGACGGCCCGGTGACTACGCACGTTTCGTTCGCCGATCCCTACTGCGCGCAGCTGCGCCCGATCGCGGTCGACGCGCTGCGCTCGCTCGACATCGACACGCACGACCACGGCACGATCGTCGTCATTCAAGGGCCGCGCTTCTCGACGCGCGCCGAGTCGAAGTGGTTCGCCTCGCACGGCTGGGAAGTCATCAACATGACCAACTATCCCGAGTCGTATCTCGCGCGCGAACTCGAGATGTGCTACGTGAACATCTCGCTGATCACCGACTACGACGTCGGTCTCGAAGGGATCGAACCGGTCTCGCACGCTGAAGTGATGAAGGTCTTCGCGAGCAACAACGAGCGCGTGAAGAACGGCATCTTCAAGATCATCGCGGCGATCCCGGCGGAGCGCACCTGCACCTGCGGCAGCGCGCTCGCCGGTGCGCGCGGGTAGCGCGCAGCCTGACGTGAAGCGGGCGCCGCTGCCGGGTGTCGACCTGGGTCTCTACCTGCGCGCGGTTCCGCTGCTCGCTCGCAACCCGTCGATCATCGTGATCCCGCTGCTGATGGCGGTAATCGGGGTTTTGGCCGGGATGCTGTTCTCGGGCGGGATGACGCCGTTCTCCGCGCCGACGATGGGGATCGCGAGCCTGATCCTGTTTCTGCTGCAGCTCTTCGGGCTCGGCGCGGCGTGCGTGATCGCCGACGATGCGTGGCGGCACGGGCGCGCGTCCTTCGACCGGGGTTGGAGCGAGACGCAGCGCCGCGGCGGCGACATCCTCTTCGCCGCGCTCGGCGTCGGGTTGGTGATCAGTCTCGGACAGTACGTCGCGACGATTCTGGGCGCGCTGATCGCGCTGGTGCTCCAGGCCGCGATCGCGCTGTTTCTGCTGTGGGCGATCCCCGCCGCCGCGGTCGGCGGGGTCCCCGGCGGCGCGGCGCTGCAGGTCTCGGTCGACCGCGTACGCGCGAACTTCCCGAGCGCCGCGATCGCGGTGATCGTCTCGCTCGTGCTGGTGTACTACGTCGTTCCGCTCGTCGACTCGCTGCTGGTGGCGTGGCTGGTGCCGTACGTCGCGGGCTATGCGACCCTCTCCGTCTCGCTGCTCTACGCGCTGCTCTCGGCGATCGCGTACGGCTACGTCGCACTGGTGCTGACGAAGACGTATACCGACGCCTCGTTCACGCGCCGTTGGTAGTGCGCGGCGGCGCCGGTGCGAGCGCCATCCGCACCAGGTCGGCGACGAGCGCGGGGGTGACGTTCGTGCGCGCGATCCGCTCGGCATCGCCCAGCGACGCCAGCATCCGCGCGAACGCCGCCGGTTCGCGCCCCGGCAGCGCCGCCAGCCGCGCGCGCTGATCCGCCGCTAAGAGCGGCGCTCCTTCGCCGACGCCGAGCGCGATCCAATCGCGGGTCAGCGTCTTCACCGTTTCGAGCCCCTCCTCGAGCGTCGGACGCGTCGCCCAGCCGCTCGCATCGGCTTCGCGTCCATCGACCGCCGCGAAGAACCACTCCACCACGGCGTCGCGCGCGACGCCTTCGCCGTCCTCGAGGAGCCCTATGGCGCGGGTCGCGCGTCCCTGCGCGATCGCCGCGGTGCGCGCCGCCTCGTCGGGATCGGTCCCGCGCGCGAGGAGCACCGCGCGGACCTCGCCCTCCGCGAGCAGCGGGAAGGTGACCTCGACCAGCCGCGAGCGGATCGTCGGCAGAATCCGTCCGGTCGCCGCGGTCGTGACGATCAGCAGTACGTCGGCCGGCGGCTCCTCGAAGAACTTCAGCAGCGCGTTCGCGGCCTCGCGCGTGAAGTCAGCGTCGCCGATGATGAACACGCGCCGGCCGCCGGCGTACGAATGCATCGAGAGCTGACGGACCAGATCGCGCGCCGTCGCTTCTTCCGTCTCGTGAAAGCCGCTGCCGTCGCGATCGCCGATCTTCACCTGACCTTCCGCATAGTAGAAATCGGGGTGCGTCCCGGCCGCGACGTGCGTGCACCCGCTGCAGTGTCCGCACCAGCCGAGCAGCGTCTTCTTCGGCGTCACGCACAGCAGCGAACGTCCGACCTCGCGCGCAAACGTCTTCTTGCCGACGCCGTGCGGTCCGGTGAACAGATAGCCGTGCGAGAGCGTCGCCGCGGTGAGGTGCTCGAAGAACGCACGCGGCGCGGCGGCACCGACAACTTCGAATCGACCGTCGATCACGACACGACCCGCCGCCGGTCGAGCACCGCGAGCGCTTCCGCCGCGAGCGTCTGCGGCGCAAGCGTCCCGTCGAGCACGACGTAACGCTGCGGAAACCGGCGCGCGAGTTGATGGTAGCCGGCGTGAACGCGGGCGTGAAAGAGCGCGTCCTCGCGTTCGAGCCGGTCGGCGCCGCCGCGCGCGCGGACGCGCTCGGCCGAGACCTCCACCGGGATGTCGACCAGAAACGTGAGGTCGGGTGCGATGCGCTGCGTCGCCGCCAGGCACAATTCCAGCAGCTGCTCGACGTCGAGCTCGCGCCCGTAGCCTTGGTATGCGATGGTGGAATCGAAGAAGCGGTCGCACAGCACCGCTTCGCCGCGTCGCAGCGCGGGGACGATCACGTCGGCGACGAGCTGGGCGCGCGACGCGTTGAGCAGCATCGCCTCGGCGACGGGATCGATCCGCAGCGACGGATCGAGGAACACCCCGCGCAGCGCCTCGCCCAGCGGCGTCCCGCCGGGCTCCTTGGTGACGAGCACGCTCTCGCCGCGGCCGTTCAAAACGCCGACGAGCGCCGCGATCAGGGTCGACTTCCCCGCGGCTTCGATCCCTTCGAAGGTGACGAGCACTCGCCGGGACTTCGCGGCCGGAGCGTCCGGGCCATCGCGACGCGGCGCGAACGTGAAGGCCCCCGCACGACGTATGAGCGAGGGCCTTCTGCAAGGCGGCGGCGCCGCCGGGTTAGAGGTCGGGCCCCTTGAAGATCCGTACGCGCCGGTTCGGCTCGAGGCCGGTGGAGCGGGACTGCAGGCGATAGCGCTCCGCGAGCTGGTGCTGCATGCGCCGGATGTACGACGTCTGCGGCGTCAACTCGATCGCCCGGCTGTCGAGGAGTACTTGATACACGGCCTCCTCGGCTTCGCGCATCGCGATCTCCTCGACGTCGAGCGACGGAAGGTTGAACACGTCCTTGAGCGCGCTCTGGATCTGCGTCGTCGTGTTGGTCTTGATTGAGTAGATCGGGACGTTCTCGGTGGCGATCTGCTTGAGCCGGTCGGACTCCTTGCGTTCCAGCGTCTTGAGCGTGAGCACGACGTCGGCATCGTCCCACTTCCGCGCGATCGACGCGTGCACGCGCAGGTTGTGCACGGCCCGTTCGATCTTGTTGCGCGACACGCCGTACGGGAAGATCATCAGCGGCTTGGCGTCGTCTGGCACCGATTCGCCGGCCGCGCCGAAGAGCGCCATGTCGTCGTCGCGCGGCTGCTGCGTGAGCGGCCGGACTTTCTCCGAGGGGACTGCTTCGGGATTCGCCTGCTGGATGATGTCGATCGCTCCGCCCTGCGTGCGCTGGCGCACCTCCGGCTGCGGAGAGTAGCCGCGCAGGAGCGCGTCGACCACGTCGCCGACGTTGAGATGGATCGCGAGCCGGTCGCGGTCCTGTATCTCGACGACGACGTCGAACGTCGGCGGCTGTTTGCGTTCGAGCACCGTCTTGCGCGTGCCGCGGCGGCGCGCTTCTTCGTCGGAGAGCGTGACGGCGCTGATCCCGCCGAGCAGATCCGAGAGCGTCGGATTCATCAGCAGGTTCTCGAGCGTCTGCCCGTGCGCCGTGCCGATCAATTGCACGCCGCGCTCCGCGATCGTGCGCGCCGCGAACGCCTCCGCTTCGGTCCCGATCTCGTCGATCACGATCACCTGCGGCATGTGATTCTCGACCGCCTCGATCATCACGTTGTGCTGAAGGTGCGGATCGGGGACGGGCATCCGCCGCGAGTGGCCGATGCCCGGATGCGGCACGTCGCCGTCGCCGGCAATCTCGTTCGACGTATCGACGATGACGACGCGCTTGCGGTCTTCCGCGAGCACGCGCGCACATTCGCGCAGCATCGTCGTTTTGCCGACACCGGGCCGGCCCAAGAGGCAGATCGATTTCCCGCTGCGGATCACGTCGAGGACGATGTCGATCGTCCCGTAGACGGCGCGCCCGACGCGGCACGTGAGGCCGACGATGCGGCCGGTGCGGTTGCGGATCGCGCTGATGCGATGCAGCGTTTGTTCGATCCCGGCACGGTTGTCGCCGCCGAAAGGCGACAAGCGTGCGGTGACGTGCGCGATGTCTTCCGCGGTGACCGCGGTGTCCCCGAGAAACACGAAGTCGTCCTCGAAACGTGCCTCGGGCGGGCGGCCCAGATCGAGCACGACTTCGATGACGCGTTCGAGATTCGGAAGACGGACGAGCGCTTGGCGAAGCGGGAGGGGGAAGATGTCCAGGAGCTGCGTCAGCTCCCAGTTCGGCACGAAGGACTCGGCGTTAACGGCCAACGTGTCTCCTCGTCGACGTCTGTCGATATCGATTGTCCGTCGCGGTCCCCGTCGCCGAGGAGGCGCGACGGAAAAGCATCTTCCGCCCCGCGCGTTTTGATACCTGGAGCATCTGTCGCTCCAGATACCCAAACGGAGCCCGTTCGTTTCGGTCGCTCGGCCCTAAGGAATCCGCGCCGCCGGCCGATATGCGCCCGCGCAGAGGCGGTGCGCCGGAACGGCGAAGGTGCCCGCATGGTGCGCAGGTATCTCGAGGATTACGCGCCCGGCGACGTCGCCGAGGTGGGTACGGTGCAGGTGAGCGCCGAGGAGATCGTCGCCTTCGCGAAACGTTACGATCCGCAGCCGTTTCACGTCGATCCGGAGATCGCGAAAACGTGGCCGTACGGCGGTTTGATCGCGAGCGGCTGGCACACCGCGGCGATGGCGATGCGCGTGCTGGTCGATCGCTTCATCGACGGAGAAACCAGCCTCGGTTCGCCGGGTCTGGGGCCGATCCGCTGGAAACTCCCGGTGCGTCCGGACGAAACGCTGCGCGTCCGCGCGCGCGTCACCAACGTCGAGCGATCGCAGACGAAGCCCGACCGCGGGACGCTCACGTTCGAACTTGAGGTGCGCAATCAACGCGACGAAACGGTGATGATCATCGAGAACTGGATCGCGATCGTGCGCACGCGCCCGCAAACCGAAGCGGCTGGCTGAGAGCGCTGACGGCGGCGGGGCGTTCGCGCCCACGTCACGCAGAGCTTGTCGAAGCGCAGCCGCGTTCGTGCACGTCAGGGATCGCGCTTCGACAAGCTCAGGTTCCGTGTCCGCCGTCAAGCCGATACGGGTTGATAGGGCCGCTGATTCTTGAGTAGCGAGTAAGCCAGGCGCACGAGCTTGTGCATCACCGCCACGATGATTTGCTTGCCGCTCTTACCGCGCGCTTCGAGGCGATCGGCGAGCTCCTTGAAGGCCGGGACTTTGCGCTTTGCCGTCAGGGCAGCTATGTAGAGTGCCCGCCGGAGCTTCGCGTTGCCTGTCTTGCAAATGCGCGGCTTGCCCTTCACCGAGGTCCCGGACTGCCGCTCTGCCGGCGTAAGGCCGGCATACGCCGCTGCGGCTTTGGCACTATGGAGCCGATGCACCGGCAACTCCGCAAGCACGTTTGCCGCTGTCAAGGACGCGACGCCTGGTATGGTCTGAAGAAGCTGCGCGTTCCGGCTTAGCGTGACATCCGAGCAAAGAACACCTTGGATCTGCGACTCGATCTGCTTGACCATCTCCGCGATACCGACCAGATGCGTTTCGTTCATTTTGAGCAGCGTTGCTCCGACGGCGACGGATTGCACGATCTGCGTAAGGGCAATACGCTGCGCGATGAGCTGGTCGCGATACGCCAGCAAACCGCGCAGGGACAGGATTTCGTCGCTATCAGGCTCCCAGAGCGCGGGGCGCTCGGAGGCGCAGAATTGGGCCAGCATTCGAGCGTCGACCGCATCGGTCTTGGTCCGCAGCAAACGGCTCTTCGCAAAATATGCCGTACGCGTCGGGTTCACCACGCTCACCCGGATTTTCGCTTTGTGCAAGTTCGCCGCTAAGTTGCGCCAATACGGCCCGGTTGACTCCATGCACACATGAACCTCGTGGGCGCGATGCGTGCGCAACCAACTGCGAAGCTTTCTGAAGCCGGTTCGCGTGTTCTCAAAACTCGCCTCACTGCGCTTCTCGCCGCGTTGCAAGCAGCAGTGGAACGTGTCCTTAGAGATATCGACGCCCAACATGCTCATCGCAGGATTTCCCTCTAGCAGGCCGATGAAAAATCGGCCGAGTTGATGTTGGCGTGACGGCGTTTTTCGCGTATTATAAGAGCAAGTCTCCTCATACCTTGGTGAGGTTGCGGCCGATGCGGACTCATGATGAGCAGCGTGCATCCGTTTGGACGACGTTGCAGCCGGAAGACACCGTGCCCGGCGATCATCCGTTGCGCCCGATGCGCGTGATGGTCAACGAAATTCTGCGCGAACTCTCGCCGGAGTTTTCCAAGCTCTACTCCCGACGGGGCCGGCCATCGATCGCGCCGGAGAAGCTGCTGCGAGCCTTGCTGTTGCAAATGTTCTACTCGATCCGCAGCGAGCCGATGCTGCTGGAGCAGTTGCGTTACAATTTGCTCTTTCGTTGGTTCGTGGGCTTGAGCATGGACGACAAGATCTGGGACCCCTCGACGTTCAGCAAGAACCGCGATCGGTTCTTGAATGGCGAAATCTCCGAGCGGTTCTTCGCCGCTGTGGTCGAGCGGGCGCGTGCCGACGAACTGCTCTCGAACGAGCATTTCACCGTCGATGGGACGCTAATCGAGGCGTGGGCCAGCCACAAGAGCTTTCGGCCCAAGTCGGACGACGAACCGCCGACCTCGAGCGGCGGTCGCAACGAGGGCGTGAACTTTCGTGGCCGGCCGCGCAGCAACGAGACGCACGTCTCGAGTACCGATCCGGACGCGCGGTTGTACCGCAAGAGCAGCGGCGCGCCGGCGATTCTCGGCTATCTCGGACATGCTCTGATGGAGAATCGCAACGGCTTGATCGTCGGCGTGAAGACCACTCGCGCGACCGGGATCGCCGAACGCGAAGCAGCGCTGGAATTGATTCGCGGGGTCAGCGGAAGCAACCGAATCACGCTCGGCGCCGACAAGGCGTACGATACCAAAGACTTTGTCGAGGCGTTGCGAGCGCTCAACGTGACGCCGCACGTTGCTCAAAATACGACCCGTCGCCGCAGCGCGATCGACCGCCGAACCGTCCGCCATCCGGGCTACACGGTGAGTCAACGCAGGCGCAAGTTGATCGAGGAGAGCTTCGGGTGGGGCAAGACGATCGGCCGATTGCGCAAGGTGCATTTCCGCGGGCTTGATCTGGTCGGCGACATTGTGCGCTGGACGGCCGCGGCGTACAACTTGATCAGGATACGCAATCTGAGGGCCGCGACATGATGCGAAGTGATGCTGACCCGAGGGGGCGTTTTCGAGATGAACCGCTCGGCAACGGGCTTCGAGAGGTCCGCCGACCTCCCGAAAACCGTGCTGAACGGGCAGTTCGCGAACCACGCGCCGATTTTTTCACGGGGCTGCTAGGTTCCGGCGTAGCGATCATCTTACCAGGCTCATGCATACGGGCTCGTCGCAGACGGCCCACGATTCCGTTCGGCTGATCGCTTGGAGGTTGGTGCGAGCGCCAATCTGAGCTACGGGCTCTTGGGCCCAGGCGTGACGACGGCGCTCGACACCGCGTAGGGGGATGATTCGTTCGAGTCATCCCCCTACCCCATCATATGAGCGTGACGGTGCTCGCGCGACACGGCTATAACGTCACCAAACCAAGACGTATGCCGATGGCGACGGCTTCGGCGCGGGTGGTCGCGCCGAGTTTCGCGAGGATCGCGGCGACGTGCGCTTTGACGGTGTTCTCGGAGATCGCGAGACGTTCGGCGATGCGGCGATTTGAGAGTCCGCTCGCGAGCATCGCCAGCACCTGACGCTCGCGTTCGGTCGGCGGTTCGGCGACCGCAGCGGGATGTGATGCCGCGACCGGTGCGAGCGCGTCACGCATCCCGGCGTCGACGACGACGAGTCCGGCGCGCACCGCGGCGATCGCCGCGAGCAGTTCGTGCGCATCGCTCTGCCGGGCGAGCACCGCGGACGCGCCGGCGCGCAGCGCAGCCAGCACGACGTCGGCATGCGGGTCGTCGACGAGCAGGACGGTCGGCGCCGTGAACCCTTCGGCGATCGCCGCCAACGCGTCGCGCGCATGCAGCGTATCCCGCACGACCGCATCGGCCGCCGCCGCAGGGACGAGTTCGACCTCGTCGCCGAGCAGCGTCGCGAGCCGCTCGCGCGCGGGCGCGGCGGCGTCGAGCGCGACCCGCGCGCGCTCAGGCAGCGCGGTCGCCCGCGGGCGCGGCCGGGACAGCGACGACGATCGCCCGGCCGCCGCGCAGGACGTCGAGCGCGCTTGCGTACCGCAGACGGTCCGCATCGCGCGCGAGCCGGACGTCGCCGACCAGCAGCCCCGCGCGTTCCGCGCGGCTGCCCTTCTCGACCGCGACGATCGCGAACGCATCGCGCCCGTCCGCGAGATGCGCCGGCGCCAAGCCGATGCCGAGCCGCGGCGGCACGGCCCCGTCGCCGGCAAAGCGCTGAACGTCGTCGGCCGGCACCGCGAGCGCGAGGCCGCCGCCGACGACCATGCTGTTGATCCCGACGACCCGTCCGGCGACGTCGGCGAGCGGGCCGCCCGAGTTCCCCGGCGCGAGGCGCAAATCGGCCTGAACGAAGCGGCGTCCGCCCTCACCGACGGCGGCGTGTGCGATCCCCATCGTCATCGCGTTCGGGATCCCCAGCGGATGTCCGACCGCGACCAGCACCTCGCCGACGCGCAGCGTCGCCGGATCGCGCACCGTCGCGGCAGGCAGTCCCGATGCGTCGATCCGCAGGAGCGCCAGATCGCGCCGTTCGTCGCGCCGTTCGAGCCGCGCGTCGAAGCGGCGTCCGTCGCTCAAGACGACCTCGGCGCGCGCGCGGCTCGCGACGTGCGCGTTGGTGACCACCGCACCGTCGGCGCTCCAGATGACGCCCGAACCCGCACCGCCGCGCCCGAGCCGCACCGCGACCGTGCTCGCGCGCAGCGCGCCGGCCAGCGCCTCAAGATCCTGCTCGATCGCGACGTTCGCATGGACCGCCATCAGCGGTCGCGCTCCGGCCGTTCGCCGACCGTCACCTGCAGCCGCTGCCCGACGCCGCCGCGACGCACGTCGAGGACGACGACACGCCCGACGGAGTCGGTGCCGAGCTGCGCGTGCACGTCGTCGGCGTCGCCGACCGCGTTCTCGCCGATCGCGGTGATGACGTCGCCGACGATCAGCCCGCCCGTGTCGGCCGGGCTCCCGGGCTCGACGCCGAGCACGATCGCGCCGCCGTCGACGCCCTGCAGCACCACGCCGAGATAGCCGCGCGCCATTCGGCCGCCGCGCGCGAGCAGTGCGGCGACGACGCGTTCGATCGTCGCGGCGGGGACGGTGAGGCTCTGCCGGCGCGACAAGCCGCCGGTGTTCAAGCCGATCGCACGCCCCGACGCGTCGAGCAGCGGGCTCCCGGAGAAGCGCGGATAGAGCGAGAGATCGGGGCGGACGAAGCGGTCGATCTGGCCGCCCTGCCACGTGCGCCACGCCTCGCCGACTGCGCTGAGCACGCCCATCGTCGCCGCCAGGTCGCCGTCGTCGTCACGCGCGACGGCCAGCACGATCGCGCCGACGCGCAGCGCGTCGGACGAAAACGCGAGCGGTTCGCCCGGGTTCTGCACGCGCAGCAGCGCGAGATCGGTCGACGGATCGCGCCCGGCGATCGACGCCGTTTCGGTGACGCCGTTCGCGCGCACGATCTCGACGTCGTCGTTCTCGAGCGCGTGATCGGCGGTGAGGATCAGATCGGGGCGGATGAAGAAACCGCTCGCGCCGATCCGCGCGCGCGCTTCGACCGCGACGACGCTCGGCGCGGCGCGCTCGATCGTTCCCGCGATGTCGTTGGAGAGCGCGCCGAGCGCGCTCGTTTCGATTGCCATGCGCGCATCGTACGCGCACACGCAAAACGCCGCATCACCCGAACGGGTGAGCGACGCCTCGCCGATCGTGACGCGGGGATCTGCGCCGCGAAGGGTGCGTTAGTGCGCGCCCATCGCCGCCATCATGTGCTTCAGCGTCGGATCACCGACGGGCGACGCAATGACGACCCAGTGGATGATGATGGCGACGGCGACGCCGGCACCTGCGTAGCCGGCGACCGCACCACGGAAATCGTGGATAAAGCCCCGATATTTCGGTCCCATATCGACTCCTTGCTCTTCCTACGGATGCCAGCTGAGGAAGAAGATGTGGAAGATGACGGCGACGATGAAGAACAGCCACGATCCCTGAACGACCAGGGAGTGCAGCGACCAGTCCCCGTTGTCGAAGAACGCGCGATAGCGATCCGGAACTTGGTCGTTTCCGAGTTCCACCTCGTTCGCGGCCGGCGTGTACACGGCCATGGAAAGATCCCCCTTTCAGACGGAGCGCGGACGCGTCGGTCGTGCGTCCGAACCGTGGCGTCACCCCTGCATCATAGCCGCGGCCGCTCCCCCGGCGGTGTAGCGCGTGCTACCCGGCCCGGGCCCCAGGTGCGGTGACGAGGCTTACCGGGCTCTGGAAAGCCGCCGAGCCCTCCCCGTCAGCGGACGACGCGGATGAACTTCAGATCGTCGTCGTAGGGGCCTTGCATCTTCACGCCGGCCTTCTTCTCCAGCGTGAGATAGTCGATGATCTCGTTGGTGATCTCCTCGCCCGGCGAGATCACCGGGATCCCGGGCGGATACGGCGTGATCACCTCGGCGCAGATCCGTCCCGCCGAGAGCTTGAAGGGGACGAACTCGGTCTCGGCGAGGAAGGCGTCGCGCGGGATCAGCCGGATCGGCGGGATCTTCGGCAGATGGTAGGTGCCCGTCTTCATCCGCCGGTCGAGGACGCCCGAGGGCGAGAAGATGTCGAGCGGCCGGTCTTCGCGCGCGAGCTCCGCGACGCCGCGCACGAGCTGATCCGAGGCCTCGACGGTGGTGCCGATCGTGTAGAGCGCGACGACGTTGAACAGATCGGCGAGCTCGACTTGCACGCCGTAGCGCCGGCGCAAGATCTCTTCCGCTTCGTAGCCGGTATAGCCGAGATCTTTCACCGTGATCGTGATCTTCGTCGGATCGAGATCGAACGCGCCGGGCCGGCCTTCGAGCTCTTCGCCGAAGCAGTAGACGCCTTTGATCTCGTTGAGCTGTTCGCGCGCGTGGTTCGCGATCTCGATCGTGCGCGAGAGGAGCGCCGGTCCTTCGAGCGCCATCTGCCGGCGCGCGACGTCGAGCGACGCGACGAGCACCAGATTCGGCGACGTCGAGAGAAAGAGCTTATACACCGCTTTGAGGCGGTCGAGCCGGATGCGGTTTCCCTGCACGTGCAGCATCGCGGTCTGCGAGAGCGAGCCGAGCATCTTGTGCGTCGAGTTGATGCACATGTCGGCACCGGCTTGCATCGCCGAGAGCGGCAGCGCGGGGTGAAAGTGAAAATGCGGGCCCCACGCCTCGTCGACGAGCAGCGGCAGGTTGAACTCGTGTGCGACCGCGGCGATCCCCTCGAGATCCGCGGCGACGCCGTAGTAGGTCGGCGAGACGACGTACAACGCCTTGATGTCGGGCTCGCGTTCGAGCGTCGCGCGCACGGTCTCCGGCGTCACCGTGTGGTCCATGTGCAGCGCCTCGTCGACTTCAGGTTGCATCCACACCGGCGTCGCGCCCGACATGATGAGGCCGCCCATCGCGCTCTTGTGCGAGTTGCGCGGGAGCGCGAGCTTCTCGCCGGGGTTCAGCGCGGTCATCATCATGCATTGATTGCCGCTGGTCGAACCGTTGATCAGAAAGAAGCTCTGGTCGGCACCGAAGCACGCCGCGGCAAGCTCTTGCGCTTCGACGAGCGCTTCTTCGGGCTGGAGCAGATCGTCGAGGCCGCGGATCTGGGTGAGATCGATTGCGAGGACGTTGTCGCCGACGAAGTCGCGAAACGCGCGCTCCATCCCGATCCCCTGCTTGTGACCGGGGGTGTGGAACGGGATCACGCCGGCGTCGACGTAGTCGAGCAGGACCTGGAAGTAGGGCGCGCGCGTCTGATCGAGCGCGACGCCCGACGGTTCCCCGGTGATCACAACGCGCGGGATTATAACAGAAAATCGAGCGCGCGCAGGGCGGGACGCCCGGACGGCCGGGCAGAAAGCGCGAGCCGATGATCCGCACGACCGCCTCGTCTCCCCCCGCCGTCTTCGCGCGCCGCGCCGCGCTCGTGCTCGCCGGCTCTGGCCTCCTATACGTCTCGGCGCAGATCGCCGTTCCGGCGACCTCGATCTGGGGCGTCCCGATCACCCTGCAGACGCTCGCGATCCCGGTCCTGGTCGCACTGCTGGGCCGCAATCTCGGCGTGCTGGCCGTCGTCGCGTACCTCGCCGAAGGGATCGCCGGCCTTCCGGTCTTCCAAGGTCACTCCGGCGGGATCCACGTGTTCGTCGGGCCGACCGGCGGCTATCTCGTCGGCTTCCCGATCGCCGCGTACGTGACCGGGACCCTCTACCGGCTGGGCTTCGATCGCGGGTACGGCCGCCGGTTCGTCGCGGTGCTGCTCGGCACGAGCGTCGTCTTCGTCACCGGACCGCTCTGGCTGGCGGCGGTCTTCTTCGGCGGCGACCTCGGGCGCGCGTTCACTGTCGGCGTCGCGCCGTTCATCATCGGCGACCTCGCGAAGTGCCTCGTCGCCGCCGGCGTCCGGCCGCGCGGGGACCGCTAAACCTCGATCTTGTCCTCGATCGAGACGTTGTAGAGGAACAGGAACTGGTGCCACTCGCCCGGGAGCGTGTTGCGTTTCACGCGGATCCACGGGATGTATTTGGGCGCCTTCGGCTTGCGCTTGAGCCGCATGTTGGCGTGCTCGGGCGTGCGGTTGTTCTTACGGTTGTTGCATCGCATGCACGCGCAGACGAGATTTTCCCACGTTGATGGGCCGCCTTTGCTGCGCGGCAGGACGTGGTCGACCGTCATCATCCGTTCGCCCTTGAGATTGCAGTACTGACACGTGTAGTCGTCGCGCAGCAGCACGTTCTTCTTCGTCAGCGCGACCTTCTGCATCGGGCGCTTGATGTAGTACAGCATGCGGATGATCGACGGCAGCCGCATCTCGTAGCTGGTCGACTTGAGGATCTCGTCGCGACGGTGGACGATCTCCGCCTTCCCGGAGAACAGCAGCTTCACCGCACGCTGAAACGAAGTGATGTTCAGCGCTTCGTAGGTGAAGTTCAGAACCAGGACGTCGTTCACGATCTCTCCCGTGGTGAGCGCGGGGCGGGGTCGTAGAAACGCGAGAAGCGAGCCGCATGACGTGACTCGCTCCTCGACCCGGACGCACCATCAACCTGGAGACGACTCCGAGAGCCGTTCCATGCGGTGGGCCTGACCCTTGGTGCAAGCGCACGCGGCGTCCGGAACATGCCGCTAGATTCGCCCCGATGCGGGTCGCGCACCTACCCCGGTGACGCTTCGACGGGCTCCGCACGACGAGCGAGCATCGCGAGGAAGTACCGGTGGACGCGGTCGTCGCCGGTGAGTTCGGGGTGGAACGACGTCCCCAGCACGTTGCCCTGGCGGACCATCACGCCGTGCCCGTCGCGCTGCGCCAGCACCTCGACCTGCGGACCGGTGCGCTCGATCCAGGGCGCACGGATGAAGACGGCCGGGAACGGTTCGCCGCCCAGCGCGGGGATCGCGAGCAGGACCTCCGCCGAAGCGACTTGCCGGCCGAAGGCGTTGCGACGGACGGTGACGTCGATGAGGTCGAGGGTCGGCTGGGCGAGGCCGGCGACGTCGTGCGCGGCGACGATCAGCCCCATGCACGTCCCCCAGAACGGCATCCCCGCGCGGACCCGTTGCCGGATCGGCGCGGTGAGGCCGAAGCGGTCGAGCAGCCGGATCACGGTCGTCGATTCGCCGCCCGGCACGACGAGCGCATCGGCGCGCGCGAGATCGTCCGGGGTGCGGACCTCCAACGTCTCGGCGCCGGCGCGTTCGAGCGCGCGGACGTGCTCGACGACGTCACCCTGCAGCGCGAGGACGCCGATGCGCGGCGCCCCCATCTCAGTTCCCGCGGGTCGCGAGCAGCTGCGACTCGTGCAGCTGGCGGATGTCGAGGCCTTCCATCGCCTTGGCCTCCTCCGGGATCGCCTGATGCGCTTTCAGCACGGCGTCGGGATTCTGCCAATGGGTCGTCGCGTCGACGATCGCCCGGGCGAACTTCGCCGGATCGGTCGACTTGAAGATCCCGCTGCCGACGAACACGCCCTCGGCGCCCAGTTCCATCATCAGCGCGGCGTCGGCCGGCGTCGAGACGCCGCCGGCGCAGAACAGCACGACCGGGAGCTTCCCGGCGGTCGCGACGTCACGCACGAGCTCCAGGGGCGCACCGAGGTCGCGGGAGCGCGCGACGAGTTCCTCGCGCGGAGCAGTCGTGAGTTGGGCGATCCCGTCGCGGATCGCGCGCATGTGACGCACGGCCTCGACGATGTTCCCCGACCCCGCTTCGCCCTTGCTGCGGATCATCGCCGCACCCTCGGCGATCCGCCGCAGCGCCTCGCCGAGATCGCGCGCGCCGCAGACGAACGGGACGGTGTAGCCGTGCTTCTCGAGGTGATAGAGATCGTCGGCCGGCGTGAGCACTTCCGACTCGTCGATGTAATCGACGCCGAGCGCCTGGAGCTGGCGCGCCTCGCCGAGATGACCGATGCGGACCTTCGCCATCACCGGGATCGTCACGGCCTGCATGATCCGCTCGATCAGCGCCGGATGGCTCATCCGCGCGACGCCGCCGGCGGCGCGGATGTCGGCCGGGATCCGTTCGAGAGCCATCACCGCAACGGCGCCGGCCTCCTCGGCGACCTTCGCTTGTTCGGGGGTGACGACGTCCATGATGACGCCGCCCTTGAGCATCTGGGCGAGACCCCGCTTGACGGTCTCCGTTCCGGTCTTCCGCGCATCGCCGTTCATGCGTCTGATTGTCCTGCCCGCCGGGCGCAGATTCAATGCGGACAATAGGCACAATCCCCTAGGGCGAGGCCTCCGGGATCGGCGGCTCGGTCTCGTTCGGATCGTGCGAGACGAGCGGGATCGGCAGCGGCGGCGAGGTGTAGATGCTGGTGATCGTCGGGAACGGCCGCGGCGTCAGCCGGACAGGGTGCCGGATCCGCACCGGCGCTGGGGTCGGCGTGGGCGGCGGCGTCACCCGCGGGTCCGGGAACGCCGGGTCGGTCGCGACGGCGACCACCTGCAGGCGCTTCCAGTTCCGGAAGAACGTCCGGTCCTCGGGGCTCGCCTCGGGGACCGGCGTGATCCCCGCGCCGGCGACCGGGATCCGGCGCTCGGTCTGCAAGAGGACCCGGTCGCCGAGCTTCTGCCCGATGAGGATCGAGACGACCAGCACGAGCGCCCCGGCGATCAGCAGTCCCGACGGCCCCAGGCGGCGGTTACGCATCCGGACGATCTTGCATCAGACGGGCGCGGCTGCCTCTCGCCGCACGCGCGTCTCCATCGCGTCCACGAGCATCGGTTCGCCGATCCGGATCTCGGCCATCCGCCCGGCATCGACCCGCTGCCGGAAGATCTGCTCGCGAAAATCGAGGACGACGTCGCGCGGCCGCTCGCGGTCGTTGCAGACGTAGATCCGCACCGCGCCGCGTTCGTCTTCGAACGCGACGGCGCCGACCTCGACCGGCGAAGTGCGCACTTCGTCGGAGACGTCGCGCCCGGCATAATAGACCTGATAGGGATCGTCGGCGGAGGCGAAGTCCATGTCGCCGACGACGATCTTCCGCTCCGCGTCGATGACGTACGAGTGGCGCCGGCCGCCCCAGTGCACGCGCACCGCCGCGGTCCACGTCCAGTCCGCCGGGAGCAGCGGCGCGATGTGGGGACGGCCGCTCGTGCGATAGCCGTCGAGCCCGCAGACGGTCTCGGCGACGGCCCATAAGTATTTGGCGCCGGTCCACGGCGAGAGATACATTCCGCGGTTGGTCAGCGATCCGCCGTCGAACCACTCGCCGAACTGCCCGGGGACGGTGTTGCGCGACGCGCCGCCCTCCATCGTCTCGTACACGCGCTCGAGCCAATGCGCCGCTTCGTGGTGCGCGCCGTTGCGCGCGAGCGCGACCGCGAACCACAGCGTGAGATCGGGCCAGACCCCGCCCAGCAGGCCGAAACCGTGCGAGGGGAAGTACCACGAGTCGGCGGTCGAGATCGTGCGCAGTCCGACCGGCGTGGTGAAGTCCGATTCCATCAGCCGCTTGAGGATCGCGCGCCGCACCGCCGGTTCGGCGACCTCGAAGAGGACCGGGAAGACTTCGTCGGCGGTGAAGTTGTCCTGATAGTTGCCGTCCGTGTCGTAATTCAGCACGAACGCCGACGTGTCGGCGTTGAACAGTTTCGCCAGCATCGCGTCGCGCAGCGCCGAAGCTTCGGCCGAGTACTTCTCCCACGCCGCACGGTCGTCGACGATCGCCGCCAGGCGCGCGGTCGCCTCGAGCGCGAAGTACGCTTCGGCGTTGATCTCGGTGACCGCGCCGTCGAGTTTGTAGAGCGGGATGATGTTGCGCCACGACGTGATCCCGAACATGTCTTCGCCGGCCGCGGTGCAGAACAGCAGCCCGTTCGCGTCGCGCTGGGTGAGCATGTAGTCGGCGATCTTGGTGACCAGCGGATACACGCCGCGCAGCCACGCGTCGTCGAGCGTCGCGTTGTAGTGGTGCAGGATCGCGATGATGTGCAGGGGCGTATCGTCGTTGACGTTGAGGTCGTAGAACGTCGAGAAGCCGTTGACCCCGCGTACGTACTCGACAACCTGTCCGCTGGGTTCGATGAAGCGGTTGAACAGCTCGATCGCGTCGCGCGAGAACTGCGGCAGCAGGTAGTCGTAGCCGTGCACGAACCACGACGTGTCGCGCGAGACGAGGATGTCGGAGGGCGGGGAGTTGGTGGAGCCCCAGCCTTGCGGATACTCCTTGATCACGCGCAGCATGTTGCACTTCGCCCACACCACGCCGCGATTGATCAGCGGCGAGGGCGTGAGCAGGCGCGCGTCGCCGAGCTTTTCGGCGTAGTAGCGCTCGGTCGCGGGGAGTGCGTCGTCGTCGGCGAGCAATTGCTCGAGCACCGGCTTCGATCGCTCGTCGCCGTCCTTGTGAAAGACGACCGCGAGCCGCAGCGGTTCACGGCCGCCCGGCGGGATCTCCAGCCGGTATTCGAACGCGCCGAAGATCCGGCGGCTCGAGAATTCGGCGAGGTGCGGGGTGATCTCGCCCAGATGCTCGCCCGTGCCGAGCGTGCCGCGCATCATCCCTTGCAGCAGCGTCTGCTCGCGCAAAGCGACGGCGACGGCGTCGGGCGCGCGCGAGCCGCCCCACCAGCGCACCCAGCCGGTCTCCTCGCCGAACGACCGGATGAACCGGCCGCGCACCGTGGCGCAGACTTCCTTTTCCGGCTCGCCGTAGAACCGCTGACCGATCAGCAGCGCCCATGGGAAGAGCCGCACGGTCTTCGCCGTCGCGGACGCGTTGTGGACCGTGACGTCGACGACGAACGAGACGACGCGATCGTGCTTGGGGCCGTGCGGGACGAAGAACGCTTCGGTGACGTGCAGGTCGCGCCCGATTTCGAACTCCGCTATCTGCGCGTACGGGAGGAAGGTGAACTCGCGCACGATCTGATGCGGGAACAGCGTCTCGTCGTCGCCGGCGCGATAGGCGATCTGGTGCGCACCGAAGATGATCTGATCGGTGTCGGCATCCCACAGGCCGCGAATCCCGCCCTTGGGCGTCGACGACGCGAACGTCTTGAAATTGCCGAGCGTCAGCCCGAACGGCGTCTGCTCTTCGCGCAGGACATACGCACTGAACTCGTTGCGCTGGGCATCAAAAGTGGGTCCCACGAGATGACCCCTCTACGCCGGGGGCGATACGCCGGGCCTCCTCGAATCGGGCGGCGTGCGCTTCGGATCGCTCGCTCTCTCGGCACCGGCGAAGATCAATCTGACGCTGGAGATCCTGCAGCGCCGCGACGACGGCTATCACGCGCTGCGCAGCGTGATGGTCCCGGTCGCGCTTGCCGACGAACTCGCGTTCGCGCCCGCGACGCGCTTCGATTTCACCTGCGATCCGCCGGCGCTGACCGCCGGGAACCTCGTCGTGCGTGCCTTGGCGCAGATCGGCCTCGCCGATGCGCCGCTCGCCGTGACGCTGCGCAAGCGCACGCCGGTCGGCGCCGGACTCGGCGGCGGCTCGAGCGACGCTGCGACCGTTCTGCGCGCGGCGATGCAGGGCGAACTCGGGCCCGTCGGCGCGCGCGATTGGATCGCCGACGCGCGTGCCCTCGGTTCGGACGTGCCGTTCTTCCTCGCCGACGGTCCGGCGCTGATCGAAGGGACCGGCGAACGCGTGACGGCGCTGGGCGCGCCGCCGCCGTGGTGGATCGTGCTCGTCGTTCCGCCCGTGCACGTCGCCACCGGAGACGCGTACGGACGACTCGCCGCTTCGCGCGCCGCCGCGCCGCCGCCGACCCGGCCTCGCGCCGAGTCGCTGTCGATTCGCTGCGGGGAAGCGTTGCAGCGTCATGACTACCCGGGCGTACTGGCGACGATGACCAACGATTTCGAACCGATCGTGGCGGAGATCTATCCGCAGGTGCGCGCGGCGCTCGATGCGCTGGCCGGCGCCGGCGCGGCGCGTCCGATGCTCAGCGGTTCGGGCGGCTCGTGCTTCGCGCTCTTCGCGAACGAGGAGCAAGCGCGCGCGTGCGCGAGCGCGATCCGCACGCCGCCCGGCGCGACGATCGCGGTTGTGCCATTCGCACGCGGGGGCGCGTGGCGCTAGACGCGGTCGTGCTCGCGGGCGGTCCGCCCGACGCCGTCGCGGCGCTCGAACCCGGGGCCGCGAACAAAGCCTTCGTGCGCGTCGGGGGCGTCCCGCTCGTTGCGCGGACGATCGAAGGGCTGCGCGCGTCGTCGCGCATCGACCGCATCGTGGTGGTCGCGCCGCCGAGCGCGGCCGCGCATCCCGCGCTGGCGTGCGCGAGCGAAGTGCGCGGCGACGGGGCGCGGATCATCGAGAGCCTGCGCTCGGGGATGGCCGGCTTCACCGAGAACGCGATGGTCGTCGTGGCGGCCTCCGATCTCCCGGCGCTCGACGCGGGCGCGGTCGACGAGTTCGTCGACGCGGCGGTCGCGCGCGATCTCGACGTCGCCTACGCCTGCCTCGAGCGGCGCTATCATCTCGACCGGTATCCGGAGTTTCCGCACACCTGGGCGCGGATGCGCGAGGGACGCTTCTGCGGCGGCGGCATCGTCGCGCTGCGTCCCGCCGTCCTGCCGCGTTTGAGCATGGTGCTCGACGCGCTCGGCGACGCGCGCAAATCGCCATTGCGGCTCGCCGGACTCTTTGGATGGGACATGCTCGCGCGTTTCGCGGTCGGCCGACTGAGCATCGCCGACGCTGAAGCGCGCGCATCGCGCTTGCTCGGTGCGCGGGTCGGCGCCGTGCGCTGCACGCACGCCGAGATCGCGCTCAACGTCGACCGCGCCGCCGACGTCGCGTTGGTCAACGCACGTTTCGCCGCCGCCGCGGGCTGACGCGAACTCTCGCGCGCCGCGGCGCGTTCCGCGGAAATGATGCGCTTCGCCCTCACCGCCGCTCTTCTGCTCGCGCTCGCCGCACCCGCCGCGGCGGAGCATTGCGACGTGAGGCAAGCGCCGCTGGGGAGCGCCGGACGCGCGGGGATCGTCGCCTTCACGACGGCGGTGCACGGGACGCGGGTATGCGCGCTCTACGCGAACCTCGCGCTCGACGGCGTCTCGGCACGCGCCGGCGACGCGCCGGAGGCGCTGGTCGCCGCCGCGGTGACGCCCGGGACCGGCGCGACGCTGACGATCGGCGGCGACGCGCCCGGGCTCGCGATCGCGGCCGCCGGTGCGCCGGGTCCGGCCGGCGCGTTCGCGGTCGGCCCGTTCGCGATCGCCCCGGGCGGCGTGTTTCCGCCGTCGGGCGGCGATACGGCCGAAGTGCCGCGCGTCGTCATCGGGTATGCGGGCGCGCGCTTGGTGGTGCTGCGCACGTCGCCGATCGCGCTGATCGATCTGACGCGCATCCTGCGCGAGCAGCCCGATCTCTTCGGCGCCGACGCGTTCGAACGCGCCGCGATCGTCGCCAGCGGAAGCGCGGCGACGATGCAGGTTCGCACGCCGTCGGGAACGCTTGGCGAGGCGGTGACGACGCCGCGCGCGTTCAGCATCATTAATCGTCTCTGAGAGCCCGCTCGTTCCCAGCACCTTCCCAGGCGGCGCGGGAATCGTTCGCGCATGCGCACCTTGCTGCTGCTGTGCGACCAGGCAGGCCCCGCCGGCGGAGCAGAGCGCTACTGGGAGACGGTCGTACCGGCGCTCGTCGCGCGCGGCATCCGCGTGCGCATCCTCGCGCGCGAAACTTCAAGGCATCCGTATGGCGATGATGCGGTCGCGCGCGTTGCATGGGGCGCGGAGTCGGAGCCGCCGAACGACGCAGCCGCCGCGGCCGTCGCGGCCGAGATCCGCCGCGTGCGTCCCGACGCGATCGTCACCGCCAGCGTGTTCGATCGCGCCGTCCTCGACGCGGTGCATGCCGCCGCGGTCCCGTGGACCGTCCGCCTGCACGACCACCGTGCGCTCTGCCCGACCGGCGATCGCGTGTATCCGCAGTTCCCCGCGATCTGCACGGCGGCGATGGGCGCGGCGTGCTGCGCGGCGACGCTGCTGCGCGGCTGCGTACGCGGCCCGCGGCCCGCGTCGTTCGCAGCGATCGCCGCACGCGTCGCAGTACGGCGCCGCATCGCGCGCGCCGATCGCATACTCGTCTCGAGCGGCCACATGCGAGCGACGTGCATCGCCAACGGAATCGCGGCCGAACGCATCGCGATCACGCCGCCGCCGCTCCCCGATGCGGCGTTCGCCCAGCCGCCCCCACCGCGCGCCGATCCGCAGCGCCTGATTTTCGCGTCGCGGCTGACGCCGCGCAAAGGGCTGCGCTCGCTCGTCGCGGCGCTCGCGCGCATCGCACCGCGACGGCGCCCGCTCCTGGTCGTCGCCGGCAGCGGCGAGGCCGAAGAGCGCGCAGCGCGCGCCGACGCGCAGCGCAGCGGCGTCGCGGTTGCATGGCGCGGACGGCTCGACGCCGCGGCCCTGCGCTCGGAGTTCGACGATGCGACCGCGGCCGCGGTACCGTCGCTGTGGCCCGAACCCTTCGGTTTGGTCGGGATCGAAGCGCAGGCGCGCGGGCGGCCGGCGGTTGCGTACGACGTCGGCGGGATCGGCGACTGGATCGGCGATGCCGGGATCGCGGTCGCCCGCGGCGACGAACGCGCGCTCGCCGGCGCAATCGAACGCATCGTCGAGGAACCCGCATGGTCCGCATTTGCCCGCAACGCGCGACGGCGCGCCGAGTCGTACCGGCTCGACGCGCACGTCGCACGGCTGCTCGATCTCTGCGCCGGCTGACGGCACACCGCTAAGGAGAGATGGTTTCACATGAAGGTGCTCGTGATCGGCGGCGACGGCTACTGCGGCTGGGCGACGTCGCTCTATCTCTCCGCGCGGGGCCACGAGGTGACGATCCTCGACAGCCTCGCGCGGCGCGCTTGGGATCGCGAGCACGGCCTCGACTCGCTGGTGCCGATCGCCTCGGCACGCCGCCGCGTCGACGAATGGACGCGCGTGACACGTCGCGCCGTGCGCTTGGAAACGGTCGACGCGACCGACTACGAGGCGCTGTGCCGCGTCGTCGCAGAAATCGCGCCCGACGCGATCGTGCACTTCGGACAGCAGCGCAGCGCGCCGTTCTCGATGATCGACCGCGACCACGCCGTGCGCACCCATGTCAACAACACCGTCGGCAATTTGAACGTGCTGTGGGCGCTGCGCGAGTACGCGCCGGACGCGCACCTCGTGAAGCTCGGAACGATGGGCGAATACGGAACTCCCAACATCGATATCGAGGAAGGCTTCCTGGTCGTCGAGCACCAGGGCCGCAGCGACCGGCTGCCGTTTCCCAAACAACCCGGGTCGTTCTACCATCTCACGAAGGTCAGCGACAGCGATCAGCTCTTCTTCGCCTGCCGCACCTGGGGTCTGCGCGCGACCGATCTCAACCAGGGGATCGTCTACGGCACGCTGACCGCCGAGACGGCGGCGTCGCCGGCGCTGGCGAACCGCTACGACTACGACCACATCTTCGGCACCGTGCTCAACCGCTTCTGCGTGCAGGCGGCGCTAGGCCATCCGCTGACGATCTACGGGCAGGGCGGTCAGACGCGCGGCTTCCTCGATATTCGCGACACGGTGCGCTGCGTCGAGATCGCGCTCGAGCATCCGGCGCAGGCGGGCGAGTACCGCGTCTTCAATCAATTCACCGAGATGTTTTCCGTCGCGGAACTCGCCGAGCGCGTCGCGCGCGTCGCTGCCGGGCTCGGTTTGGCGACCGAGATCGTGCGTCTGCCCAACCCGCGCAGCGAGCGCGAAGAGCACTACTACAACGCGAGGAACACCAACTTGCGCGCGCTGGGCCTCGACCCGACGCCGCTCGGCGACGCAACGATCGCCGGGCTGATCGCGATCGCTGCCGCGCATCGGGAGCGCATCGACGTGCGGCTGATCCCGCCGCGCGTGGCGTGGCGCCCGCCGCACGACGCCCCAGAACGCGCCGTCGCCTCGTGATGCGCAGGCTCGGGATCGCGCTGCCCCCGGTCGCGGCGATCCTCGTCGCGGCCGCGCCGCATCACGCGCCTCACGCCGCGCAGGCAGGGCACGGGGCCGCGCGCTCCGCCGTCGTCGGTGTCTCCGGATCGCCCCAGAACGCGCATGCCTACGCCGCGGCGGGCGCCGCAGCCTACGAGACGGATTTTCCGCAGCCGCTCGTCGCGCGCATCGCCGGCGGCGACGGCGCTGCACCGAAAGTGCGCTTCCGCTGCGAACAGCCGGACTGCAAGCTCTACATCCTCGACGCGCCGAGCGACTTCGAACGCAGCGACCCGCGCACGTTCACGATCGGCGCATCCGACCGGAAGGTCTCGGCGCGGGTGAGCATCACCGCGCCGAGACTCGGTACGTATACCGTGTCGGTCGCGCTCGCCGACGCGAAGGGCGGCTCGCGCGCGGACGCCGCGGTTTATTCGCTGACGGTGCGCTGAGGGCGCGCTATGCGCCGGTCCAGCGGGCGAACGATTTCGCGTCGATGCCGAACTGATCCAGCGCTTTCCCGATCGCGTGTCCGATGATGTCGTCGACCGTTTTGGGGTGCGCGTACATCCCCGGAACCGGCGGCAGGATCACGGCTCCAAGCTCCGCGAGCTGGGTGAGCGTCCGCAGATGGCCGAGATGGAGCGGCGTCTCGCGCACCATCAGCACCAGCCGGCGCTTCTCTTTCAGGCACACGTCGGCGGCGCGCACCAGCAGGTTCGCGTTGAAACTGTAGGCGATCGCCGACGCCGTTTTCATCGAGCACGGCACCACCAGCATCCCCTCGGTGTGAAACGAGCCCGACGAGATCGAGGCGGCGAGGTTTTCGTCGCGGTGAACGACGTCGGCCAGCGCTTCGACGTCGGCGGCGGTGGCATCTGTCTCGAGCGCGATCGTCTGGCGCGCCTGCTGCGAGAGGACGAGGTGCGTCTCGACGTCGGGGACCGCACGCAGCGCGCGCAGCGCCGCAATCGCGTACGCGCTCCCGCTCGCGCCGGAGATCCCGACGATCATCCTGCGCATCTCACCACCAGCATTCCGGCATCATCCACATATTCCACGCGCGTCCACAAACTCCGCATCGATCTGTGGACGCCGTCGAGGGTCCGGACGTCGCGCCGCCCGAACCGTTGCTGCGTGCTCCTCGTCGACGAACGCCGGCTCCCCACCGGCGACGCGCTCGCCCCGGCCGCGCTGCTGAGCCGGCTGGTCGGGCGGCGCGTGCTCGGCGACGGCGAGCGGCGGGCGATCGTCCGCCGCATCGCGGCGACCCGCGACGACACCGGGATCGCTCCGCACGTGCGCGCCAGCGCGTCGTTCGCCCAGCGCGTCCTCGACGCGTGCGATCGCGGCGCGATCCCGGCACCGCTCGAGCCGTTGGCCGGGCACGTCCGCACCCTGCTCGCCTTCGCCGACCTGCTCGACGTCCGCGGCGCGCTGCGCGCCGCGACCGGCGCGGCCCCCGCACTCGGCGAGCCGCTGCTGCAGATCGACGCGGCGCTGTGCGCCGACGACGACGAACGCTTCGCGTGGCGGCGTTTGGCAACGGCGGCGCGCGCGACGTTCGAGATCGTCGATCTGGGACCGCCGGTGACGCCGCCGCTCGACTTCGCGTACGTCGCCGGAACGATCGCGCTGCTGCAATTCGCCGCGTCGCAGAGCGACGCCGACGCGCGCCGGATGCTGCTCGCGCCCCAGAGCGGCGTGCGATCCGACGACGCGCGCGCGCTGCTCGCGGCCGCGGGCGAACGCGCATCGCTCCTCGACGTCGTCGCCAGGGGCGCGCTCGCCGACGCGACGCGGTTCGTGCACGGCCTGCAGACGGTGACCGCGGCATACAAAGCGCCCGACGCGACGGCGGAACGCACGCTGGCGGCTGCGTTTGCGTCGTTCGGCTGCGACGACGCGGCGACGCGCTTCGCGCTCGAGCGGATCGCACGCGACTTCGACGCGGCGCGCGCGTTCGCCGAACCCTGGGAGGCGGCCGACTTCGTCGCGGAGATCGACGCCGAGCTCGCCGGCGCCACCCGTCACGCTGACCCAAGTCACGCTGAGCTTATCGAAGCGCAGCCAGTCACCGACGAACCCCCGGCCCCCGTCGCGATGCGGAAGATCTCGTTCAGCGCGTCGTCGCTCAACGCATACGCCGAGTGCGCGCGCAAGTGGTGGTTCCGCTACGCGTGCGCCGCCGTCGAGGATCGCGGATCGTCGGCGTCATTCTACGGGATTGCCTTCCACGCCGCGCTAGAAGACTTCCACACCGGGCACGTGCGCTTCGACGGCGCCGATCCCGAAGCGCTCGCGCGCACGCTCGATTTCGCGGTCGTCGCCGCGTTCGACCGGCACCGCACGCGGTTCGACGCGCCGGTCGAGTTCGAACTGCAGAAGCGGCGCGCGCGGCGCACCGCCAAGAAGTACCTCGCCTGGCTGCTCGAACGCGCGAACCGCGCGCCGTTCGAGGTGATCGGTTGCGAGACGGCGACCGAAGTCGAGCTCGGCGGCCAGCGCTTCATCGGCTTCATCGACCGACTCGACCGTGACGATCGCACCGGGACCGTCACCGTCGTCGACTACAAAACGGGCTCGATCGCGACCAGCGCGCTCGAGTATCTCGCCGACATCCGCGCGTTCCGCGAGTTCCAACTGCCGTTCTACTACTGGGCGCGCACCGAGGCCGGCGACACCGTCTCGCGGCTCGCGCTGATCCCGCTCAAAGACGCGCTGCTCGACGTCGCGCCGGTCGAACTCGAAGTGGTCACGACGTCGCGTCCGCCGCGCGCGAACGGCACCGTCGGCGAGATCGCCGCCGCCGAACTCGCACGCGCGCGCGACCACATGATCGCGCTCGCGAACGAACTCGCCGGCGGAACGCTGCGCGCCTTTCCGGCGACGGACGATCCCGACGCCTGCCGCTACTGCGCCTATGCGAACGCCTGCCGCGAACGCCCGCTCGCGCTCGAAGAGCGCTTCGGCCGGTGAGCGCGCGATGATCGCGGTGCTCGGGCTTGAGCGGGCGCTGACGCTCGGGCCGGAGAGCGGGCTGATCGCGTTCGTCGGGCCGCCGACCAGCGGCAAGACGGACGCGCTGGCGCGCCGCTTCGCCGCGCTGGTGGGCCGCGATCCGGCGCTCGCCGACGGTGCGATCGTCACCGCGGCGCGCGCCGGCGGCGCGCGCGCGCTCGCCGAACGGATCACCGCCGCCACGGGAATCGCGGTGCGCGGCGAGACGCTCGACGTCCTCGCGCTCGAACTGCTGCGCGCGCACCCGTTCGAAACGGGGCTCGCGCTCGATCCGGAACTCGTCTCGCCGCTCGATGCCGCCGAGATCTTCGAGCGCGCCGCCGCGCCCCTGTTCTCCGCCGAGTGGAGCGACTGGCTCGGGACCGACGTCGATCCGGAGATCGCCGGATTGCGCACTCCCGCCCGCTTCGCCGACGCGGCGCTGCGGCTGATCCGCAAATTGCGCGACGCAGGGATCGACGACGAGGCCTTTCTCGCGATTGCGAAACGCGGCGCGACGTCGTTTTACGCCAACCCGCCGAACCTCGCGTCGCCGGCGCTCGTCGCGGCGACGAAGGACGAGCACCGCGCCTCGCTCGCCGTCGGTCCCGGAGAACTCGAGCGGCAGCGCAAACGCGAGCTCGATCTGGCGAAGATCCTCGCGCGGCTGCAGCGCGCGTACGCGAGCGAACTCGTGCGGCGGGGCTGCCTCACCCCCGCCGACGTTCTTGCCGAAGCCGTGCGGCTGATCGCCGACCGCCCGGCGATCGCGCGGTCGCTGCGCGGGCGCTTGCGCGTCGCGCTCGTCGACGACGCGCACGACCTGCCCGCCGGCGCGCTGCGCTTTCTGCGCGCGCTCTTCGGCGACGCGCTCGACGGCGTCACCGTCGCGGGCGATCCCGACGCGGCGACGCAGACGTTCGCGGGCTCGCGGCCCGAACGGATCTTCGGGTGCGCGAAGACCACGGTGACGCTCGTGGCGCGGACGCTCCCCCCGCAGATCGCCGCGGTGATGCGCGCCGTGATCGCCGACGATCCGATGCGCAGCATTCCGGCGGGCGACGCCGTGCGCGTCGTGCGCGCGTCCGATCGCGCGGGCGAAGCGGAGGCGATCGCGCAGCGCGTCGCAGCGCTGATCGCCGGCGGGACGCCGCCGGGCCGGATCGCGGTCGTGCACCGCACGCTGCGGACGCTCGGGATCGTCGAGGACGCGCTGGTCGCGCGCGACATCGCGATCGCGCCGGCCGGCGATCCGGCGCTCTTCGAACGCGCCGACGTGCGCGACGCACTCGCCGTGCTGTGGTGCGCCGTCGATCCGTTCCGCCATGACTGGCTGCTGCGCACGCTGCAGTTGCCGCTGCTGCGCCTCTCCGACGCCACGATCGCGCTGCTGTGCGGTGAGCCGGCCGATCCGCAGCCCGCGCTGTTCGTCCTCCCCGACGAGCCCCCCGATACCGACCGGCGCTGGGATCGCAAACGCGACGTGCGGCTCGCGACCAACGTGCTGCGCGCCGAGCGCGACGCCGACCTCACCCCGGCGGCGCGCGAACGGCTCGCGTCGTTTCGCGCGCGCCGCGCGCGCTGGATCGCCTGGTCACGCAGCCTCGGCGCCGCCGCGGCCGCGCAGGCGATCGTCGCGGACGCCGGCTTGCTGCTCGCGCGCGACGGTGAGACGGCGGCCCGTGCGCGGCTGCGCGCGACGATGATCGCGCAGCTCGTCGCGACGATCGGCGAGGTCGACGCGCGCCATGCAGGTGCCGGGCTGGCCGGCGCGCTCGCGTACTGCGAGCGGATCGCTGCCGGCGACGGCGGCCCCGAGATCGACGACGAACGCACCGACGCCGTCGCCGTCGCTTCCGTGGAGCGCATCCTCGGACGGCGTTTCGATCACGTCTTCGTCGTCGACGTGCGCGCCGGCGCCTTTCCACCGTACTACGTCCCCGACGCGTTCCTCTTCAGCACGACCTACGGAATGATCCCGAAGGAGAGCGCCGGCGACGCGCCGGCCGCGCGCACCGCGAAGTTCACCTGGTACGAACACCAGGCGAAGCCGCGGCTGGCATATATCAAGGAACAGCGCCGCCTCCTGGCCGCGGCGATGGGACGCGCCGACGCGACGGTCACGATCTCGGCAAGCGGCCGTCCGACCCGCGGCATCGCGGCACCCGAGCTCGCGACCGAGATCGAGCTGATGCTCCAGCGCTGACGCGGGCGCCCGAACTTTCACGCAAGTCTCATCCGGGCGCGCCGATTCGGCGTGACGGCGGCGAATCGGTAGCCGTTCGGAGGGTACCGTGCCGTCCAAGATCGACACTTCGACCGATCCGCAGGTCGGTTTTCGTCCGCCCGGCGCGCTCGATGCCGCGACGGCGCTCCTGCCGTACGCCGGCCGCTTCGGGCCGCGTCATGCCGCGCATCTGCTGCGCCGCGCGGGCTTCGGCGGTGCGGCCGACGAGCCGGCGCGCCTCGCATCGCTCGGGATGAACGGCGCGGTCGACGCGATGCTCCATCCGCCCGGCCTCGACGCGGAATTCACCGACTTCCCCGACTCGGACGTACTCTTCACGCAAGGCAAGAACCGCGCCGCGGCGCAGATGTGGTGGCTCGACCGCATGCTGCGCACGAACCGCCAGTTGCGCGAAAAGATGACGCTTTTCTGGCACGGTCACTTCGCGACGTCGATCAACAAGGTGCCGGCGGCGCAGATGGTCGCGCAGATCGATCTGTTCCGCACGCTCGGGATGGGCCGCTTCCCCGCGCTTCTCTCGGCAGTGACGACCGATCCGGCGATGCTGATCTGGCTCGACAACCGCTACAACGCCAAAGCGCATCCCAACGAAAACTACGCGCGCGAGGTGATGGAGCTCTTCGCGCTTGGGCTCGGCAACTACACCGAAGACGACATCAAGGAAGCGGCCCGCGCGTTCACCGGCTGGACGCTCGATCGCGGACTGCAGGCCCAGTTCGTCGCCGCGCGTCACGACGATGGTCCGAAGACGGTGTTCGGCAAGACCGGCAACTACAACGCCGACGACGTCATCGCGCTGATCGTCGCCCAGCCGGTGCACCAGCGCTTCCTCGCGCGCAAGCTGCTCGAATTCTTCGTCTACAGCGACCCCGAACCCGAGCTCATCGAGTCCGCCGCGCAGGTGTACGCGCTCTCCGGCTTCGACATCGCGAAGACGGTCGGCACGATCCTGCGCTCGAACGTCTTCTACTCGACGCGCGCCTACCGCGCGTTGCCGAAATCGCCGGTCGAATTCGCGATCGGGACGCTGCGCTATTTCGGGACTGCGACGGTGCCGCCGAACCTGCCGTACCAGCTCGCACGCATGGGCCAGGAGCCGCTCAACCCGCCGAGCGTCAAGGGTTGGGACGGCGGCCCGACGTGGATCAACACCTCGACCCTGCTGGCGCGCTTCAACTTCGTCAACGCGCTGGTCGCGCAGACCGCGCCCGGAAAGAACGGCCAGCCGGCGGTGAGCGCGCCGTACGTCAATCCGGATGCGCTGGTCGGCCGCGTCGGGATGGACGCCGCGAAAGTCGCCGCGGCACTGGTCGGCGAGGCGGTGCAGGACGACGTCACCTCCGACGTTCGCGCGACGCTCACCGGATATCTGAACAGCGCGACGCCGACCGCCGCGACGCAGAATCCGATGCCCTTCGGTCCCGAGAACTATCAGGACAAGATCCGCGGCGCGCTTGCGCTCACCCTGAACCTGCCCGTCAATCAGCTCGCTTGAAGTTGGGAACCGCACGATGAAACGCAGCACCTTCGTCTCCTCCGCGCTCTCGGTCGCGTTCCTCGGCGGCAACGCGAGCGTCGCGCTCGCGCAGGTCGCGGGCGCATCGGCACCGCTGCCGTCGTTCGGCGCAAACGGCGATCCCGACAACGTCCTGGTCGTGGTGCAGATGGGCGGCGGCAACGATGGGCTCAACACCGTCGTCCCCTTCGCGGACGACAACTACCATCGCGTGCGCCCCGGGATCGCGCTCGCGCCCGCTTCGGTGCTGAAGCTGAACGATCGCATCGGTTTCAATCCCGCCCTGAAGGGCCTCGCCGCACTCTACCACGAGGGCAGCGTGGCCGTGGTCCAGGGCGTCGGCTATCCGAATCCCAACCGCTCGCATTTCGAGGCGACGCAGATCTGGGAGACGGCGTCGCCCGAACGACCTCAGCAGTACGGATGGCTGGGCCGCTATCTCGACCGACGCTTCCCGGCGGGTTCGAAGCCGCCGCTTTTCGAGGCGGTCTCGCTCGGCGACACGCTTCCCGCGGCGCTCGTCGCGTCGCACGTCGAGGTGCCGGCGATCGGTACACTCGGCGCTTTCGGCTACAACGCGGGGCGCAATCTCGCCGAAAAACAGAGCGCCGGCGTCCTCTACGACGGTGCGAAGGCCGGACAGTCGCCGTATCTCACGATGATCGCGCAGACCGCGCGCGATGCCTACCACGGCGGCGACACGCTGCGCGCGCAGACCGCGACCTTCACCAACAAGGCGGCGTATCCGAACAACGGCTTCGCGCAGCAGCTCGCGCTCGCCGCGCGGCTGATCGGCTCCAGCGTCGGGTCGAAGATCGTCTTCGTCTCGCTCGGTTCGTTCGACACGCACGCCGGACAGCGCGCGCAGCAGGACCGTCTCCTCGGCTATCTCGGCGACGGCCTGCAGGCGTTCTACGCCGATCTCGCGGCGCACGGTCTCGATCGCAAGGTGATGACGCTGACGTTCAGCGAGTTCGGCCGGCGCGTGGCGCAGAACGCGTCGAACGGAACGGATCACGGGACCGCGATGCCGCTGTTCGTCATCGGCGGCGGCGTGAAAGGCGGGATCTACGGCGAGCATCCCTCGCTCACCGATCTCGATCGCGGCGACTTGAAGTTCTCGACCGATTTCCGATC